>JBOHSJ010000233.1:0-10473 GCA_050733035.1 Gemmatimonadales bacterium | reverse complement strand
GCTCGGCGCGGCGCCGGCGAGCGCCGTGGACTGTGGCGTGGCGCTCGGGATCCCGCCCGAGCGGCGCGCGGACGTCCTGACGAAGTGGGTCTACGACGCGCTGCAGCGCGGCTACCGGCGTGTGAAGATCAAAGTCGCGCCGGGGTGGGACGCCGCCGCGGTTGCTGCCGCGCGCGCGGGGATGGCGGGGGGGGGCACCACGCTGCCGCTGACGGTGGATGCGAATGGCGCGTACGAATGGCCGCGCGACGAGACGGCGTTGCGCGCGCTGGATGACGCCGGCCTCCTGTACATCGAGCAGCCGCTCCATCCTGATGACCTCGTTGGCCACGCGCGCCTCGCCGCAGCTCTCCGGACGCCGGTCTGCCTCGATGAGACCCTGCGCGATGCGCGCGCCGCGCGGCAGATCATGGCCATCCACGGGCCCAAGGTGTGGAACATCAAGGTCCACCGGGTGGGCGGCCTCGCGGAGGTGTGTCGCATCTATCGTCTAGCCGCTGAGTACGGCGCCCAGCTTTGGGCCGGGACGATGCCCGAATCGGGCATTGGCTCGCAGGCAGCGCTGGCCGCGGCGTCGCTGCCGCTCTTCGTCTACCCCTCCGATCTCGAGCCCTCCAGCCGCTGGTTTGGCCGCAACGGCGACGTCATCAAGCTGATCATGGGGAAGGACGGCCGAATGGCGGTGCCCCAACAGTCGTGCGGCCGCCTGCTCGACCCCGCCCGCTTCCGGCTCTTGACCGCACCCGTACTATTGGGGCGCCATGATCAAGCCGACCACTGACTACTGGGCGAGTCATCTCTACCTCAGCCCGCGCCAACGACCGAAGCCCGATCAGCCCGTTCGTGATTTGCCGCCCCGCGCCGCCCAACGATTCAAGAAGGCGCGCGAAGAGCTGCGCAACCTGCGGCACGTCACCGAGCAAGTCGTCTACCTCGGCACGACCTGGAAATGGGTGTGGATGTACGAGGTGGGCGGCCGCAAGCTGGGCTACCTGCACCCCATGCAGTCGGGCGTGAGCGGGACGTTCGTGTTGTCGGGACTCGAAGAGCAAGAGATCAGCGCGACCAATGGATTGCCCCGCGTGATCAAGCAAGCGGTGCGCGACGGGTCGTTGTTCGACGGCGTGCGCCATTGCTGGATGGAATTCGCCGATCTCGACGCCGTTCAGGCATTTGTAGACGTCGTTCGATTGAAATACCAACTACTGGCGCGCCCGGAGTAGCCGTTGTTACATTCGTGAGCCTTCGGAGCTAGCAGAAGACCCCAGCCATTAGAGGCCATCTGCGTTTAGCTGCGGTTGTGGTGTTGATTCTCGCCCTCCCGCCTGTGGGCCTTAGCGGCCAGCAGGCACAATCGGCTTCCTCTTCTCCATCGCGCTATCAGGCTCCCGTCGTCAGCGATACCGGCGACCTCCAGGGGCCGCGCCAGCCGATCTTTTTCCGGCACGACATCCATGCCGGGCAGGACAAGATCCCCTGCATGTATTGCCACTACTCGGCGTCGATCTCGAGCGCGTCGGGGATTCCGTCGCTGCAGACGTGTATGGGGTGCCACCAGCTGGTCGGGGGATCCACCCCATCGCATCAGGCCGAGATCAAGAAGGTTCGTGACGCGTGGCGGGAGCGGAAGCCGCCGGAGTGGACTCGCATCCACGCGCTGCCGGGGTTCGTGCGGTTCCCGCACATGCGCCACATCAAGGCGTTGGGGACCGGAGCGTGCGCGAATTGCCACGGCGACGTGCAAACAATGCCGCAGGTCTACCAGGTCTCGACGTTGAAGATGGGGTGGTGCGTCCGCTGCCACGTCGAAAACAAAGTGAGCCGCGATTGCAGCGTGTGCCATTACTGACATGACCGAACCCATCAACCGCCGGCGGTTCTTGAAGGTTCTCGGCGTCACCGGCGCTGGTGCGGCCGCCGTGTCCGCATGCGGCATCGGTCCCGAGCCCACCGAGCGGCTCATTCCGTATCTGATCCAACCCGAGGATCAGATCCCGGGCACCGCCACCTATTACGCCACGACCTGCCGTGAATGCGCCGCGGGCTGCGGCGTGCGGGTGCGCGTGCGCGAGGGACGCGCCGTCAAGCTCGAGGGCAATCCCGATTCGCCGATCAATCGCGGCCGCCTCTGCGCGCGCGGCCAAGCCGCGATCCAGGGACTCTACAATCCCGATCGCGTGGATCACCCGATGGTGCGCAACGCGAGCGGCGCGTTCGAAGCCATCGATTGGGACGGCGCCATCCAGCGTCTCAGCGCGAAAGTCGCCGAGGCGCGCGGCAAGGGCGTCGTCTTCCTGACGGGCGCCGAGGTCTCGACGTTCGGCGACCTGGTCGACGAATGGATGCGGCAGGTGGGCGGGCGCCGCATGAGTTACGAAGCGTTCGGGTTCGAGGCGCTGCGCGCCGGCAACCGCATGGCGTTCGGCACGGCGTCCCTGCCGGCCTACGACTTCGCGAACGCCAGATACCTGCTCTCGTTCGGCGCCGACTTCCTCGACACCTGGCTGTCGCCGGTCGAATTCCAGAACGGATTCGCACGCTCGCACGCGTTCGACGCCGGGCGGCCCGCGTCGATGGCGAAGTTCGTGTACGTCGGTCCACGGCTGTCGCTCACCGGCATGAACGCCGACCAGTGGATCGCGGTCCGTCCGGGCACGGAGGGCACGCTCGCCCTCGCCCTGGCGCAAATAATTGTCAGCCGGCGGCTGGCGCCGGTCCCCGCGGATGCGGCACGGCTCTCCGGTTTCCTGAGTAGCTACACGCCACGCGCCGTCGCCGAGGCGATCGGAGTCGAGCAGGAGGCGATCGTTCGCCTGGCGACCGAGTTCGCCAATTCACGCGGCGGACTCGCCGTCGCGGGCGGCATCGCCACACAGTACGCGAACGGCGCCGAGATCGTGGCGGCGGTGAACATCCTGAATTACGTCGTCGGCGCGGTCGGCTCGCTCGTGACATTCGGCGCCGATTTGGGCGTCGGCTCGACGAACACGTTCGGCGAGATCGCCGGGCTCACGGCCGACATGGCGGCTGGCCGTGTCGCGCTGCTGCTGGTTCACGGCACCAATCCCGCGCACTCCCTCCCCGGCGCGTTCCAGCAGGCGCTCGGCAAGGTGGCGTACAAGGTGAGTTTCTCGTCGTACGTGGACGAGACCGCCGCCGCATGCGACATGATCCTGCCGGATCATCACCCGCTCGAGCAGTGGGGAGACAGCCGGCCACGCGCCGGCGTCACCGCGCTCCAGCAGCCGGTGGTCCAGCCGGTGTTCGATACCAGGCAGACCGGAGACGTCGTGCTGCGGCTCGCCGGCCGCAGCGGCACGTTCCAGGACTATCTGCAGACCAAGTACCGCACGGGCCGCGGCGCGGGGTTCGATCAGTTCTGGTTCGATGCGCTGCAACGCGGTGGGGTCTACGGCGACGCGCCGGCGCGCGCGGTGCGGCTCGCCGCAGATCTTTCAGCCATCGTTCCCCCTCTCCGGCAGGAGCGGGGGTCAGGGGGTGAGGACGAACGGTCCGGCGAGCAGACCGTCGTGGTCTTCCCCCATCCCGTGCTGCACGACGGGCGCGGTGCGAACAAGTCGTGGCTACAAGAGCTGCCGGATCCGGTCTCCAAGATCGCATGGCACAGCTGGGTCGAAGTGCACCCCGATACCGCCCGGGCTTGGACGCTCGCCACCGGCGACTTCCTGCTCCTCAAGTCGGACTTTGGCGCGCAGAAGTTCCCCGTGTGGATCACCGCCTCGGTGCGGCCCGACGTCCTCGCCGTGCCCACGGGCCAGGGACACAGCGCGTACGGCCGCTACGCCAAAGGCCGCTCCGCAAACGCGTTCGAGCTGCTCGGCGTCCAGGCAAACGCATACGGCGGCCGCAACTTTGCCGTAACCGCCAGCGCGACCAAGACCGGCGAGCATCGCAAGATCGTCACGACGGAAGGCAGCCCGCGCGAACGCGGGCAAGGCTCGGTCGAGGTTCTGGAGCTGCCGCGCGCCCGGGCTTTGAAGGCGGGCGAGCATCCCTTCCACCACGAGGAAACGCCGGAATACGCGGCGGAGGCCGTCGAATGGTGGGCTGAGCGGCAGCACGAGAAGGCGGAGCTCGGCAACTATCGCGGCGAGCAGCCGCGCTGGGGTCTCGCGATCGATCTCTCGAAGTGCACCGGCTGCTCCGCGTGCGTCACCGCCTGCTACGCAGAGAACAACATCGCGACGGTGGGCGAAGAGCTGATGCAGCGGGGCCGTGAGATGTCGTGGCTGCGACTCGAGCGCTACTGGCTCACCGACGAGCATGGCGGGCCGCATGGTGCCGTCAGCTCGCCGATGCTGTGCCAGCAGTGCGGCAACGCGCCGTGCGAGCCCGTGTGCCCGGTCTACGCGGCCTACCACACGCCCGACGGGTTGAACGGTCAGGTCTACAACCGCTGCGTCGGGACCCGGTACTGCTCGAACAACTGCCCGTACAAGGTGCGCTACTTCAACTGGTACAACTACGCGGAGCGGGACGGCGCGTACGAGGCGTGGCCCGAGCCCCTCTCGATGCTGCTCAATCCCGACGTCACGGTGCGCGAGAAGGGCGTGATGGAAAAATGCACCTTCTGCGTGCAGCGGATCCGCGGCGCGCAGAACCAGGCGCGCCTCGAGGACCGCAACGTGCGCGACGGCGACATCGTCCCCGCCTGCGCCCAAACGTGCCCGTCGGAAGCGATCGTCTTCGGCGATCTCAACGACCGCCGCTCGGAAGTCTTCCGGCTCGCCGGCAATCCGCGCGGCTATCACGTGCTCGCCGGGCTGAATACCAAGCCCGCGATCACGTATCTCGCGCGCGTCGTCGCGCAAGACACACGCGCACCCGCCCGCGCCGCCGGTCATGACTGAACAAGCGTCGCCGACACGGGTGACATACGACTACGTCACGCGCACCATTGCGCGGACGCTCGGCACGCCGTCGCGCGGCTATTTCCTGCTGCTCGGCGCGGCGGTCGTGCTGCTCGCCATCGGCATCATCACGCTGGTGTATCTGATCCGCTACGGCCTTGGTCTCGCCGGCTACTCGCACCCGGTGTACTGGGCGGTGTTCATCACCTGCTTCGTATTCTGGGTCGGTATCGCGCACTCCGGGACGCTGATCTCCGCGATTCTCTTCCTGTTCCGTTCCGGTTGGCGCACGGCCGTGTACCGCACCGCCGAAGCCATGACCGTGTTCGCGGTCATGACGGCGGGGCTGTTCCCGCTCATTCACATCGGGCGGCAATGGTACTTCTACTGGCTGATTCCGTACCCGAACGAGCGCGGCCTCTGGCCCAACTTCAAGTCGCCGCTCATCTGGGACGAGTTTGCGATCGGGACGTACTTCACCGTGTCGACGGTTTTCCTCATCATGGGGCTCATTCCCGACGTCGCGGCGGTGCGCGATCTCGCGACTGGATGGCGCAAAAAGCTCTACACGCTCACGTCGCTCGGTTGGACCGGCGCCAACGAGCAATGGCGTCACTACACGCGCGGCTATCTGTATCTCGCCGCCCTCGCGACGCCGCTGGTGCTCTCGGTGCACAGCGTGGTGTCGTGGGACTTCGCGATGGCGATCGTGCCGGGGTGGCACGCCACCCTGTTCGCGCCGTACTTCGTGGCCGGCGCGATTTATTCCGGCGTGGCGATGGTGATCACCCTGTTGGTACCGATCCGCAAGCTGTTTCATCTGGAAGAGATCATCACGCTGCACCACTTCGAGAACCTCGCCAAGCTCTGCCTGCTCACGGGCTCGATCGTGAGTTTCTCGTACCTGACCGAGAACTTCGTCGCCTGGTTCAGCGGGAATCCGCACGAACGCGCGGCGTTCTGGTATCGGGCTTTCGGCCCGTATTGGTGGGCGAGCTGGACGATGAACATCTGTAACGGGCTGCTGCCCTGGCTGCTCTGGTCCAAGAAGGTCCGCACCAATATCACGGCGCTGTTCGTGATCTCGATCTTCGTGAACATCGGGATGTGGTTCGAGCGCTATGTCATCATCGTCGTGTCGCTGGCGGGCGAGCCGTACACGACGTGGGCGAATGCGGTCTACAATCCCACGTGGGCCGACTGGGGCATCATGGCCGGCAGCTTCGGGTGGTTCTTCATGTGGTTCCTCTTGTTCGTGAAGAATTTCCCCGCGGTGTCGATCAGCGAAGTGAAGGAAGTCCTTCCACCTCCACGCCGCAAAGCGTCGCGCGCGCACGCATGATCGCGCTCCCCAAGCCGCTCCAGGAGATCTTTCAGCCGCCGCCGACGGCGGGCGTGCTCGGGGTGTTCGCGTTTCTCGACGCGACGCTGGACGCCATCAAGAAGCTGCGCGCGGGGGGCTTCACCGATTTCACCGTGTATTCGCCGATTCCGCGCCACGAAATCGAGGACGCGCTCGGGCAGTCCGTGAGCCCGGTCCGAGCGTTCACGCTGATCGGCGGCATCGCGGGCTGCGCCATCGGCGCGTGGCTCACGCTGTGGATGTCGTACGACTGGCCGATCGTGGTCGGGGGCAAGCCGGTCGGCTCGATCCCGCCCTACGTCATCATCATGTTCGAGATGACGATTCTGTTCGGGGCGTTGTCCACGATTCTCGGCATCGTGTTCAACGCGCTGTTCGCGGCGCGCCGCGCGGGCACGATCCAGTACGACGCGCGCTTCTCGAACGACCGCTTCGGGATCTTCGTGCCGGCGGGATCGGACAAGGCCGCCAAGGTCGAGGGATTGCTGCGGGAGAGCGGTGCCGAGGAAGTGCGCCGTGGCTAGGCGCGCGCTGCTGTTCGCCGCTCTCGCGCTGCTGTGCGCATGCAATCCCGACACCGTCGTGCACAAGGTCGGGTGGTTCTCGACGATGCGGCACCAGCGCAGCATCAAGCCGTATGCCCGGCCGATTCCGCCCGTCGCGGGGACGGTTCCGGTCGAGAACGCCGAGCTGCCGATTACGCGTGAGAACGCGGACCGGCTCACCAATCCGCGGACCCGCACTGCCGAATCGCTGAACCGCGGCCAGTGGGTCTATCAGACGTACTGTGAGGTGTGCCACGGCGACCGCGGGCGCGGGGACGGTCCCGTTTCGCTCGCCGGGGGTGGGCCATTCCCCGGAGTAATTTCGCTGGTGGATCCCGCGCGGCCGCGGATGACCGACGGTGCCATCTACGGCATGATCGTCGAAGCGCAGCGCATGGGCCGCGGTCTGATGCCGCGCTACGGCGACAAGATCCACGGCAACGACCGTTGGGATCTCGTGAACTACGTGCGCAGCCTGCAGGTGCTGTCCAGGGGCAATCAGTGACCGTGGCGACGGCCCGCCGGGCCGACCTCGCGCAGAAAGCGCGTCAGGCCCCGGTCGCGCGGTTCATGCTGTTCGGCGCCGTCGCCGCGATCCTCGGCGGCATCGTGCTCGTGCTGGGATTGATGAGCGGTCATCCGGAACGGACGTGGTGGGCCTACCACGCGAACTTCATGTTCTGGATCGGGCTGGCGCAGGGGATGGTCGTGTTCGCCGCTACCCAAAAGCTCGCCAAGGGCCACTGGTCCGGCGTCGTCATTCGTTTCGCGGAAGCTGGTGTCGCGTTTACCACCGTCGCCGTCGTGTTGTTCATCGGGCTCTTCATCGGCCGCCAGTACATCTTCACCTGGATTCACGAGCCGCGACCGGACGTCGGATGGTGGCTCACGAGCAAGTGGTTCTTCGTTCGTAACGGCGCGATCCTGGTGGTACTGTCGTGGCTGTCGTGGCGATTCGTGCGGCGCGATACGGCACCCGACGTGCGCGAGCTGGCCGCGGGCGAGCCGGTCGATCGCAAGGAAGACTCCGTGCCGATCTCCCGCGACGCGGCCATCCTGGTGCTTGCGTTCGCGGCCGGGTATAGCTTGCTCGCCTTCGACCTGATGATGTCGCTGGCACACAAATGGGTGAGCAACCTGTTCGGCATCTTCTATTTCATGGGCAGCTTTCTCTCGGCCCTCATGATGCTGGCGATACTCGCCATCACGTTGCGCCGCACCATGGGCCTGGACGGCATCTACACCAAGCGCCAGCAGCATGACCTTGCGAAGCTGTGCTTCGGATTCAGCGTGTTCTGGGCCTATCTGATGTTTTCGCAGTTTCTCGTGATCTGGTACGGCAACCTCCCCGAAGAGACGTACTTCATCTTTTACCGTCTCGCGGGTGCGTGGCGGCCAGTCGGCATCGCGGTCTTTTTCCTGATATTCCTGATCCCGTTTATCGGACTGCTCGGTGAGAAGCCGAAGAAGTTCGCGCCCACCATGGTCGGCTTCGCGATCGTGAGCCTCGTGGGGATCTGGCTGGAGCGCTACCTCGAGGTGGTGCCATCCATCAACCATGGCGCCGGCCCGGCGCTGGGAATTCCCGAAGTGGGGATGGCGCTCTTCTTTGGCGGACTTTTCCTGCTGTCGTGGGCATGGTTCGCGGGCCGCTATCCGATCATCTCGCCTCGGCTCGCTGCCGACGCGCTGGAGCGCGAGCAGCACTAGCCTTTTCACAAAAGCGGGTGTAGAACTCGGCTGACCTCTTTCCCCTCGTGGAGGGATCATGCCGATGTTTCGTGCGTTGGCCGTCGCGGCACTGGTCATTGTGGCGGGATGCAGCGGCGGTAGCACCGGATACGGCGGTCCGCCGCCGCCCCCGCCGCCCGGCCCACCACCGCCACCTCCACCGGGAGGCGGCCATTCTACGACGATCACGGTGAGCAACAACCAGTTCACTCCAACGCCAGATACCATACCGGCTGGCACAATCACCTTCACATGGGCGCCCGGCGCAGTCACTCACAACGTGACCTGGCAGACGGGACCGAACCCGCTCCCCACGGGTTCCGGCAACCGGGCCGCGGGCGACGCCGACTATGCGCCCACGGTCGTGGTAGGGAATTACACGTATCACTGCACCATCCACGCGGGCATGAACGGGGTGCTCGTCGTCCAGTAAAGCGATACACGGCGAGAACGACGGCTCCCGGAGCAGATAACGCTCCGGGAGTTTAATTTTTCAGCCATGAATGTCTGGCGTGCCGCGGCTGATCTGATTCGCGAGGGAGCCTCCGGCGCACTCGCAACGGTCGCGCGGGTGCGCGGTTCGACGCCGGTGCCCGCAGGCACGAAGATGTTGGTGGGCGCCGCGGGCCGGTTGATCGGCTCGGTCGGCGGCGGCTGCGTCGAGGCGGAGGTCATCGCTGCCGCGCTCGAGGCGCAGGGCCGGCGCGCGCCTGCGCAGCTGACGCATCATCTCAACGCGGATCTGGCGGGCGACTTGGGGCTGTCGTGTGGCGGCACGGTGGACATTTTCGTCGAGCCCCTCGTCGCCGACGAGAGCTATGTCGCCGTGCTCGAATCGGCGGCGACTGCGGAGTCGGGGCTGGTCCGCACGGCCACCGAATGGAGCCATCCGCCTCTGAAGACGTTCCAACCCCTCGGCCCTAGCCCTAGTCCCCAGATAGCAGCGACCCTGACGCGCGACGGGCGGTTCATGGAGGAGCGGTTGGTGCAGGCGCCACGAGTCTTCGTCTTCGGGGCAGGGCATGTCGGTGCCGCCATTGCGCAGGCCGCGGCAGCCGCTGGTTTTCGCGTGGTCGTGATCGATGATCGCGCCGAGTACGCCGATCCGTCCCGGTTTGCCGGCGGGGTCGGGGTGTTGGCGGCGGATGTAGATGACGCGCTCGCGCGCTATCCACTGACGGCGGCCGATGCCGTCGTGATCGCTACGCGCGGGCATCGCAACGACGCCTTGATCCTGGAGCGGGTCGCGACGTCCCCGGCTGGCTACGTGGGGTTGCTGGGAAGCAAACGGAAGAAAGCCGTCGTGACGAAAGGGTTGACCAAGGCCGGCGTGCCGGCCAAGAGTCTCGGCCGAGTGCGCGTCCCCGTCGGTCTCGCCATTGGCGCCGTGACGCCCGAAGAAATCGCCGTCAGTGTCGTGGCGGAGCTGATCGCCTGGCGGCGCCGCGAGGGCTAGGGCAGCGGCTCGACCTGCTCCAGCAGCCGGTTGAGCGAGTCGAGCGAGAGCGGGCCGGAGATTTCCACGCGCAGCCTTCCCACGAAACGCGCTAGACGATCGACGGGAGCCGGCGCCGCAGCGGGGGCAGCTTCCCGAGCGGCGCGGTCGCGCTCGGTTTGCCGGACAATTACGCCGTCTACGAGATAGCGGGGACTGTCCGCCGGCCGCTGGAAGATCTGAATCACCGTAGACGAGTCGAGCGCCTGTTCGACGACCACCGTGGCGTCTGGCGCGGGGCTGCGACGAATCCTGCGGGTGACAAGGCCTGGGAGGCCGACGGGATCCGTCCCGAGGAGCGTGGTCGCCGCTCCGCGGCTGATGATTTGCCACTGCGTCGTGCCCACTCCCGTCCGTCCTCGCAGCGAGCGGGTGTCTCGCTCGAGGGCGCGACTCACAACCGCTTCGTCCAAGCGAAGGCTGGACACGGTGTCCAGGAGCCTTGGCGCGGGCGGCGCCGCAACGGTC
>JBOHSJ010000232.1:0-14767 GCA_050733035.1 Gemmatimonadales bacterium | reverse complement strand
GCTCCCGCTTGTTCTTGGCGCGCTTTACATTGGTGCCCTGCAGTCGCTTGACGTAGTACTGGTCGAAGGCGGCGGGCAGCGGCTTGACCCTCTGCAGAAAATCCTTGATCGGGTCGAGATGCTCGTGCCGGTCGAGCACGCCGGCTTTCACGGCGGCGGCGTAGGCATCGTCGGGAATGGGGTCCCAGGCGGCGAAGACGAGGTCGTTCAGCTCGGCGAGCGGGACGAAGTCCTTGATCTTGGGAGCGCGCTTTTCGGTTCGTTTGCCGAGCCGGATCGTCGCCATCTGGCTGAGCGAGCCGATGGGCAGGGAGCGGCCGCGCCGCACGTTCTCGACGCCGGCAATGAAGGTCGTCGCCACGGCCCCAAGACCGACGAGCATGACACCCAGTTTCCCGTTCGCGGGCGTGATTTCCATTAATGAGCCTTGCGGCGTGCCGCCGCGATCCCAGGCAACGTCTCACGCTTTGGAACCAGCGAAGGTGGCGGGGCGCCGCGCGCCACGCGCGCGACATGCACCACTCGCTGGACCACCGTGATCGCGGAGACGATCGCGAGCACGACGACAATCCAGAACAGCAGAACACCAGGGCGCCACGGCCCAGCGCCGAAGATGAGGGCCGGCAGGCCCAGCAGCAGAATGCGCTCAGCCCGCGCGGCGATGCCCACCTTATTTTCCACGCCGAGCGCCTCTGCGCGCGCCCGCGTGTAGGATACCAACAGCGACGAGACCAATGCGGTCACACTCGCGGCCACTGACCACAACCCGATCTCGCTGGGAATCCCCGCGGTCAAAAAATAGAAGATCAGGCCCGTAAAGACCGCACCCTCGCCCACGCGATCCAGAGTGGAGTCATAAAAGGCCCCGAACGTCGTGATTTTCCCACCCTGGCGTGCTACCTGGCCATCGAGGAGGTCGAACACACCGCTCACGAGCAGCAGCAATCCACCCAAACGGATGGCGCCGAAGCCGAATGCGACCCCTGAGGCCACCACCACCAACGTGCCCAACGTCGTAATCGTGTTCGGATGCACGTCCGCCCGTATCAGGACGCGCGCCACGGGTCCAATCAACCCGAGAAAACCATCCTTGACGCGCTGGGGAATGACATTCATGCCGGGGGGAAGCTAATCGCCTGCCGGAATGACGGTAGGGCCAAAGGGCTTAGTCAGCCCTCACAGACGCTTCACGAAAATCGAATAGCCGTTGCTGCTGCCATCCGGGTCGTGATTGCCGGCTGACTTGTACACGTACCCTGAAAGCGTCATACCCGTCACCCCGAACGAGACCATCCCGGTCGTATTCGGAATGCCCGATAGAACGACGGTGCACGTCCCACTCCCGCCGGCATCACTCGTGACGCACTGCACCTCAGGGGAGGTGCCGTTCCACAGACCGCGCACCGTCACGCCGTTCACGGGGTTGTGCCTGGAGTCGTGCGCGGTGATCTGAACCGTGGCCGACCAGGTGTCCACGCCCGGCGCCTTGGAACCCGTGAGATTCCCGACATGGAGGCTGGGCGGGTTCACGGTGACGATGACCGCGCGGGCGTTGTTGCTCGCATTCGCGTCGGCATACTTCTGCGTCGCGATCAGGATGTGTCCGCCGGTGGTCACTCCGGCGGTGCTCCAGTTAAATGTGCGCGTCACGGTCGCGCCCACGGCGAGTCCGGGGATCGACTGTGTACCCACGACGACGCCGCTGGCCCCCCCATCGGTCAGCACCACGTCGAAGGTGGCAGTGATATCCTGCCCGCCCACGTTCTGCACGGCGACCACGACCGCCGCAGTATCGCCCACGGTGACCTGGGCCGGCCCGGTGATACTGGCCAGGGCGAGATCGGCCGGTGCCGACACCAGGTTGACTGTCGCGGAACGCTGGTTGTTGGCCGAGTTGGCGTCCGTCAGGTTGTGCGTAGCCACCAGGGTGTGCCCGCCCAACGCGGCGTTCGCGGTATTCCAACTGAACGAGCGCGTCGCACTGGCGCCTCCTGCGAGTCCACTGACGGTCTGCGTACCGATGGTCACGCCGGCCGTCGCATCGGTGAGGACAACCGAAAACGTCGTACTGACGGCCTCGCCACCGGTGTTCTGGACGGTGACGCCGATCGAGACTGTACTCCCCCGCGTCACCGTCGCGGGCACGTTCAGAGCGCTGACGGCGACATCGACGGACGGCGCGCTCACGCTGATGGTGGCAGAGCTCTGATTGTTTGCGGGACTGCCATCTGCCAACGTGTGTGTTGCGACGATGGTGTGACTCCCCACCGCAGCACCCGTGGTGTTCCAGCTGAACGTGCGCGTCGTGTTTGTCCCCATCGCCATCCCGGGAATCGCCTGCGTGCCGATTGTCGTACCGGCCGTGGCATCGGTCAGCACGATGTCGAAGCCCCCGACATGCTGCCCGCCCACATTCTCGACCGTGACCACGATGGCAGCGGTACTTCCGAGCGTCACCGCGCCTGGTGTGCTCACGCCGGTCACGGCGACGTCGGGCGGCGGCTGCACGGTGATCGGGATCGCGATGGCGTTGTTCGTCACGACGTTGTCGGGAAGCTTCTGTGTCGCGACCAGGATGTGCCCGTTCGTTGTCGCGCCCGTGGTGTTCCACGGAATATCGACCGTCGTCGTGGCGCCGATCGCGAGACCGGGGACGTTCTGCGTGCCGACCGTCACGCCGCCGGCGGTCCCGTCGGTCAGCTCCACGGCGAAGCTCGAAGCGACATCCGTCTCGCCCACGTTTTGCACCGTGACGATGACGTGTGCGACGTCTCCCACCGTCACACGAGCCGGTCCGGTGATGTTCGTCAGGGCGATATCGGTGGGCTTCGGATTCACCGTGACGACTGTCGTGCGCTGATTGTTGTCGGCGTTGTCGTCGCTCAAGCTCTGCGTCGCGATGAGCGTGTGCTGGCCGATGGCCGCGCCCGTCAGATCCCAGGAGAACGTGCGCGTCGCGGCCGCGCCAATCGCGAGTCCGCTCACCGTCTGGGTGCCGATCGTCACGCCCGCGGTCGCATCCTGTAACGTGACGTCAAAACTGCCCGACACGTTCTGATTGCCGGCGTTCGCCACCGTCACCGCCACGCTCACGACGTGGCCCTCGATCAATTGGCCGGAGACGCTCGTGTTGCTCACCGCGACGTCCGTCAGCGGCGGGCTCACGGGAATTGTCGCCGAGCGCTGGTCGTTCGTGGCTCGATCATCGCTCAGCGAATGGCTGGCGACCAGCGCGTGGTCGCCGGCAGACGTCGGCGTCCACGCGAACGTCACAGTCGTGACGGCACCCGCAACCAGTCCCACCACCGTCTGCGTGCCCACCGACGTCTGCTCGGTCGTGTCTTGCAGCGTCACGTCGAACGACGCCACGTCCTGATTGCCGACGTTCTTTACCGTGACGGCGATGTCGCCGGAATGGTTCTGGACCACGGAGCTGGGACCGCTGACGGTCATCACAGCGACATCGGTCAACGGACCGGGCGGCGGCGGTTCAAAGCCGTCGATCGTCACGCCGAAACGGTTGAGTACAAGGTCGATCCGGTTGGCGATCGTCACCGACGAGCTGCCGGCAAAAAGCAGCGCCACCGGATTCAGGTTTTCGTCATCGGTCACGATGAGCGAACCGGAATCTCCGCCGCCCGAGAACCCCGCGGGCCCGATGATCAGCTGGTCTACGAAGCGCGCGGACTTGGTGCAGGTAAATCCAGAAACGGCGTAGCACACCGTGACCGTCGCGTTGACCCCGGTGATCTGACCGTGCGTGAGGCGCGTGGTGCGCCCGTACTTTTGCACGTCGAGACCGAGCAGCGCGTTGCGGTCGTCGATCAAGCCGTCGCCGTCGGCGTCCCCGTAGATGGTGGCGTTCGGCATGCCGTAACCGTCATCACTCGGCACCGCGTTGTCCAGCAGAGCAGTGCTCGACAAGGCGATCGCCGCGTCCATCGTGTTGCTGCCCGTTGGGCCGAACGCGATCAGCTGAAAGTCGGTCAGCGTCGCGATCTGATCGGCAGACGTGCCGCCGTCGAACGGACCGGGCTGGTACTCGGGATCGCCGATGCTGGCGCCATTCGAATTGGCCAGCACGTGATTGTTGGAGAGGATGTAGACGCGGCCGAGCGCGTCCCGCGCGCGGGCGCCGATGGTGCCGGCGGTGATCGACGGATGGCCCACCGAAAAACCGGCCGGCGCGGGCCGTTGGCGCTGTGTTGGATCGCTCAACGCCATGATCCGCCCGCTCACGCGGACCTTGACCGGTACGCCGTCGAGCGCCTGCGGGAGACCGGTGATGCCGGCGCGTTCTGTCAGAATCAGCACGCCGGCGCGCCCGTCCGGCAGGCCGGTGATCGCCGTGCCGACGACGCCTGGGATTTCGAGGAGTGCGTTAGTGTGCCGGCGCTGTACGGCCAGCGCGCCGTGCAGATCTGGAACCGGAGCGATCGAGGGACCCGCGGGTGAGTCTGGCGGACTCTCCAGACACGCGGCCATCAACACCACGACGGCGACGCACGTCAATCTGCGAGCAGCGACCATGACCACTCCCGGCACCAAGGGCGGGCGACGATAATGACGCCCCCGGACCGACTCGGCAAGCTAGGAGATGTCTTGAGCGATTAACGTCTCCAGGCAGGTCCATACCAGGTACGTTCATGGATAAGCGGCAACCGCAGGCCTGTGCCCACGTTGATCAACTCCGCGTAGTAAGGGAGTCCCGCCCGCATGACCACCAGGTTCGTGCCGTCCGGAGACCAGCTGCCGCCCCAGAAATACGGATCTCCACTCAATTCATGGTCCTCGGTGCCATCTGGCCGGATAAGGCGCAGCGGACCGGAGTAGCCTTCGTAGGGATAGCTCACAGCGTACAGGATCCAATCGCCGGCGGGGGACCAGCGCGTACCGGCGGCCTGGTTAACGCTGAGCCGCATCGTGTCGCCGGTCACGAGATCGTGGACATACGCCTGAAACAGGATTCCCGACGGCGCCATCGCGTACACGACCTTGTTCCCATCGGGAGAAACACTGGGCGTACGTAGCTGCAGGCCCGGCGTCATCGCCGTGAGTCGTTCCGGCACTCCGCCGCCCGTCGCTACCCGCCACAGTCCATCCCCGTTGGCGCCGTGCCCCACGAAGTACACCCAGGCCCCATCGGCCGAAACGTCCGGATCCGCTTCACCCGTGATGTCGCCGGGCGCTTCAACGAGACGTTGCGCCGCCACGCCGGTCGAGTCGCCGACGAACAACCGGGTCACTCCGCCGACCTTGCGGAGGTGGACGAGCCGTCCGGTCCCCGGGATCCACTGCGGGGCCAGGATGTTGCTCGGCGCGTACTCGTGAGGCATGACGTCGGTATTGAACAACCGTCGATAACCGGAGCCGTCGAGGTTCATCTGACCGTAGCCCGTGCTGTCATCCATCACGCCGCTGTAATCGCGCAACGCCAGCGTCGCCAGCGGAACCACACTCGTGAACGCGCTATCGGATCGCGAGCCCATCTGGATCGCGATCTTGGCCCGGCCGACGGCGAGCCCCCGAACGATGCCGGCAGGCGACACGGAGATGTCAGTCGACGCCGTCGAGAAGATCACGGAGGAGAGCACGGTATTCAGGCGACGATCCACGAGACGCGCGCCGAGCAGGTACGCACTGTCCACCGTGATCGGCCGGTCCCTGGGGAACACCTGGCTTCCTACCGGCGCGCCGACGTTCGTCGTAAAGCGCGCCGTGTCCCCTCCGTCTGCGCCGAGGACGCTGACGACGACCATCCCTTTGCCCGCGATCGGACCGTGCAAGACGCCGATCGACGCCCGACCATTGCGGTCCGTCGTGTCATGCACGACACCACCGATACAGCAGGAGGATCGAAGGAACAGGACGGTTGGCCCGCCCCCGCTGCTATCCAGGGCCTGGAACACAATCTCGACGCCGGGCGCCGGGACACCGGCAAAGCGACGGGTCTCGACGACGAGGGTATCGAGAACGTCGATCGTATCGGTGCCGCCGCCCGAAACCACACGAACGTTGGCACTAGCCGCGGGATCGAGCGTGTTGTCGCACGCGAGCAGAAGTAGGGCGACAGCGGCGAGTGACCCGAGGTAGCGCATCCTGCAAAATCTCATGACGGCTTGGTCGGAGGGAAGTCCACACGCCCCAAAAGTCATAATTACTTCAATCAGTAGATCAGGTACCGTGCCCGCGTGCCGCGAAATCGTACAAGATCCGGCTCCCACGACGCCCAGATGTCCTGCGGCGACCGGCCCGCCTCGACCGCCGTGCGCAACTCCGGCCCGGTCGCCAGGCGATCGAAGCTCGCCGCGCGAAACTGAAATTCGCTTGGATGGACCGCGCGCAAAGCCGCGAGTATTGCCACCGCGAGTTTCGTCGGATCGAAGTGCTCCCGATCTGTGACGGCCATTCGCAGACCGCGCAACGCCGTACCCGGGTGTTTCCCATCGGTCGGAACGATGGGAGTGAACGTCGTCGCCGTGATCGACACCCCGACGATGTTGTAGCTACGAAGCTGGCTGATGACCTTGGCGGGATCGAGCCATGGCGCCCCCAACAGCTGGAACGCAATATCCGTCCCCCGGCCGACGGAGAGGTTCGTCCCCTCGAACAGGCAGAGTCCTGGATAGAGCAGCGCGCTTTCGAGACTCGGCATGTTGGGAGACGGCTTCACCCACCGCAGGCCGGTTTCGTCGTAGAACATCGCGCGCGTCCATCCGGCCGCAGGAACGACCACCAGGTCGGCGCCGAGTGCCATGATGTCGTTCGTCATGCGCGCCAGCTCGCCCAGCGTCATCCCGTGGCGCATCGGCACGGGAAGAAAGCCGACGAGCTCAGAATCCGGGCTGCCGAGCCGTGCCCGAACATTCCCTTGCACCGCGACGCCACCGACCGGGTCGGGGCGGTCGAGCACGATGACGCGCTTCCCCGCGCGCGCTGCGTCGCGCATGAGTTGCGTGGCCGTCGCGATGTACGTGTAGAAGCGCGCGCCGATGTCCTGGAGATCGATCAGCACGACGTCAATGGAGTCGAGCGCGGCCCGGGCCGCGCTACGCGACCCGCCGTAGAGACTGTAAATTGGAAGACCGGTGGCCGAGTCTCGGCTGTCGGGAAGGCCCTCGCGATCCTCGGTACCGCGAAAGCCATGTTCCGGACTGAACAGGACCATGAGCCGCGCGCCTCGAGCGGTCAGCAACACGTCGGCGTCGCGGCGACCTTGGCGATCGATCCCTGTATTGTTCGTGAGGAGACCGAGGCGCTTGCCGGCGATCAGGTGTGCCGAATCGGACAAGACGACCTCGATACCGGGACGGACCTGAGCCACTCCGCGGGGCGAGGTGCACGCGGCGAGCAGACTCAAGGCGAGAAAACCATGCGAACGGATCATCTCACAAACCTATCGGCGATCAGCGCTTTTTGCCGCGCTGCGACGGTTTTCGCCTTGACCGTCGGCATGCGATCGCTTGCCGCGCAGGAACGGATTCCCGAGCGTCCACGGCTGGCCGCGGCAGCGGACAGCAATGACTGGGAGGCGTACTTCGACCAGGGCGTGGAATGGCTGAATAACCGGCAGCACGGCCGCGCCGAAGCCGCGTTCTACTGGTCGTCACGGCTCAATCCACGGCGTGCCGAACCGTTGTTCGCCCGCTGGGCGACGGCGTGGGCTCGCGATGTGCAGCGATTCACCCGTTACCTGGAACATGATCCGGAGAAGCCGCTGCCACCCGAGCTGCTGCGCATCGACTCGCTCCGCTACCGCGCGCTGCTGCGGAACCCGCTCGTCTTCCAGGGCCTGATCATGGCAGCCTTCCAGGAGCTCCCCGGACGGTGGCGAGGAGACGCGTGGACCACCGCCTGGCTCGCATACAGCACGCTCGATTTCAACAAGGCCCTTTGGTCCTTTTCCCGAGCACTGAGCCGCGATCCCAAGCGGTTCGGAGAAGTGCGGTATATGCGCGCCACGACCTACGTCGCGATGGGACAGCTCGACAGTGCCGCCGCGGAGCTTGGCGCATTGCTGGACACGTTGCGCCGGCGCGATGAGGAGCAGCTCACGGATGTCTACGAATCGAAGGCGCTGGTGCAGTATGCGGTAGGATTATTGGAGGCCGGACGCCGGAACTCCGCGGCAGCGCGCGCGGCATTCGAGGGCTCGCTGGTCGAGGATCTCTCGTTCTATCCGGCACACATGGCATTGGCACAGCTCGCGGTCGAGCGCGGCGATCAGGCCGTGGCGCTTCGAGAGTTCGAGCAGGCGGCGGGTGGAGCGAACGACCCCATCGCTCGCTACGAGTACGGTGCCGCGCTCGTGCGGGCGGGACGCACTGCGGACGGAATCACCGAGCTGCGGGCGGCGGTGGTTCTCGAGCCGTACTATGCAGACTCCTACTTCTGGCTGGGGGAGGCACTCTTGACGCAGCAGGATTCCTCGGCGGCACTGCAGGCGTTCCAGAGTTACGCCGCGCGTGCTTCGGTCCGTGCACCCTCGCTGAGCGCCGTGCGACAAAAGCTCGCCGTGCTCGAACGGAAGAACTGATGCGCGCCTCCCCCGTCTTGCTCGTGGCGATGCTGGCGGCCTGCGGCGGACGCGCGGCCACCGGTCCCGGCGCTCCGCAACCGGCCGCCACGGACGCCCTGTTGGCGAAGCTCACGCCGCGCCAGAAGGTCGCCCAGCTCGTGGTGCCGTGGCTCAACGGCACCTACACGGCGCTGGACGACAGCACCTTTCAGATCGCGAAGCGCTGGGTCGACACGCTCGAGGTGGGCGGCATCATCATTTCGGTCGGTACGCCCTACGACATCGCCTCCAAGCTGAACGCGTTGCAGCGGCGCTCCAAGCTGCCGCTGCTTATTTCGGCCGATCTCGAATGGGGCGCCGGCATGCGCGTGGTGGGCGCGACCGCGTTTCCTATGATCATGGCCGCGGGGGCGACGGGGAACGAGCGCGACGCCTACACGATCGGCCGGGTCGCCGCGCTCGAGGGCCGGGCCGTCGGGATTCACGTGAACTTCGCGCCCGACGCCGACGTCAACAACAATCCGCTCAATCCGATCATCAACATCCGGTCCTTCGGCGAGGATCCGCGCGCCGTCGCGAAGCTGGTGCAGGCGTACGTGCGCGGGCTTCAGGAAAACGGCATGCTCGCCACGCTCAAGCACTTTCCGGGACATGGGGACACCGACGTCGATTCCCACATCGGGCTTCCCACCATCCGGGCGAGCTACAGCCGGCTGGACTCGATCGAGCTGGTGCCGTTCCGCGCCGGCATCGAGGCCGGGGCGCAGGTGGTCATGAGCGCCCATATCGCGTTCCCGGCCTTCACGGGAGACGCACCCGCGACGCTCTCGGCTTCGGTGCTGACGGGCGTGTTGCGCGACTCGCTCAAGTTCCGCGGCCTCGTGGTGACCGATGCACTGCAGATGGGCGCGATCGTCGCCAAGTACGGCGCGGGTGAGGCGGCGGTGCGCGCGTTCGAGGCGGGCTCCGATCTGCTCCTCATGCCCGCAGATCCCGACTCGGCGATTGCCTCGATGCTGGTCGCCCTGCAGACCGGGCGCATCACGGCCGCCCGGTTGGATGCGTCCGTGCGACGCGTGCTGGCCATCAAGCAGGGGCTCGGACTCTTCAGGCGACGCACGGTGGCGATCGATTCGATCGCGCGCATCGTCGGGTCGAAAGCGTTCCTGGACGCCGCGGACGACATCGCGCAGCGCTCGTTGACGCTCGTGCGTGACACTGCTGGCACCATCGAGCGACTGCGTCGCACCCGCAGCCGCATGGCGATCATTGCCTATGCCGACGAGCTGAACAGCTATGCCGGACAGCGGATGCTCGAGCTCCTGCGAGCCGGCGGTGATACCGTCGGCTACTTCCGGCTCTGGCCAATGTCGGGACCGGCTTCGTACGATTCGGCGCGTGTCGTGATCGCCCGGGCACCGACCGTCATTTTCGCGGCCAATGTGCGACCGATCTCGGGAAGAGGATTCATCGCGCTGCCGGACTCGCTCGCCCGCCTCATCGCCGCGACGGACTCGGTGAAGCCGACGGTGCTGGTCGCGCTGGGCAGCCCTTATCTCTTGAATCAGACCCCCACGGTGAAGTCGTACATCATCGCCTGGAGCGGCGTGCGCGCGGCCGAGCGTGCCGCCGGCCGCGCGCTGCTCGGCTGGTCGCCGGTGCGCGGCACGTTGCCGATTCGTATTCCCCCGAATTACCCGATCGGATTTGGGATGGTGGTGCCGGACTCGACGGTGCCGCCCCCCCGCCCCCCCGCGCGGACGATCATTCCATGATGCGTCGAGCCGCGGCGCTCGCGGTCGCGGTCGTTCTTGGGTGCGCGCCGAACCGGGGCGGCTCGCGCGCGCCCGCCCCCGCGCAGGCGTCCCTCGAACACTTTGCGCCGGTCGTCGCCTATCTCCGGTCGCAGGTGGACAGTTCGTTTCCCGGCGGCGTGCTCGCGGTCGGCCGCCACGACACGCTGTTGCTGCTCACCGCCGTGGGCCACTTCGGAGTCAACGATCCGCGGCCCGTTACCACCGCCACCATCTATGATCTCGCGTCGCTGACGAAAGTCATCGGTCTCACCACGGCGGCGATGATCCTGGTGGATGCGGGTCGGCTCGATCTCAGCGCCCCGGTGCAGCGCTACGTGCCGGCATTTCAGGGGTCCGGTAAAGAGGGCGTGACGATCCGCCATCTGCTCACGCACTCGTCGGGGCTGCCGGCCTGGCGGCCGCTGTTTCGCGAAGCGGCGAATCGGGACGCGGCCCTGGCGCTCGTCGATACGACGGCGCTCCTCCGTCAGCCCGGCGACACGTTCGTCTACTCGGACCTGGGCGCGATCGCCTTGACACAAGCTGTCGAGGCGGTCGCCGGGATGCGGATCGACCGCTTCCTCGACAGCCTGGTGTTCGGCCCGCTCCACATGAGTTCGACTCGCTACCTCCCGCCTGACAGTTGGCGCTCGCGGATTGCGCCGACGGAGACCGACACCGCTTTCCGGCACAGGGCATTGTGGGGCGAGGTGCATGACGAGAACGCGGGCCGCCTCGGCGGCGTCTCGGGGCATGCCGGCTTGTTCAGCACGGCTCCGGACGTGGTCCGGTTTGCGCAGTGGCTGCTCGACGCCCGTATTCCACCGGGGCGACCCATGGGCAGCGGTCAACCTTCCCTGCCTCACGAATTGGTGGTCGCGTTCACCCGCCGTCAGAACATTCCGCCGGGCTCATCCCGCGCCCTCGGCTGGGACATGCCGTCCGAGAACTCGAGTGCCGGAACGAAAATGGGGCCGAACGCATTCGGTCATACCGGCTTCACCGGTACGTCCATCTGGTTCGACCCCGACCGGGACCTCTTCATGCTTCTGCTCACCAACCGCGTGAACCCGACGCGCGCCAATACCAGAATCCTGCAGGTGCGCCGTCGAGTGGCGGATCTCGTCGTCGATGCCGTCAACCAGGGAGCCAGCGCCCCATGACTCTGTCATTCGCCGACTGGATCATCATCATCGCCTACTTCGTCGTGTCCGCGGGCATCGGCCTCTATTACACGGGCCGGGCGAGCCGCTCGCTCAGCGAGTACTTCCTGTCCGGACGCAGCCTGCCGTGGTGGCTCGCCGGGACATCGATGGTCGCCACGACATTCGCCGCCGACACGCCCCTCGTCGTCACCGGGCTGGTGGTGCGACAGGGCGTCGCAGGCAACTGGCTGTGGTGGAGTCTGGCGTTGTCCGGGATTCTCACGGTGTTCTTCTTCGCGCGGCTGTGGCGTCGGGCCGGCGTACTCACGGACGTCGAGTTCGTCGAGCTGCGCTACGGCGGGAAACCAGCCGCGACCCTGCGCGGTGTGCGCGCTCTCTATCTCGCCTTGCCGGTCAATCTGATCATCATGGGCTGGGTGACGAAGGCGATGGCGGATGTCCTCCAGATCACCATGGGGATCTCGGGTTGGCGCGTCGCAATTCTGCTGTTCCTGATCACCGCCGGTTACTCGATCCTCTCGGGTTTGTGGGGCGTGGTCGTCACCGATTTCTTCCAGTTTTTGGTGGCGATGGGCGGCTCGGTCGTGCTCGCCGTGCTTGCGGTGCAGCACATCGGTGGCCTCGACCGTCTGGCCGACGCCGCCGCGACGCATTTCGGCAGCCGAGAAACGGCGCTGGGCATCGTCCCGTTGAACAGCCCGATCTTCCCGATCCAGGTGTTCCTCACGTACATCGCCGTGCAATGGTGGGCATCCTGGTATCCCGGCGCCGAGCCCGGCGGCGGCGGCTACGTCGCCCAACGCATCATGTCCACGCGCGACGAGCGGCACGGGCTGCTCGCCACGCTGTGGTTCAACATCGCGCACTACGCCCTGCGTCCGTGGCCGTGGATCATCGTCGGCTTGTTCGCGGCCGTGACGTATCCCGATCTCAGCGCGCCCGGGGCCGACGCGGGGCGCGGATACGCGCGAGCCATGGTGGATCTGCTGCCCTCGCCGATGCGCGGTCTCCTGCTCGCCGCTTTTGCCGCCGCCTACATGAGCACGATCGCGACGCACCTCAACTGGGGGACATCGTATTTCGTGAACGACTTCTGGCTGCGGTTCGTGCGCAAGGGCGCGAGCGATCGTGAGCAAGTCATGGTATCGCGAATCGCCACCGGCGTGTTGATGCTTCTGGCGCTCGTCGTCATGCAGTTCCTGAGCTCGGTGGAACAGGGCTGGCGCCTGCTGCTCGGCATGGGCGCCGGCACCGGCCTCGTGCTGATTCTTCGGTGGTACTGGTGGCGGATCAACGCCTGGAGCGAGCTGGTCGCGATGGCCGCTTCGCTGATCGTGTCGCTCACGCTGTGGGAGGTGTTCGACATGCCGGCCGATCACTGGGTGACGCTGCTGATCACCGTCGGGGTCACGACCGCCGCCTGGCTCGTCGCGACGCTGCTCACCCGACCGGAATCGCCGGAGACCCTCGAGCGCTTCTATCGGCGGGCGCGGCCGGGCGGTGCTGGTTGGCGCGCCGTCGCCGCGCGCCTCGGCTTTGCGGGCGATACCATTCCCGGCGGCGCGTTGTCGTGGGTCAACTGGGTCGCGGGATGGGTCGCGGTCTACACGTCGCTATTCGCGATTGGTCAATTGCTGGTCGGCACGATCGTGCTTGCACTCGTGTTTGGCACGATGGCGGCCGCGTCGTTCGCGCTCATCGCGCGCAACTTGCGCCGCGACGCCACGTTCCGATCGGCGCCCGTTGACAGCGCCGCGTCGACTGCCTAAGTTGCTGCCCGACTGGAGGATATGATGGATACAACTCAACGATCGGTTACCCTGACGCTCACCGAGCGGGCTGGTGAAGAGGTCAAGAAGTTCTTGGCCGAGGAGAAGGTGTCCTCGGATTCGGCGGGCCTGCGGGTCGCCGTGCTGCCTGGCGGTTGCTCCGGCTTCCGCTACAGCCTGAACATCGAAGAGCAGCCCGCGGCGGACGATGTCGTGATCGAGAGCGCCGGCGTGCGGCTGTTCGTCGACGAGTTCAGCTCGCAGTACCTGAGCGGCACGGTGATCGACTACAAGAGCAATTTCCAGGAATCCGGATTCGCGTTCGAAAACCCGAACGCCTCCGGCGGCTGTGGCTGCGGATCGTCGTTCACGGTCTGAGCCTTGATCCTTCCTGATTCAGTAGTCCGGGCCCGCGCACCTCGCGGGCCCGTTTCTATTTCTAGGCGTCTCGGCGTCTAGTTCGTATGCGTCCCCTCGACATCGCCGTCATTCTGATCTATTTCGCCGCCGTCATCGCGACCGGGTTGCTGCTCTCCGGGCGCCAGCGCGACGCCGCAGATTATTTCCTGGGCCGGCGCGGTCTTCCCTGGTGGGCGATCATGCTTTCCATCGTCGCGACCGAGACCTCCGCGCTCACCGTGATCAGCGTGCCGGGGATCGCGGCTCGCGGCAACCTGACGTTCCTGCAGCTCTCGTTCGGTTATCTGATCGGGCGCCTTGGCGTGGCGAGCCTGCTCCTCCCTGGGTACTTCGAGGGCACCCAAGAGACGGCGTATCAACGCCTGGAGCGCCGGTTCGGCACCTCGGCGCGGCGCATCGCGTCAGCGGCGTTTCTCGTCACCCGCGCGCTGGGAGACGGCGTCCGCGTGTTCGCCACGGCGATCCCGCTGGCGATCATCACGAGTTGGAGCATTCCCGCGGGAATCCTCGCCACCGGCCTGGTGACGATTCTCTACACCTGGGTCGGCGGGCTGCGCGCCGTCGTGTGGGTGGACGTCGTGCAGCTCGTGTTCTATCTGCTCGGCGCGATCGCGACGATCATCGTGGCGCTGCACCTGGCGCCGCAGGGACTCGAAGCGGCGTGGGACGCGGGCAAGCTGCAGATCATCGACGCGAGCTTTTCATTCACCAGGACGTACACGCTGTGGGGTGGCCTCGTGGGCGGGGCCTTGCTGTCGGCGGCCTCGCATGGCACCGACCACCTCATCGTGCAGCGTCTGCTCGCCTCGCGTAACCTCCCGGATGCGCGCCGCGCCCTGATCGGTTCCGGGGTGTTCATCATCGCACAATTCGCGCTCTTCCTTGTGGTCGGGACGTGCCTCTGGCTCGCCGGTGCCGATCGGCCGGGCATGGCCGCCGACGCGATTTATCCCACGTTCGTGGTGGAGCGGCTGCCTGCTGGGCTCGCAGGTCTCGTCGTCGCGGCAATTCTCGCCGCCGCCATGAGCACCGTCAGCTCGTCGCTGAATTCTCTGGCATCCGCCAGTACGCATGACTTCTACGCCCCGATCTCTGGCC
>JBOHSJ010000231.1:0-10183 GCA_050733035.1 Gemmatimonadales bacterium | reverse complement strand
ATCGATGAAGCCGCGCACCGCCGATTCTGCTTCGGCGACGGTGAGACCGTGGAGGTCGAGCTGGCCGGCGATGGGGACGCGGCTCAGGCCGAGGTCAGGGTCGAAGCGGGGGTGTTTAGGGCGGCGTTTGCGTGGCATGCGTCCAAGGTAGGATCGGCTTTCGTGTTTTCACAGGCTGAAGCCTGTGCGAACTGGCCGGCTTCAGCCGACGGAAAACAATCCGCCCCGCAACAATTTGGTACTCCGTTTCGATAATTGACGGAAATAATTCCCCACGCGAGGAGGCGGTACGTGTGGGGTCACTCGTCTTGGCCTTCGGGATTGCCAGGATCGCTAGCCACGTGCTGGCGTGGCGAAGCTGGTAAACGCAGTGATCTCTCACATCACTGGGCTAACGCCCTTGTGGGTTCGAATCCCACCGCCAGCACCCTCGCTTACTATTGACTCGGCGCTCTTGATCGCCGATGTTGCAGATACGTGAGAGGTCACCGCGTAGCCAGTTTCGCTACGTGAAACGAAAGCCGGAAAGCGAGAGCTCTCCGGCTTTTGTGTTGTCCGTGCGCTGAAGGGCCGGCTTCAGCCGACGGATAATTCGCGAAGTTTCTCCAGCAGCTTCACCATCGCCCACGTATCCCGCTCGCAATAGTCCAGCAGATCGTTCCTGACGCGATCGCGCTCTTCCGCCGAGATCTTCTGCGCCACGAACAGCAGCCGCGCGATCTCCACGCTCGCGACGAGTCCGTCCACGATCACGAGGTCGCTGTAGGTCAGCTCCGGGACCATCGGCGTCAGGATGTACTTCAGGCTGAAGCTTCCCTGGAAGTCGGGGTGGTACACGTAGTCGCGCATCACCGGGTGCAGGTCGATGAGCTTGCTCTCGAGCTGCTCCAGCTCGGCCTTGAGCGCCGGGACGTGCTTCTGCAGCGAGCGGATCTGGGTTTTCTCGAACGACGTATACGTCACGATCTTCTCGGCGCCGGCTGTGGCATCGATCATCTTGCGGGCCAGCTCGGGCCGAGCGTCGTGCGGGCCTTCGGCGAGGTGCGCGGCGTGGGTGTAGGTGCCGTCGGGCTGCGCTTCGTGATAGCTGAACTGCGCCGCGGCGTTTTCCCACGGGTACATGCCAGGCCACACCGGAACGGCGCGCGAGATCGTCTCGAAGTCCAGGAAGCCTAGCCTCCCCTCAAATGCTTCCAATGCTTTCCCGAGGCCCGGCTCGACGACGATGCGGCCCTCCTTCATCGCGCGGATCTGCCGTTTCGCGGCCGGGGGGAGCTTCTGCTCGGCCGGGAGATCGCCGATCGCGTGCACGCCGGTCGTCATGTAGTCGCAGCCGCGTTTCGGACCGACGTTATACAGCTTCATGATGTGGTCGTGGGCCTGGGGCCAGCAGCGGGCGTGAAACGGGCATTCGCGCGGCTCATAGCAATTGATGCCGATCGGCACCTCGGGCAGCGGCCCGTCGAGCATGGCGAGCTGCGCGTCGATTTCCCAGCCGATCTTGCCGAGCAGCGCGGACACCGGCTCGGTCACGTCGGTGCGCGCGAAGAGGTCACCCTCGCCCGGATGCCGGAAGTCCTTATTGAGATGCATGATCTCGGCGGCGCGGACGGGGATGCCGCTCTGCTTGAGGACGTGCACCTGGATGGCGGCGTCGGGGACGTGCTCAGCTTTCTGGGATGATGCGGACTTCACCTCGATGAGGCGGAATCCATCGCCTTCGCGGGCGAGGACGTCCACGGCGACGTAGGTGTTATCGGCGACGAAGCTCGCTTCATAGATGAAGGGGACGCCGGCAGCGAGCAGCTTCTGGGTGAGCGCGACGCGGTCGTCTACCGCGTTGTGTGGCAGGTCGACGAGCGTGCCGCCAGCGAAGCGCGTGCGGGCGATTTCGGTGACTTGAGTGCCCTGGTCGAAGCGGTCTTGGAGGACTTTGTCGGGTTGGAGCTCGACGGCGTTGGGCTCGTGGACTCTCCACCACAGAAGACGGTGGCATTGGCTGCCGGCGGTGTAGCGAGACTTGGAGAGGCGATGCGGCATGTGATTCAATGTGGCGATGGGGTGGGACAGTGCAATGCTCCCCTAGACACTGGCTGTGACAGCGCCCGTCAAGCGGCTCTAAATCGATCGAAACGTTCCGCCAAGTAGTCGCGATTCGGGTAGTGGATCTTGGAGCGCGGCAGACCTAGCGGTGCGCCGTGCAGTTCTTGTAGACCGTGGCGCAGCATCGGTCCATCGTTTTCGTCCAGGACATCGCGTCGGATGTAGACGGTGTAATCGGGATCCACTCCGAGGATGTAGCTGTCGAAGGCGCCGTGGTGGATGCTGCACAGCGAAAGTCCATTCGGCAGTTACGTAGCATGGCCAGATAGCGTCGTATCGGCCCGGCTCCAGGCCGATGAAGTAAATGATCGGGTGTCGCTGGATGAAGGCCTGTCGAACAGCAACGTTGGTGTATGTGGAAGGGTCCGTGCCCGCGGTAAAGGTCGTCCGCAGACATCGGCGCTGCTGATGGAGCCATGACGGGAACGGAGGAGTGCGGCGGGGGCATTGCAAGACAATGTCGCCCGCCACGTCAATGAGCGATCAAACGCGCGCCGCCCCTCGCCGCCGCGCGATCCACATGCCCACGCCCACGGCGATCAGAATGGAAACGATCAAGCCCACCGTCCTCCCCGCCCGCTCCGCGCGCTCCGTGCCCGAGAGCTGCGCGCTCTCACCCTGGAGCGAGGCCAGCGTGGAAACCAGGGCGGCCTGCGCGTGCCCACGATCAGGCAGCGGCGACATCGCAACCAGCCAGACTGATACCTTCCGCAGCGGCACCAGCGTTGTGTACACAACGACTGGCTGGCTCGCCCACTCCGATTCGAACACCGCGCCGTCGAGATCCAGGCCTTTCCAGGTGAAGGACATGCGCTTCGCCCGGCGGGGCAACGCGCCACCCTGCCGCTCGACGCACACCCTGACCCACGCCTGTTGATCGGCGACCGACGGTGAAACGAAACATGCGATGGACCGGACATTCAGCGGATCCTCGCCTTCACGCAGGAAACCAGCCGGAAGCGCCATGGCGAATCCGAACTCCGGGTTACTGTACGGGAGCTCGTTGCGGGTAGCGACGGGCCGCTGCGCCCACATGGCACCGACCCCCACCAAGAATCCCAGCGTACCGGTCACCAGCGCGGGCGTGAGGCGTCGCATGCATGACTTTGACGATAGTGGGTTGGCTTGTCCAGTCGTATCCTGGTCCGCGTGTCGGCGTAGGGGCGCAGCATGCTGCGCCCCTACATCACTTCATCACGCTCGTACACCGCAATCTCCCACGCAAACGTGCGCTCGCTCTGCCGGAGCGTGAATCCCAGCGACCGGATCAGCGCATCCATCGCGTCCACCGAATGCACGAACGAGCGAAACGGATTGCCGAACAACCTGCGGAAGGCGTTTTCCGTGCCGACCACCGCTCGCACCGGCCACCGCTCGCGGGGATACGACAACCCATACAGCCGCCGGCAGCGCTCGGCGGACAGCCGCACCAGCGGCTCCATCTCGGGATAGCAGCAGACCACGCGGTCGAGCGTGACGATATCGGCCGCGGCCACTTGGGACGCGAGTGTCACGAAGTCGCCGAGCCGGAACTGAATGCGCGCGCTGACGCCCCGCCGCTCCGCCTCCGCGCGCGCCGCCTGCTGATACGCGCTGGACGCGTCCACCGCCGTCACTTCCCGGGCGCCGGCCTCGAGCAAGTCGTACTGAATCGCGCCGATGCCGCCGCCGATATCGAGCAGCGTGCTGCCGTCCACGCCGGCGCGTCGCAGCAGCTGGAGCATCGCGCGGGTGGTCGGGTGCGCCGGGCCTTGCGCGCGATAATCCCTCAACTCACGTGCCGCTCGCTTGCGGTCGAACTGGCTCTCGCAGGCACTCGCGCCACAGCAGGTCATGGAGGCAAATTACGTAGGGTCGCAGCATGCTGCGCCCCTACATCTCTCACGGCACCGCTCGTTGCCCCTCCCGCCACGACAGCACTCCGATCGTCCTGTAAATCGCCGCGGGATCGTAGATCACGCCGTGCTTCATCACGAGATCGACGTGCTCGATGTTGTTGATGTCGGCTACGGGATCCCCATCCACCAGCAGCAGGTCCGCGAGATACCCCGGCCGAATCGCGCCGAGCCGGTCGGTGCGCTTCATGACCGTCGCAGCGCCCCAGGTCGCGATCTGCAGCACCCGCGTGTTGGCAATCCCGGCCTTGCTGTACAGCTCGAGCTCGCGCTGCAGGCAGAACCCGGCCATGCAGTCGGTTCCCGCGACGATCGAGATGCCGTTGGCGTCCAGCGCTTTGGCGAACGCCAGCATCTTCGCCCATGACGCGCGATAGCGCGTCTGCTCCGCTTCATCCTTCGCGATGCCGCCCGCGAGAAACCCGCGCCGCACCTCCGCCGGCATGCGGTTCGCGATCCGCACACCACCTTCGTCCATCGTCCCCGGCTGCACCGTGTACATCCCCTCGAACGTCGCGAGCGTCAGATCGATCACCGTCTTGCGACCCTCTAGCAGCCGCAGAAATGCCCGCACGCTGTCGGAGCCGAGATCGAGATCGGCGCCGTAACGGCCTGGCGCGAGAAACCGATTGGTATTGCGCGTCTCGAGCGTGTCCCCCAGGAAATTCAGGAACAACATGTTGATGTGCTGGATCTCGTCGTAGCCGCTCTGCACCGCGCGCGCCGCGGTCATGTGCACGGGGATGTGCCCCGACAACCGCATTCCCAGCGCATGCGCGCGCTCGGCGATCGGCCGCACCAACGCCGTGTCCAGCGAGCTGTAGAGCTTGATTTGCTCGTAGCCGAGCGCCTTGTAGCGATCGACCCACGCGAGCGCGGAGTCGCGCGTGCTCACGAGCACCTTGGTCGGACCGGCAAACGGCCCGGGGCCGTCGATGAAGCCCGCCATCATCACGCGCGGCCCGATCGCTGTCCCCGAATCCCACGAATCGCGCAGCCGCCGCAGGTCGTCGATGTCATTCGCCATGTCGCGCACCGATGTCACACCCGCCGCGATGTGCATCCGGCCATCGAGCGCCCCGGTGTGCGTGTGCATGTCCCACAGTCCCGGCAGCAGCGTCTTGCCACGCGCGTCGATCACGCGTGCACCGGCGGGAACCCGCACCGCGCCGTCGGGACCGACCGACTCGATGCGGTTGCCCCGTACGACCACTGCCTGCTCGCGCAGCAGCCGCGCGTTCGGTGCATCGAACACGCTCGCGTGCCGGAACACCACCGCTCCGCCGGGATGATCGGCCAGCGAGCGCGCAACCGCGGCGTCACGCCGCTGCTCCAGCGAATCCTGCGCGGCGGCGAGCGCGTCACCGATCGATTCCCATCCTTCGCGGATCACGCGAAACCAGGTGCCGGCGACAAACGCGAACAAGCGGTTGTCCGCGCTCACCCAGAAATCGGTGGGCGTGAAGCCGACTCCCTCGACCTGATAGTGCGCGATTCTCGTCGACTGCACGCCCGCGGTGACGGTGCGCTCACCGACTTTGGCGACCCGAAGGCGTCCGGCGGGCAGCAGCGCGACCTGCCCGGAGTTTCCCGCGGCGCCGATGACCAGCGGCAATAACCCGACCGCTCCGTAGAACGGGCTGTACAGCGCCGGCGCCCCCCCCGCCCCGCCCGTGAGCCGCTGGCGGCCCTGCTCCAGGCTCGACGACCACTCGGCCGTATCACCGCGCAGCGTGAAGCGCTCGTCGACGGGCTGCTTCCAGTAGTCGTGACCCGTGACCGACAGCGTCTTGAACACGCCGCTGGGCGTCAGCGTGACGCGCGTCTCAAGCCTCGGCCCGCGGCCGCGGTCATTGTACTCCTCGAAGAAATAGAGCGAGCCATCGGATTGGCGGACCGCGAGCTCCACGCCGGACGGGTTGCCGGCCTGGTAGATCGAGTAGCGCAGCGTGTCCGCGCGTTGCGAGAGGAGCAGGACGGCGAGGAGGAGGGGGGTCATGGGACCTGAGGATCTCCTTGCACGTTTACCGACCTCCCAACACCACCTGCAGCTGCCGCAGCATTTCCTCGAGCCGCCGCAGCTCCTCGCCGTAACGGGCCCAATCCCCCGCCCGTTGCGCCTCCAGCGCCCGCCGGAATGAGTCGTTCGCCCGGCGCGCGAGATCGGCGGCACGGGCGTCGGTCGCCGGCGCAGCGCCCGGCGCGGCGGCGACACGCTCGGGAGCCCGCTCCACCGCCCCACCGCCGCCGAATAACCGCGACAGCCCCTCCTCCAACGTTTCCTCCATCACGACGCGATTCTCGTGCGCCACAACCACGCGCTTGAGCTCGGGAATCCGCCCGCCCTCGGCGCGCAGATACAGCGGCATCACGTAGATGAGCGACTCTTCAATGGGAATGACCAGAAGATTGCCGCGGACCACCTGCGAGCCACCCTGGTCCCACAGCGATACCTGGCGCGCGATCTCCGTGTCCTGATTGATCCGGTTGACGATCTGCGTCGGCCCGAACACGAGGCTCTGCTTGGGGAACCGATACACGACCAGCTCGCCGTAGTGCTCCCCATCGTTCCGCGCCACCATCCACGACGCCAAGTTGTCCTTGCCGCGCGGCGTGAACGGCACCATCAGCAGGAACTCCGCCTGCCGCTCCCCCGGCATGCGCATCACGATATGCCGCAGGAACAGCTCCGCCCGCTCCGGCGCCACCGATAACACCGGCTTCTGCCACTGGTCTTCGCGATGGTAGAAAATCGTCGGCTCGGCCATGTGATACGTCGCGTAGACGTCGCTCTGGATGCGGAACAGATCCTCGGGATAGCGGATATGGGCGCGCACATCGGCCGGCATCGCAGCGAGCGGCTGGAAGATCCCCGGAAAGATCTTGCCGAAGGTCTGGACCAGTGGATCGGCCGGGTCGGCCAGATACGCGGTCACGCTGCCCTCGAACGCGTCGATCACGACCTTCACGCTGTTGCGCATGTAGTTGACGCCGCTGCGCAGCCGCTGCGCATAGGGATAGCGGCCGGTCGCTGTGTAGGCGTCGAGAATCCAGAGCAGCCTCCCCTCCCCGTCGATCATCATGTAGGGATCGGAGTCGAACATCAAAAACGGCAGCGCCGCGTGCGCCCGCTCGCGGATATTGCGCACGTACAGCGCCCGGCTCTCGCTCGTGATGTCGCTCGACAGCAGCACCTTGAGCGAGCGGAAATGCGCCGCCAGCACCAGCCGCCGCAGCAACCCGCCGACGCGCACGCCGCCCGTGCCCTTGTAGCTCGTGAAGATGTTCTCGTCGCCCGAGGGATAGTCGAACTCCGTCTGCCGCGTGTTGGCGAACACCCAGGAGTCGGTGAGCTCGCCGAAATAGATCTCGGGCCGCTTCACATCGAGCGACACGGTCGAAGCCGGCGGCAGGTCCTTGATGAACAGGACCGGCAGTCCCTCCTCGGTCACCTCGTTCACCGGTCCCAGCGTCAGCCCCATGCCGTGGGTGAACGTGAGGCGCTCGTTGATGAACGTGCGCGTCGGCAACGACGCCGAGTTGAGCTCGCGCGGCGACAGCATCACCTGGCGGTAACGCCCGTCCACGACGTAGCGGTCGTCGTCCACGGAGACGAAGTCGTAGTAGGTGCGGATTTCCTGGAGCTGCGCGAACGTCTGCAGCAGCGGGTCGCGATCCCACAGCCGCACGTTGTCGATAGTCGCGCGGTTGTTGCGGATGTCGCGCTCGGTGAGGCGCGCCTCGCCCGAGAGATCGCGCGTCGTCACCTTGTCCAGGCCCCAGGCCCGCCTGGTCGCGTCGATGTGGTAGCGGAGCTGCGGCGTCTCCTTCGACAGCTCGTTGGGCGCGACGACGAGCTTCTGGATCACGGCTGGATAGGCCACGACCCCCAGCAGCGAGACGGCGACGTAGATGCCCACCGCCAGCAGCGCGTTGCGCGCGAGGCGCTTGCTGCGCGCGCCGAGGATCACCAGCACCGCGCCCGCGAGCGCGGCCAGCGCCGCGAGCTTGAGGCCGATGACCGTGCCGTGCAGATCGGCGAAGCTCGCGCCGATGAGCGGCCCCTTGGTCGAGTAGAGCACGTCCGGCAGCCGCACGAAGTAGACGCGTAGCGCCGTCAGCACGAACAGCGCCGCCAGCAGCAGCGCGAGGTGCAGCCGGGCCGACGGCTCGATCGTGACGCTCTTGTTGTAGACGACCACGTCGCCGCGCATGAAGTACAGCGCGCTGCATGCAAGCAGCGACAGCACGCCTAGGCTCATCAGGACGCCGAGCACGCCGGCGACGACGGGGACTGAAAACACGTAGTAGGCGATGTCCCGCCCGAACAGTGGATCGGTCACGCCGAACGGCGTCTGGCGCAGGAATGCCATCACCGGCAGCCAGCCGTTCGAGGCGGCGAGACCGAACAGCAGTCCCAAGCCCAGCGCCGCGGGCAGCGCCAGGCGCCGCACCAGCCTCGTGATGTCCACGGCCGGTGTCTGTGCGTTCAGCCGCATCACCACCGGCTTCGGCACGACGCCGCGCTGCGCGAAGCGCAGATTGAGATACAGAACCGCGAACGCGAACCCGCCGGTCACGATGCCGATCAGCGTCGCCGCGATGATCCGGGTCCCGAACACGCGCGCGTAGCCGAGCGAGCTGAACCAGGGCCATTCCGCCAGGAGCCGCACCAGCGTCGGGACGAAGAAGAGCAAGAGAGCGAGGCCCAGGGCGATGGCCAGGCCGAGGCGGCGGCGCCGGGGCGCGGGCAGGCGGAGATCAGTCATTGCGCGGAAGGTAACCCACTGTTACGACCGCCGCTTTTCACAGTCCGGAGCGTACGAGGCTACGCCGCCCCTCGCTGCCGCTTTGTCGCTACATTACAAATGAGGAAGGAGACGTTATATGATGCTCGCCTTATTGCTCTCGCTTGCGACTGTCCAGTCCGACAGTCCACCCCCGATCACAGTCAAACTCAATCACGAACAGTTCTCGCGAGGGCGTAAGGCGCGCGTCTACGTCCAGCCCGCGCAGGACGGCTATCTGGTTGTGCTCCACGCCGACGGCGACGGCCGCGTGCGCGTGCTGTTCCCGCTCGACCCGACCGACGACGCCTTCGTGCGCGGCGGCAGGCGCGAGGAGCTGCGCGGCCGGGCGGGCCGCGATGCCTTCACGGTCGACGTCGCAGACGGCGCCGGCATGGTGCTCGCCGCGATCTCGAGCGATCCTTTCACCTACCACGGCTTCGTCCTCAACGACCACTGGGATTACCGCGCCCTCGGCCGCGGCACGGTATCGGACGATCCGCTCGCGGGGCTGCTCGATATCGTGCGGCGCATGAGCGGCGAAAAGAGCTTCGAGTACGACGCCGCTACGTACGTAGTCACCCGAGAGATCGCGGAATACGGCTATCCCCGCTATCGGATCGGTCTCTCGTTCGGATATCCGTATCGCTTTGGGTACGATCCGTTCTATGATCCGTTCTGCTACGATCCCTTCTGGGGCTGCTACGGATACGGATACCGGTATCGTTTCGGGTACGGCTTTGGCTACTCGTTCTATCCCCGTCGTCCGTACACCTATGGTTTCGGGAGACCGTTCTTCACCGGCGGGTTCGGCAATCGCGACGGCACACGGTTCGTGATTCCGAACCGCCCCGCGCGCGACCGGTTCACGCCCGTGCAACCGCGCCCGCGCAGCGGCGACATCGCTCCACGCTCCAGATCGTTTGGCGGCGATCGCACGATTGCCCCGCGTGATCGTGGCGGCAGGGGATCGTCGGGCGGCAGGCCGAGCGTGGGGCCGCGGAGCAGCGGCGGCTCGCGACCGGCGGCTAGGGCCTCAGGCGGCGGGCGGCGGTCAGGCGGAGGGGGCGGGCGGCGCAACTAGCGCGGCCGCTTCTTCCTTTCCTGCCTCGGACAGCAGGCCCGGGCCAACTCATACCGTTTTCGTTGTGTCAGACGTCGTATATGCCCATGCTCCTTATCCCAGCTCTGATCGTTGCCCAAGCGGCCGCCGCTGATCTCACCGGCCTGTGGTCCGCCACGCTGCGCTTCGGCCCCGACGCCCGCGGCACCCTGCTCGTGATGCGGACACCAGATGGTTGGCGCGCCGACATCGCGGGTTACAATGGGCTGGCACGGGTCGACGAGAATGATGGAGCAGCGCAGCATGCTGCGCTCCTCCATCACGTGACGTTCTCG
>JBOHSJ010000230.1:0-4062 GCA_050733035.1 Gemmatimonadales bacterium | reverse complement strand
GCGTGCTGCCGGTGCCTCTCAACGTGATCGACGGCATCCCCGCGGCCGGCTCGGCGTTCAGCACCGCGACCGACATGGGCAAATGGCTGCGCTTCCTGCTCGACAGCGGCCGAGTGTCGGGGGGGGGGCGGCGGCTGGTCAGCGCGCAGAACTTCGCCGAGCTGTTCAAGCCGCAGCAGATCCTGGCGCGGCCGTTCTTTCCGAACGCGACGCTGCTGAAGCCGCACTTTCAGGCCTACGGCCTGGGGTGGCTGCTGCAGGACTACCGGGGCGAATTCATGGTGCTCCACACGGGCAGCGTCGAAGGTCGCACCGCGATCGTCGCGTTACTCCCGGAGCGGCGCCTCGGCGTCGCGATCTTCACGAACCTGGATCGTTCCGAGCTGCGCCACGCCTTGGTGTACACCGTGTTCGACCGCTACATGCCCCGGCGGGCGCGGCCGCACGACTGGAGCGCCGAGATGCGCACGTTCTACCGGCGCATCGCCGACAGCACCGCGGCTGCTCGACGCGCGCAGGAGAGCAAGCGCGTGACGGGCACCCGTCCGAGCCTGCCGCTCGAGCGCTATACGGGCACGTATGGGGACAGCCTGTTCGGGACGGCCGTGATCGGCCTGGACGGGGGACAGCTCACCTTCCAGGCGGGGGAGCGGATCGGCCGGCTGGAGCATTGGCAGAACGACGTCTTTCGGATCGCGTGGGCGGATCCGTATTGGCCGGTCGAATACGTGTCGTTCGAGCTCGCCCCGGACGGGACGGTGGGGGAGCTGCGGTTCGTGGACGGGGAGCTGGTCTACCGGCGCGTGAAGTAGTCGAACTCAGCACCTTTGGGCTTTTAGGCGTGGGAGTTGTAGGGGATTGCCGATGGCACGGGGACGTGCCTGGTGCGAGAGTGCTCCGGCCGTCCGGAGCGGCACGAACTCGTCGAACCCCGAGGTCTCCATGAGGCGGTCCATCTATCGTGGTCTGCTGGCCTTCCACCTTCTATTAGCAGTCAGCGTGACGGTTTCCACGGCGCAGAAAGGTCCGCTCGGTCCATCCGGCGGTCTCGTCGTAAGCACCGCGCCCACCATCGAACCGAACCGCCTGCCCAACACAGGCCCCTTCTCAGTGCCCTTCACGGTCACGAACAACAGCAGTGGCACGATCGGCGGCATTGAAATGTCCTGCATTCAAACCGGTCCGGTGACGTGCGGCAGTGTCAGTCCGACATCGTTCTTGCTGACGGCGGGCGCGTCGAGAAATGTCACCGCCACCTACAGCGTTGGTGGTCTCGGCTCGGGGTCGATTGGTGTGCGCGCCACGCCGGACATCGGCAACCCGGCCGAGAAAAGCCGCATTGTGACGGTCGCGCCTCCAGGCGCGCCGAGTGCGGCGTTTGTGAACGCGAACCCGGACAACGTGGATCGAGGCCTGTGCCTGACCGTCGGCGCGGGTGAAGCGGCGGGGGTGTCTTGCGGGGATCTGTTCGTCGTTCACTCGCTGCCCGTCTACCGGACGCTGGGCCGCGATCGCGCGTTGTCACTGTATTACAACTCCGCAGCCGCAACCGCCCTCCAGCTAGTGGCGGCAAACGTTACGCAGCCGAGCAGCATCGCGACGCCCGACAAGATCAAGGTGATCCTGACCGTGGGCGCCTCGAAGGATAGCGCCGAGTACGGCCCACCCACGACGTGGCCGTACGACGGGCCGCGCCAGATTGTGGTCGGCCGCGGACTCGCCGCGCAGCCGACCGGCCTGTACCCCGTGACGCTCCTCGTGCGGAATGTCTACAGCGGCAGTGTGTATGACGACACCATCACCGGTTCCGCCTTGATCGTGAACCGGGCGGAAAGCGAATTTGGACGAGGCTGGTCGTTGCTCGGCGTGGAGCAGATCCTGTTCGACGCGTCCGATTCGACTCGCGTGATCTGGCTTGCCGGAGACGGCTCGATGCGCGTCTACAAAAAGCCCGCGCCGACCGGCAACGTGTTCCAAGGCGCGGTTGGCGATGCGCCCGACAGCCTCGTGCGGTTCGACACCCTCGGCACCATGTGGTACCGCCGAGAGCTGAAGCATCGAGCGGCCGTCCTGTTCGACCAGACCGGCCGGCACCGTCTGACGCGGAATCGCATTGGCGCCCGCACGATATTCACGTGGGGCACCATCGCGGGGCAAGCGCGGTTGAGCACGATCGCGGTGCCGCCGAACGGCAACGCTCAGCACCGCTACGCGCTTTACTGGAACCCGACGACAGCGCGGCTCGACAGTCTCGTGGACCCCTACGGTCGCGCGCTGCGCGCGACCATCAGCGGCAGCCTCCTGACGCGGCTGGTTCAGGCGACGGTGTTTCCGAACGACGACGCCGATACGGCGACGTTCGAGTACGACGGTGGCGGACGGCTCACGCGGCGGGTCGCCGAGTCTTCGGCACTGTCCGGCGGGTTCGCGGGGACCGCGTACAGCTACCAAAAGAATGCCCGCCTGACGCTCGTGAAAATTCCGAGCGGTCAAACCGGGGCTGACACGGCTCGGACTGCGATTACCCCCTGGGACGAGCAGGGGCTGGCGTTGGCGTACGCCAACCAGCAGGCGGTATCCACCCTTGCCGATACCGCGCTGCCCACCCGCGTAGACGGACCCCTGGCCGGGACCAGTGACGCGGCCGACTTCTGGGTGAATCGGTTTGGCCAGCCGGTGAAGAGCGTGCAACTGGGGCTGTCGGCGACGACGCGCATTTGGCGGGACAGCAGCGGCACGCCGGCGTTGCCCACGAATGTCCAGTATCCCAACAACCGCATTGTCCGCATGAGCTGGAACGCGCGCGGCAACCTGACGGAAGTGCGCGACAGCGCCCCCCCGCTCGGAACAAAGGTGACGACATATGCCTACGGGGATCCGGTGAACGCCCCGGATTCCCCGACGCGGGCCAATGACGCGCTCGGGCGGCACACAGATTTCGTGTACAACGCGCTCGGCGTGACCGATTCGATGATTGAACCGAGGGGTTCGCGGACCAAGTTCTTCTACCGTTCCATCGGCAATCCGGCCGACTCGTTGCAAGGCGTGCTCGACAGCATCGCGGCTCGTGCCGTCGAGACATGGTGGGAGTCGGACGCGACTGAGCACGTGCAGGATCAGGTGAATCGCTTCAATTACGACGGGCTGGGCAACGTGGTCTCGTGGACGTCGGCCGTGGGGGTCACGACCACGTACGCGCGCAACCAAGCCGGCATGATCACGGAGGCGTGGGACCCCCTGGGGTATCACCGGGTCTGGGCATTTGACGGATTCAACCGCGTCCTCGGGTACGAGCAACGGACGAGTAAAGAGAACCCGCCCAATGTGAACCCGTTGCTCAACTGCGATCCGCGGCAGGTCGTGTGCAGCGATCAGACCGCGCCGTTCCTGCCCGCGAACGACTTCCTGAGTCGCCTCTCCAGCCAGTTCCGCTACAACGACGACGGCCTCTCGTACACGGCCGATCCGCGCACCGTCGAGCGCACGTTCGGTTACGACGCGCGGGGCCAGCTCTCGAGCGAGACGGACGACATCCCGCTCACGCGCTCCGCCTATTTCAATGTGGCGGGGGCGGTCGATTCAACGAAGTCCCGCTCCGGCGTCGTGGTTCGTTACCGCTACGATGCCATCGGTCGCCGGACCGCGATGATCTTCCCGGTGGTGAAGCTCCCGACGCAAGGCGCCGGGTACGAAGCGAACGCCGTTGACTCCGTCTTCGGCGACAGCGTCAGCTATACCTACGACGTCATGGGGAACGTGCTCCAGGCGAAGAACCGTTTTAGCACGATCACCCGGACCTATTGGGGCGACAACTCGCCGCGCACGCAGGTGACCGTCGGTGGTGGCGAGACGGACTCGCTGTCGTTTCTGTACGACGCCGCTGGCGCTCGCACCCGGGTCGCGCACGTTCGCGTCAACGCGGGCACCAAGGACACGGTGCGATACCTCTACGGAAGTAGCACGGGTGACCTCGACTCGATGGTCGTATCCTGGAGCGGGATCAGCGGAACGCGAAAGGTCGCGTTTCTTTGGGACAAGCTGGGGCGGCGCCGCCTGCTCACC
>JBOHSJ010000229.1:0-1744 GCA_050733035.1 Gemmatimonadales bacterium | reverse complement strand
CCTGTCGGGGTTCAAGTCTTTAGAATGTCCTCACAACTGTTGGCCCCCACCCCGGCGCGTACTCCCGGTGCCAGTAGGCCATCGCCGCCTCATCGCCCAGGATGTGCCCGGTCGCGGGATCGATACGAAGCGCGCGACCCGTCCACTGCGCGATGTTGCCCAGATGACAGAGCAGTACGCTCTTCGCCCCCTCGTCGATCGGTTGGCTGACGGGAGTCCCGGTGCGGACGCCGGCGACGAAGTTCGCGATGTGGAACGCAGTGAGCTGGTCGTCGCCGCTCAGCGCGAGCGAATCGGTGCCTGACGGCGGCGGCGCGACGTTCTGCTTCACGACCTTTTTGTCCATGTCGTACACGATGTAGCCGTCCTGATCGAGCACCATCGAGCCGGCCGTCCCGTGAATCATCGTCCCACGGCCGCGGCTCTCGATCGGATATGCGTTACAGCTTCTTCCTTCCCAGGCGATCGACCGGCCACCGTCGAACTCGAACGCGGCTTCCTGCGTGTCGGTGAACTCCCAGTCATCCTCGAAGTGGTAGCGGCCGCCGGCGGATGTGACGCGCGTGGGATGGTCGACGCCGAGGGCCCAGCGGGCGACGTCGATTTCGTGCGTGCCGTTGTTGCAGATCTCGCCCGTGCCCCAGCGGCGGAACCAGTGCCAGTTATAGTGAATCACGTTGTCGCGATACGGCGTGCGCGGCGCGGGTCCTTGCCACAGCTCGTAGTCCAAGTTTGAAGGAACTGCCGCGGGCTTGCCGCGCCCGATCGTGGCACGGCGGTTCGCGTACCAGGCGCGCGCGAAGTAGGGTCGGCCGATGATTCCGTCGCGGATCGCCTGCACGGCTTCGATGGCGCGCGGCGAGCTACGGCGCTGCGTGCCCATCTGGACCACGCGCTTCGTCTTGCGTTGCGCGTCAACCAGCAGCTCGCCTTCGAGTGGGTTGTGGCCGCACGGTTTTTCCAGGTAGACATGCTTGCCGGCAGACATTGCCATTAGGGCGGCTGGCGCGTGCCAGTGGTCGGGTGCCGCGATGACGAGCGCGTCGATCGATTTGTCGTCGAGCGCGCGCCGGAAATCTACCAGGGGCTTGGGGCTCGGGGTTGGGGATTGGGCAATCGCGGCGACACCCTTGGCCAGGACTTGCGAGTCGACGTCGCACACGGCGGCGACCTCGGCGTTCGGCGTCTTGGCAAACACTTTCGCGAGGACAGTCCCGCGGCCGTTCAGGCCCATCACGCACACCACGACCTTCTCACTCGGCGAGCCCTTGGTGAACAGCGGCGTCCGCGCCCCGATGAGTCCGAGCCCGGCACTGGAGACGGTTTTCACGAAGCGACGGCGTTTCATAGTGGCCTCACTTTGATATCGCGGAAATAGACCTCGTCCCCGTGGTCCTGCAAGACGATGTGCCCGCGACGCTTTTGTCCGAAACCAGGAATCGTCTTGTATTTGCTCGCGGCCAGCAGCGAATCCATGCGCGAGCTGCCCAGGTCGAACTCGACGACCTTCTCGCCGTTGAGCCAGTGCTCGCCGTGGTTGCCGCGGACCACGATGCGCGAGCGGTTCCACTCACCCACGGGGCGCAGGCGCTTCTGTTCGTTGGGCGCGACAAGATCGTACAGTGCGCCGGCGCGGTGGCTTGGCAGCTTGGCGTCCTCGTGGCGGTCGTCATCGAGAATCTGGTACTCGAAGCCGAGCGCGGAGTGGGTGGGCCCGCCCTGCGTCCCGGCGCCTCCTTGAGCG
>JBOHSJ010000228.1:0-3010 GCA_050733035.1 Gemmatimonadales bacterium | reverse complement strand
GCGCAAGGCGGCGAAAGAAGCGGCGGCGAAGGAAGAAGCGCCGCCGCCGCCCCCCGCCGCCGCCTCACCTCGCCGCCCGTCGTTAGAGGACGAGCGCGCCGAGCTGGATTGGAAGCTTCGCGCCGAGCTCGAACGCCAGGGCATCGTCGTGACGGGCAAGGAAATCGCGCGCGTCGTGGGCGTCGCCGTCGGGAAAGGCATCGAGTGGGCCGGCTGAGCCGACTCGCGGGGCTGGCAGTGGTGGTCGTCGTCAACCTGGGATGCCGCGAGCGCGCCCAGGCGGTGCAGGGCGAGGCCGAGCTGAAGGACATGGTGCACCGCATGATGCCCGTCGTCGCCGAGGCCTCGGGGCTGAAGTTCAAGCGCGAGCCGCTCGTGGTGCGCCGCTCCCGCGCGCAGGTGCGGGACTACGTCATTCACAAGTTCGACGAGGATCTGCCGCCCAACGATCTCGCGGGGTTGCAGTCCGCGCTGCGCCTGTTCGGCCTGATCCCCGATTCGTTGCAGCTGCGCACGACCTTGATCGACTTGCTCACCGAGCAGATCGCCGGCTACTACGATCCCGATTCCAACGCGTTGTACATCCCGGACGACATCCAGCCGTCCCAGATGCGCATCGTCGTCTCACACGAGCTGGTGCATGCGCTGCAGGATCAGTACGTGCGCCTCGACTCGATCATCACACAACGCCACGCCAACGACCGGCGCTCCGCGGCGCAGGCGGTCCTCGAAGGACAGGCGACCATCGCGCAGATCCCGGTTCTCATGCCGGAACAAAAGCCCGACACGTTCCCGCCGGGCTGGTTTTGGAGGATGCGCACGGTGATGGCGCAGCAGCAGGCGCAGATGAAAGAGTTCGCGCGCGCGCCGCTGTGGCTGCGGGAAGGCCTCGTCTTCCCCTACCTCGGCGGCGCCGATTTCGTCGTGTGGTTCCGCCGCAAGTATTTCGCGTCCGTGCTCGACTCCATGCCACGGTCCACGGAGCAGATCCTCCATCCCGAGCGCTTCGCGGAGCACGACGAGCCCACCGAGCTCGTGTTCGCCGCCGGCGAGCCCGTCAAGTGGGAGGACGGGCTGGGCGAGTTCGAAACGCGGTTGTTGTTTCAGCAGCACCTCGGCGATGAAGTCGAGGCGGCGAAACTCGCGACCGGTTGGGACGGCGACCGCTACCAGGTGCTCGGGGCAAACAGCGACGCGCTGGTGTGGTACAGCGTGTGGGACGACCCGGCGGCGGCTGGTCGATTCGCCGCAGGACTGCAGCGTGCCTGGCAGAGACGACGGCCGGACGGCCGGACGGCCAGACGGTCCGAGGTGCAGCAGCTCACCGTTTCGGGACGACCCGTCGTTCGGTTGGTGGATGCGCCGGCGAATTGGCCCGGCTGGCGCGCGATCCCGGCCGTACGACTCAGCGGAGGAGGTGAGTGATCGTGTAGATCGCCAGGCCGACGAGTCCGCCCACCAGAGTGCCGTTGATGCGTACGAATTGCAGATCCCGCCCCACCGCCAGCTCGAAGCGCCGTGACGTCGCCGCCGGATCCCAGCTCGCCACTGTTTTGGCGATCAGGTCGCCGATCTCGTGCCGGTACTTTTCCACGACGTTCGCCGTCAGGTCGATCAGCAGGTCGTCGATTTCCGCGAGGAGTGTGGGGTTCGACAGCAAGGCGGTCCCGAACTCACTGAGCCCGACGTCGAGCGGGCTGGGACCGGTGCCACCGTCGCTGCCGGTGGCGTACTTGCTCACCGCCTGGCGGATCCCCTCCCACAGCCGTCGCGACAGATCGTCGGTGGAGGCGCCCATCAGCCACTCTTCCTTCAAGGCTTCCGCGCGGGCGATCACATCCGGGGCGTGCTGCAGCCGGTCGATGAAGTCGCGGATGGCGTCGTCGAACGCGCCGCGCAGCGGGTGCGCCGGATCCATCACCATGTCGTGCAGCAGCCGTTCGACCGCGGCGATGATCTTCTCGTAAATCTTCTCGTCCACGACCGGAGGCACCCACCACGGCGTCTCGGCGCGCACCCGCTCGCGAATCAGCTCGCGGTTATTCCTGACGGCATCAGCCGCAAGTTTGACCGTGGCGTTGAGCAGCTCCTCCTGCCGGTTGTCGGCGAGCGCCAGCGCCAGCGTCTTGCCGAGCGCCGGCGCGACCCGGAACGAGCGCACGCGGTTGCGGACGACCTGGCTCACGAGGTCCTGCAGCTCATTGTGGGGCAGGGAGTCGAGCGTCTTCACGAGGCCGCTCGCGAATTGCCGGGCGACTTGCCGCGCGTGCTCCCGGTCGGCGAGCCATTGCGCGCCGCGCTCGGCGGGATGCACGCGGCGCAGGTTCGCGGCGATCACATCGCGCGACAGAAAGTGATTCTGGACGAAGTTGCCGAGGATCTGCCCGATGCGCTCTTTGCGCGTCGCGACGATGGCGGTGTGGGGAATCGGCAGGCCGAGCGGATGGCGAAACAGCGCCGTCACCGCGAACCAGTCCGCGAGCCCGCCGACGAGGGAGGCTTCAGCGGTCGCACGGACGTAGCCCAGCCAGGCGAATTGCGACTCGTAGAGGCTGGCCGCGATGAACACCAGCAGCGCCACGGCCAGTAACCCCGTGGCGCGCCGCTTCATCGCGTCGAGCCGCGCCTGCCGTTCGGCGTCGTCGGGCCGTGTCCACGGCGGGGTGATCTGCTGCGTGTGTGGCGTCTGCTGCGTCTGATGCGTCACAAGAGCCAAGATAAGACCCCCACTTGGTTTCAGGGTACTCGCCATTTAGCTTGCTACGCTTATGTTTACGGCCCTTTCCGAGCAGCTGACCGGCGTATTGAACCGGCTCAGAGGTCGCGGGGTGCTCTCGGAAAGCGACGTCACGGATGCCCTGCGCGAGATCCGCCGCCACCTGCTGGAGGCGGACGTGAGCTTCGAGGTGACGCGCGGATTCGTCGAGCGCGTGCGCGAGCGGGCCGTCGGCGCGCTGCAGGTCAAGGCAGTCAGTCCCGGCCAGCAGGTCGTCAAGCTGGTGCACGACGA
>JBOHSJ010000227.1:0-17504 GCA_050733035.1 Gemmatimonadales bacterium | reverse complement strand
TGGTAGTCGTTCTCCGCGGCGAGCAGCATCGCGAACAGCGCCACCACCGTCTTCCCCGTGCCCACGTCGCCCATCAACAACCGGTGCATGCGCAGCGGCGCTGTCATATCGCCGCAGATCTCGCGGATCGCCTGCTTTTGGTCTCCAGTGAGCTCGAATGGAAGATGCTCGCTGAGTTTTGTCGTGAGTTGTCGTTTTAACTCGAACGTGATGCCCGCCCGCGCACGCTTCGCCAGATGGCGCGCGCGCGCCTGCACGAGCTGTTGGTCGAACAGCTCGTCGAACGCCAGCCGGCGCCGCCCCAGCTCGGCTTCCTCGACGCGCGTGGGGCGATGCATCAGCTCGAGGGCTCGACGCAGCTCGATGAGGTCGTGCTTCGTCCGGAACGCGGCGGGGTGGGGATCGTTGACGAGGGTCAGGAGGTTGTCGAGGTGCTGGTGGACGAGGGCCCGTATCTGCCGATGCGTGAGGCCTTCCGTTGCGGGGTAGATGGGTAGCACGAGTCCCGAATCCCCAGTCCCTGATCCCTCGTCGTCCGGCTCCGCCAGGACGATGAACTCGGCCGGCACGAGCTGCTTGCCGTGGTAATAGCGCACCGGTCCCGTCACGAGCAGCAGCTGGCCCTTCTTGATCTGGCGCTCGAGAAAGGGGCGGCCCGGCCACGCGCATTCGAGCAACCCGCTCTCATCTTTCAGGACCGCGCGAAACACACGCAGCCCCCGCCGTGTCGGCAGCACACCGGTGCTGACGACACGGCCGACGCACGTCGCGTCCTGTCCGACGTTGGCGCGCGCCAGGGGCGTGACGGTCGTAGCGTCGAGATAGCGATGCGGAACGTGGTAGACCAGATCGCCGACGGTACGGATGCCGAGTCGCTGCAGAGCTTCGGCGCGTTTCGGGCCGACGCCCTTGAGGAACTTGACGGGCGAGTTGAGCTGGAGGTTCACCCGCTGACCAGCCGGTGTGCGAACTGCTGGGGATCGAAGAGTTGGAGGTCGTCGAGGGTCTCACCCGTGCCCAGAAACCGGATTGGCACGGGCACCGCTCGGCGCAATGCAATCACGCTGCCACCCTTGGCAGTGCCGTCGAGCTTCGTAATGACGAGCCCAGTGAGCGGAACCGCGGCAGCGAACTCCTTCGCCTGATGCACCGCGTTCTGCCCGATCGTCGCATCGAGCACCAGCAATGACTCATGCGGCGCCCCGCTCCGCCGCTTGCCCACGACGCGCACGACCTTCTTCAGTTCCTCCCGCAAACGCTCGTCGGTGTGCAGCCGCCCGGCGGTGTCCACGATCACGGTGTCGATCCCCCGCGCCACGCCGGCGTCAACGGCATCGAACGCGACGGCCGCGGCGTCAGCGCCTTTCCCCGAGCTCGCGCCGACGAAGGGCGCGTCGAGGCGTTTGGCCCAGGCTTCCAGCTGCTCCGTGGCGCCGGCGCGAAACGTGTCCGCCGCCGCCAGCAGCACGCTGCGCCCTTCATGCTTGAGCCGGTGCGCCAGCTTGGCGACGGTCGTGGTCTTGCCGGTGCCGTTGACGCCGAACATCAGCACCACCGTGGGCGCCTGCTCCGCGCGTGCCAGGCTCGTCGCCGCTGGACCCAGCTGCTCCACCACGATGCGCTCGAGAGTCTCCAGATCGACGTGCTTGGCACGACTGAGGCGCTCCACGGTCTCGTTCGTCGCCGCGACGCCGAAGTCCGCTTCGATCAGCAGCCGCTGAACCGTCTCGAGCTGCGCGTAATCGGTCGCGCCGCCGCCGAAGAAGCGCGAGACCTGCTTCCACAACCCCATTACGGCAGTCCCTGGCGCCGGCGCAATGCCCATTCGGTCGCGAGGGCGGCGATCGCGATGACGAACAACCACCAGCGATCCCGCAGGCCGACGGACGCGAGCCTCGCCGTGGCCTCACCTGGCTGCGACGCCAGCGACGGCGCACGCGGTAGCCATTCGTCGGAGTACGTCTCGACGGCGATGACACCCTGCTCCGGTCCACCACTCAGCGCATAGCGGTAGACGCCGGGCGGCAGCAACAGCTCGGCGCGCCCCCCGGCATCGAAACGGAGCGTGTCGGCATGTGTTGTGTCTCCACTTCTGAGCGTTACCGCGAGTGGGCCTGGGGCCTCGGGACTCGTCCACCGCCAGATCACCGGGACTCCGTTCGGCACCTCGATCGTTTCCAACACGGCCCGCTCCCTGCTCCCTGCTCCTTGCTCCCCTAACAGCCAATCAACGACCGCCGCGACGAGACTGCGGTACGCCTCTTCCGACGCGCCGCCGCGGAATGCCCAGCGCCACAACCCCGCGGCCGCGATGGTCGCCTGACGCATCCCATTCCGCTGCTCGAGCCTGAGAATCGGGCGCGCGGGACCGCGTCGCGCGAGGCGCGCGCTGAGCGCGACAATCCCCTCGCTGGAATCGCGCGCGGGCATCACCGCCGTCGCGGGAGGAAGAGAGTCCCACAGGACGCCGGCGAGCGCGGCGGTGAACGGCGACGACGCGGGGCGTTCGACGTACCAGTCGCCCGCCTGCCCATTCGTCGGCCAGAGCAACCGGGCACCCCTCGTGGAGCCGGTGAAGGGGCGGGCCCGCTCGGGATCTCCCGTCGCGATCACCAGCCGGGCGCGCTCGGCGGCGCGGCTCAGATCGGCGGCAGCGACCGGGGCGAGTGTGGCGGCGTCGCGCCAGCGGCCCCGTTCCGTCTCGACGAACATTTTCACCGGCACGCGTGCGACGTCGGTCAAAGTGCGCGCCAGGAACCGCGCCTCCCAGTCCGGCGGCGAAGCGAAGATCACGGCGGCGGGCTCGAGGCTGACGTCCAGGGTGAATAGACGCGCGTCGTCCCGAGACTCAGCATCAGCAGCCCCATCGAGGCGAACCTCGAGCACGGTCCATCCGGGGTTCGGGATTCGGGACACGGGAAATGCGATCTCGGTGGAGATCGTGCCGCTGTCGGGCAGCGTCACTCGCTGCGAAATAAGCCGGCGTTCTCCGCCACTTACCAGGATCGACGTATTCCGAGCCCCACGCCCCGAGCCCCGAGCCCCAGCGACGCCGTAACTCACCCTGAGCCGGACAGTATCGGCTCGCGTGACGTGGCGTGTCCCCTCGATGCTCGCCACGTAGGCGTCGAAAAACGCAACACGCGGCTGGAGAATGACGCGAGGCCGGCGCAGCAAGTCCGGTGGGATGCCGGCTGCATCATCGATCACGCCATCCGTCACCACGATCACTTCGCCGGCTCGGCCGGCGGCGGCTTCGAGGGCCGGGCCGAGACGGCTGGCGCCGGCAGTGGGTGGCGTGGTGTCATAACCCGCGACGCCGTTGCCGAATCGCCAGACCACGGCGCGGCGCTGCGCGTAGCCGCGCGCGCTGTCGAGCGCGGCGCGCCAGGGTGCGCCCGCGCCGTTCATGCTGAGCGACGCGTCCAGCAGGACGATAGGCTGGTCGCCCGACGGCAGGATCCGCGAGCTGGCCGGGTTCCAGAGCAGCAGAATGAGCGCCAGCACGGCGACTCCGCGCAGGATCATGAGACGCACGCGAGCGCCTCCGCGACGGTGAATTTCCCGTCGTACAACGCCCGGCCGACGCATGCGCCTGCGAGCCCTGCCGCGCGCGCGCCGCGGAGGTCGTCCAGCGAGCCGATCCCGCCCGACACGATCACGTCGAGCCCGCCGCCGAGCGTGGCGAGCTGCCGGGCCCCCTCGATGTCGGCTCCGTTCATCATGCCGTCCCGCGTGACTTCATTGTAGATGATAGTGCGGATTCCCTGCCGCTCGACGCGCGCGGCCAGGTCCCGCGCGGTGAGGTCGAGAGTATCGCCGGTGCCGCGCGGGGCGACGCGGCCGTTGTTCGCGTCGATGCCGACGGCGAGGCGCGTCGCGCCGTGGCGCGCGAGCAGCCGCTCGACAAGCCTCGAGTCCACGGCGCCGCGCGGTCCGATGATGACGCGCGTCGCGCCGAGCGCGAACATCTCATCGATGTCGTCCTCGCGAAACAGGCCGCCGCCGACCTGCACGCGGACGTTCGCCGCGTGGATGACGGCGGCCACCATGTCGTGATTGTCGCCGCGGCCGTACGCGCGATCCATATCGACGAGATGAATCCACCGCGCGCCCGCCCGGGTGAGCGCCGCGAGCGCACGCATCGGCACCGCCATGGTGCCATGGGCGCGCGTCACGCGCCCGCCTTCTATGTCGACGGCGGGATAGAGCTCCACGCGTGGATCGGTTGAGCGAGGGAGTTAGTCGTCGCGCGCCGCGGCGGCGCCGAGCGCCGGGGTCGCGGCAGGAACGCCGGTCGGCTCGAGCTCGGCGAGCAGCTGAACCCGCACGCTATCGAAGGCGACCTTCAATTTCCCCGGCACCGGCTCGCCGGCACCGAAGTCCTTGCGCTGCGGATTGGTCGGCCGGCCATTCACGAGAAACTCGTAGTGCAGGTGCGGACCGCTGGACAGACCGGTCGAGCCGACGTAGCCGATGGTCTGTTCCTGTCCAATGCGCTGCCCGACGTGAATGCCCTTGGCAAACTTCGACAGATGGCCGTAGCGCGTCCGGACCCCGTTGGCGTGGCGCAGCTCGACCATGTTGCCGTAGCCGCCTTCACGTCCGGCTTTCGTGACGATGCCGTCCGCGGTCGCCCGCACCGGCGTGCCGTATCCCGCGGCATAGTCCGTACCCTGATGGGCGCGCCAGCGCCTGAGAATGGGATGATAGCGGCCGCCGAAGCGGCTGGAGATGTGGCGATAGCGGAGCGGCGCCCGGAGGAACGCGCGGCGCAGCGACCGGCCGCGTTCGTCGTAGAAACTCCGCCCATAGGCAAACGCGAAGCTGGGAGAACCTGCTACATCCACCCGCGCGGCAAGAATGCGCCCGAACCGCCGCTCGCCCTCGGGCGACTGCAGCCGCTCGATCAGCACTTCGACACGATCGCCGGGACGCATATCGCGCGTGAAGTCCACTTCCCAATCGTACACGTCTGCGATCGCCCAGGCGAGCGCAACGCGCTGCCGGACCGGTAGGAACGAATCGGGAATGGCGGCGTCGAGTGCGTCGTAGAGGTTCGACTGAATCACCGCGGTCGTGCGGAGCCGCTCGGCCGTCCAGGGAATGTCCTCGACCACTTCCTTCCAGCCCGAGTCGCCGCCGAGGCGACTCATCACCACGCGTTTTTCCGGGTCGACGCGTACCGAGAGCCGATTGGCTACGGCTTGGCCTTTCAACCGCCGGATCTCGAACACCAGGCCCGGCTGCATGCGTCTGGGGTTGAGTACCTGCTTGGCCTTCATGAAGGCGACGTATTCGCGGCCGGTGATGCCGGCCCGTTCGAGCACGTCGGACAACATTTCCCGGCGGCCGAGGGTGTCGGCCCAGTCGTCGTACGCGCTGGTGACGACGATGGGCAGCGCCACCGGGATCTCGCGCGACGGCCATGCCTCGTGTGCAGCCCACACCAGCATTCCGGCAGCGAGCGCGCCCGCAGCAACGTAGTGACTCGCTCGCCAAGTCATCAGTCCATCTGTCTCCGGATGAAGGTCGGGATTTCCATTTCGTTCAGCTCGGGATTCAACGGCGCCTGCGCCGGGCCGGTGCGCTTGGGCGCTTCCGCCGGCTTCGCGAATCCCGGAGGCGGCACCGGCGTCGGCCGGGCGCCGCGGTCACGGAACGGCAGGACGCCGGCGGCGGGCCGCTGTACCCCCGCCATCGCGTCGGCCATCGCGCCGGTCTTATCAAACCCCGTCGCGATAACCGTGATCCGCACTTCGCCGTGCATCGCGGGATCGTTGACCGCGCCGAAAATAATCTCGGCCTCGTCGCCCGCGGCGTCGTGAATCGCCTCGCTGATCTGCGTCACTTCGCCGAGCGTCAGGTCTTCGCCGCCGGTGATGTTGATCAGCACGCCCGTCGCGCCGGCGATCGAGATGTTGTCGAGCAGCGGGCTGGAAATGGCCTGCTGCGCCGCTTCCATCGCGCGATTCTCCCCGCGTCCCTGACCCGTTCCCATCAACGCCGCGCCGCCGTTCTGCATCACGGTGCGCACGTCCGCGAAATCTACGTTGACCAGGCCCGTGACACAGATGAGGGCCGAGATGCCCTGTGTCGCATGCAAAAGCACTTCGTCGGCCTTCTTGAGCGCATCCTGGAACGGAATTCCCTTGCCGACCACCGCGAGCAGCCGCTCGTTGGGCACCACGATCATCGTGTCCACGTGCTTGCGCATTTCGGCGATTCCCATCTCCGCCTGGCGCATGCGCTTGCGGCCTTCGAACAGGAACGGCTTGGTGACGATGCCGATCGTGAGGGCACCCAGGTCGCGGGCGACCTGCGATATGATCGGCGCCGCGCCAGTCCCCGTCCCGCCGCCCATGCCGCACGTGACGAACACGAGGTCCGCCCCCTGCAGCGAGTGCAGCACCTCGTCGCGGTTTTCCTCGATCGCCTGGCGGCCGATTTCCGGCCGTGCCCCGGCGCCGAGACCGCGCGTCAGCTTTTTCCCGATCTGGACTTTGACGTCGGCTTTGTTGTTGAGGAGCGCCTGGGCATCGGTGTTCACCGAGATGAACTCGACTCCGCTCACGTGCTCGTCGATCATCCGGTTCAGGGCGTTGCCGCCGCCCCCGCCGACGCCGACGACTTTCATCCGCGCGTTCTGCGTAACGGTTTCTTCGAGTTCGAAGATCATGGTTCTCCCCTAGGGCTCAGAAGAAGTCTTGCAGCCATCTCTTGAGAGGTCCAAACAGCTTCTCGGGAGCACCGCCGAACAGCACACCGGGGGCGGAGCCCTGCGCACTCTTACGCGCCGCGTACAACACCAAACCGACGGGCACTGCGTAGCGCGGTGCCTGCACACTGTCCACGAGTCCCGAAATCCCCAGGTCGGGCTGCCCGGCGCGCACCGGCACCGCGAACACTTCCCGGGCCAGCTCGACCATGCCGGGCAGGTGCGCCGTGCCGCCGCTCAGCACCACGCCGGCCGGCAGCCGTCCGCCGGCGTAGCCGGCGCGCTCAAACTCCCGCCCTACCAGCTGAAAGATCTCATCCACGCGCTGGTGGATGATGTGGGCGACCAGCTCGCGCGAGGCGCTGCGCGCCCCCTGTCCCTGCGTGGATGGCAGGCTCACCATTTCGCCCGCGTCCACCAGCGGCGTGTACGCCGCGCCATGCCGCTCCTTCAATCGCTCGGCGTCCGACTGCGTCACGCCGAGGCCCTGCACCAGGTCGCTGGTGACGTGCGCGCCGGCGTACTTGAGCGAGGCGAGGTGGCGGATCTTGCCTTCGTGGAAGATCGCCACGCCCGTGGAGCTGCCTCCCACTTCGACCAGCGCGACGCCCAGCTCCTTCTCATCGTCCGTCAGCACCGCGTACGACGCGGCGAGCGGCTCGAGCACCAGATCCGCGACGCGATACCCGGCACGCTGCACGCTCTTGCGGAGATTCTGCGCCGCCGTCGCCTGCGCGGTCACGAGGTACATCTCCACTTCGAGCCGCGTTCCGGTCATGCCCACGGGGTCGGAGATGCCCGACTGCTGATCGACCTTGTACTCCTGCGGGATGTCGTGCAGCAGCTCGTGGTCCCGTCCGAGCGACACGGCCCGCGCGACCTCGTTGACGCGCGCCACATCCTGCGGCGAGATCTCTTCGCCGCTCACCGCCACGACGCCGGTGGAGCCCCGCGCCGACACGTGCTCGCCCGCGATGCCGCAGGTGACGTCCGGTACGCGCGCTCCCGCCATGCGCTCGGCGTCCTTCAGCGCGGCGGCGACGGAACGGGTCGTCTCGTCGATGTCGCGCACGATGCCGCGCCGCACGCCGCTGTTCTTCGCGAGCCCGACGCCCAGGATCTTGGCGAGGGGCGCGCGCGGCAGGTCGCCCGCGAGCTCCGCGATGACGGCGCACGTCTTGGTGCTGCCGAGGTCGAGGCCGGCGATCAGGCGGCGTTCCGGCATCAGCCGCTCCGCGCGCCACGACGGCGCACGACGACCTGGCCGGCAAACCGGCCGTCGAGCTCGGTGTAGGAACGCGCTTTCGCGGCCAGATCTCTCGCCACCAGCATCACCGCCTGAATCACCTCCGGTCCCGCGTCGCGGTTCAGCAGCACGCGATGCGGGCCCAACTCGAGAACCACGTCACCCCGGCCACGGTGCGTCTCGGTGCGCCCCGCGGCATCGATCGCCTGAAACAGCGCGGGATCGAACGCCTGCACCCGCGCCAAGACACTCACGACCGTTCGATCCGAGTCCCCCCCCCGTACGATCGGGAGGTCGAGGTTCGTCATATCGAACGGCAGCGTTCTCGACGCTGCGTCCACCACACCGAGCGCGCCGCGCCCGTTCGCCACCAGCGCGACCGGCTCGATCTCGCGCACGATCACCTTCAGCGCTGCCGGCGGCCGGCGCACGACCGAAGCATCGGCAACACCATCCAATCCGCGCAAGCGCTCGGCGAGGATCTCGGTGTCGTCGAAGACGCTTGCCCGCGGCGACAGACGGAGCGCCGCCAGCACGCGGTCGGCGTCGAGATAGCGAATACCGACCAGCTCCACCTGCCGCACGCGGAAGAACGCCACGCGGCGCAGCGCGAGCGGCGCCGCCATCCAGATCACCATCATCGTCATCACCGCCAGGGCCCAGAGCAGCACGCGCCACGACCCCCGCGGCATGCGCCGCATCCGGAACTTCCACTTCACGCGACTGCTCCCTGCTCTCCGCTCCCGTTTTTCAGGATGTGCAGCAGCTCGGGCCCCACCCGCGTGACGTCGCCGGCACCGAGCGTGAACACGACGTCGCCCTGACGCACCGCGCGCGCGACGTGACTCGTCAGTCCCGCGCGATCGCGAACCGCCACCGTGGCGGCACCCGCCCGCGTCGCGCCGCGCACCACGAGGTGATGCGTCACGCCCGCCAGCGGCTGCTCGCGCGCGCCGTAGATCGGCGCGACCACGACCATGTCCGCGGCGGCGAGCGCCTTCCCCAGTGCTTCGCCGTGCAGCGCCGTCCGCGAATAGAGGTGCGGCTGAAACACGGCGACCACACGCCGGCCGGGGAATGCTTGGCGCGCGGCCGACAACGTCGCGGCCACTTCCGTCGGGTGATGCGCATAGTCGTCCACGACCGTCACGCCACCCGCCTCACCCAACCGCTCGAACCGACGGCCGACGCCATGGAAGCGCGCCAGCGCCTCCGCTCCGCGCTGCACGTCGGCGCCGAGCGCCTGCAACACGCCGAGCGCGGCGGCGGCGTTGCGCACGTTGTGCATCCCCGGCACCGCGAGCTGCAGCTCGACCGTGTGGCCCCCCGGCAGCATGATCGTCGCGCGTGAACCTCCCGGCTCGAGTCGTACGGCGCGGATGCGCACGTCGGCGGTCGGACCGAGCCCGACGCGCCACACCGGTGCGGTCAGTCGCAGCGCCACGCGATCCGCGCCGGCGTCGTCCGCCCCGATGATCGCGCGGTCGGCGCGTCCCGCGAAATCGACGAACGCGTCCTCGAGCGCTTCCACACTGCCGTAGCACTCGAGGTGATCCGCCTCGACGTTGTTCACGACGGCGACCGTCGGCGTGAGCGACAGGAACGCCTTGTCGTACTCATCGGCCTCCACCACGAACAGCTCATCACCGCCGATGCGGGCGTTGCCGCCCCATGCAGCGACACGGCCGCCGGCGAGTCCCGTTGGGTTTCGCCCGGCGGCCGTGAGCGCTTCCGTCACCATGACCGTGGTGGTCGTCTTGCCATGCGTCCCTGCGACCGCCACGCTCGCTCCGCCACTGGCGACCAGCTCTCCCAGCGCATCGGCGCGACGCACAACCGGCAGACCCAAGGCCCGGGCCCGCTCCAACTCCGGGTGATCCCGCGGTACGGCGGCCGTCACCACCACGGCCCGAACGCCGTCCACGTGGCTGGGCTCGTGACTCCGCCACACATGCACACCCAAGGCGGTCAGATCGTCGGCACCGGACCCAGAAGTGTCAGCATCACAACCGTTTATGGAGACTCCCCGGTGCCTGGCAATTAAAGCCAAGGCGCTCATCCCCGCCCCGGCTATGCCCATGAAGTGGATGGGTCGGGGATCCCCGGTTCGAAACAAGGTCATCTGTGGGCAGCTAATATAGGAAATTTACTCAACTTGCGAAAGCTCTAAAACCTTTGACATGATGGTTCGGGCAGCGTTCGGGTGACCCCTTTTTTGGGCACTCCGACCCAGCTCGTCGAGGCGCGTCTGGTCGTGGGCGAGCGAGGTGACCGTCTTGGCAAAGTGCTCGGCCGACAGCTCGCTCTCGAGCAGCAGAACGCTGGCCCCGGCATTCGCCAACGCTCGCGCGTTGAACGTCTGATGATCTGCCGCCGCCGTCGGGAGCGGCACCAGGATGCTCGGCTTCCCCCAGGCACAGAGCTCGGCGACCGTCATCGCACCGGCGCGTGCGACGACGAGATCGGCCGCCGCGTAGGCCGTCGCGATCGGATCAAAGAAGCCGCGGACGACGACTCGACCCGGAACGGCGAGCGGCACGTAGCGCTGCTCGTGTGCGGTGCCGGTGCCCCACAAGAGATTCACGTCGCCGAGCAATCCTCGTCCGAGCGCGCGCTCCACCGCCTCGTTCAACGCGCGCGCACCCTGACTTCCGCCGACGACGAACACGGTGCGATTGCGCGCTGACACTCCGAGCTCGGCGCGCGCGGCGTGCGCGGCGTGCGCGTCCATGCGACCCGGAGGCGTGATCGGATTTCCGAAAACGAAAACCTGTGTGGAGGGGCCCGGCGAGAGCTTCAAGCGCGCTTCCGGGAAGCCGAGGTACACCTGTCGCGCGCGGCGCGCCAGCCAACGTGTCGTGAGTCCTGGAAACGCGTTCTGCTCCTGCAGCACCGTCGGAATCCCCGCTTGTTGCGCGCGCAGCACGACGGGGCCCGCCGCGTATCCGCCGGTCCCGATGACGATGGCCGGCTGTTCTTGCCGCAGCACACGGTCCGTCGCACGCGTCACCCGCAGCCACACCAGCGGCAGCAGCACATTGCGCCACCACTGGCGGCGATAGAGCGGCTCGATCGGGAGCAAATGAAATCGAAACGGGTGGCGAGGCAGGAGACGCGCTTCGATGCCGCGCTGCGCACCGACGAGCACCACGTCATTCCCCAAATCGGCAGCGACGCGCGCGAGGGCCAGCGCGGGCATCAGATGGCCCCCTGTACCTCCGCCCGCAATCAGAATCTTCACGTGTGGCGTGTGGCGTGTGGCGTTGCAATGAACGTTCGCATCGTCGAGCGACCCTTCATATCCACGCCGCACTCCGCACGCGTCGTTCACGCCGCACGTAATTGGGCCGCAGGAGTTCACGTCGCACGTTGATCTCGGCGGGCCCTTCCGACACTCGCGAGGACACCGGTCGCGGCAAGCGCGACTAAGAGTGAGGAGCGCCCGTAGGACATGAACGGTAGGGTCACTCCGGTGGCCGGGATGACGGCCAAGCTCACACCGATGTGCAGCACGACACTGAGACCGATCATCACGGTGATGCCCGTGGCGAGCAGCTGCCCGAAAGGATCGGGGGCGTGTCGCGCGATGCGAAAGCCGAGCCACACGAACGTGCCGAACAGCAGCGCGATCGCGAGCACACCGAGGAAGCCCCACTCTTCGCCGATCGTCGAGAAAATGAAGTCGGAGTACGCATACGGCAGGTAGCCCAGCTTCTGCTGGCCCTGGCCGAAGCCGGCGCCCAGCAGCTGCCCCGCTCCGATCCCGGTGAGCGACTGTTGCACCTGCCACGTGGCTTCGGTCGGCGCGGCGCCTGGATTCAAAAACGTCAGCACGCGCGCGAGGCGGTACTGGGCGCTTGCCACCGCGCCGTACAGCAGCGGCCCCGCGGCGACGCCGAGCGCGAGGAAGTGCCCGATGCGCGCGCCGGCGGTGAAGAGCACGCTGCCGGCGAGGATCGCGACGAGCAGCGCCATGGACAGGTGTGGCTCCAGGAAAATCAGCCCGACCACGGGCACGAGAATGACGACGAACGGCAGCACGCCGCGCCTGAAGTCGCGCAGCTGTTCGCCTTTCTTCGCTGCGAGCATCGCGCACCACACCACGACGGCCAGCTTGGCGAGCTCCGAAGGCTGGAGCGTGAGGACGCCGAGATTCACCCAGCGGCGGGCCCCGTTGATCGTGGGTGTGATCGGATGCGTAAACGGCAACAACGGAATGAGCAGCAGCACCACCGTGGTGCCCAGCAGCGGCCACGCCCAGTTCCGCCAGCGGTGATAATCAGTGCGCGCGAATCCCACCGCGAGCAGGCCGCCCACCGCCGCGCCGACCGCCTGGCGCAGCGCAAAGCTCGCCCCGACCTGGCCGCCGGCCGTCGTGACGAGACTCGACGCGCCGTATACCGCCGCCAGACCGAACACGACCAGGACGGCGGTGACGACGGCGAGCAGCCGCCCTTCCCACGTCACCGCGCTCAGAACGCTTCGACGAGTCGCCGGAATGTGGCCCCCCGTTCTTCGTAGTTCTTGAACATGTCGTAACTCGAGCAGGCGGGAGACAGCAACACCGCGTCTCCCGCCTGCGCCGCGAGACTCGCCCGCACCACGACATCCTCGAAGGTGCTGCCGCGCTCGAGCGGCACCTTCCCGGCGAGGTCCTGCTCGATGAGCGGGCCCGCTTCCCCATACGCGATCACCAGCCGGCACCGCTCGCCGAGCAGCGGCCCAAGGCTGGTGTAGGGCTCGCCCTTGTGCCGGCCGCCCAGCAGCAGCACGAATGGACGCTCCATCGCGACCACGCCCACGGTCGTCGCCGCGATGTTCGTCGCCTTGGAGTCGTTGATCCACACCACACGGTTCACCTCGCGCACCGGCTCCAGGCGATGCGGCAGCGGACGGAAGGAACGCAGCCCTTCCCCGATCAACGGCGGCGGCACGCCGGCCTCGTGCACCGCGAGCGCGCCCGCAAGCGCGTTCGCGACATTGTGGTCGCCGAGCAGATGCAGGTCATCACGCTTGAGCAGCACCTCCCCGCCCAGCCGCAGGACGTGATGCGCGCGGTCGTACCAGGCGTCGGCACTCTTCGCGAGCGAGAACTGCACCCGCCGGCCGGGGACGCCGTGCGCGAGCTGGAGCACGAGCGGGTCGTCCGCATTCAGTACCCACACATCTTCGTCGCTCGCGTTGCGAAAGAGCAGCCGCTTGTCGGCGTAATACGCATCGGCGGACGGATAGCGGTCGAGGTGATCGGGAGCGAGGTTCGTCAGAATCCCGACTTCGGGCGCGAAGTTGGGACTGTCGTGGAGCTGAAATGAAGAGACTTCCAGGCTCAGCCACTGAAAGGCTTCATTGCCCAGCGCGAGGTCCGTCACGGGCCGGCCGATGTTGCCCGCCGTCGTCGCCCGGAGTCCCGCGGCGCTCAGAAGATGCGCGACCAGCGCCGTGGTCGTGGTTTTCCCGTTGGTCCCCGTGATTGCAATGCTGCGCGTACCGGGCTGCAGTGCCGCGAGCGCCCGGAAGCCGAGATCGAGCTCCGATACGATCTCCACCCCGGCGTGCCGCGCGGCGGTGAGGACCGGGGCGTCCGGCGGCACGCCCGGGGAGACGATCACTCCGGCGGCCTGACGGATCTTGGTGAGATCGTGGCGGCCGATCTCCACGTCCACCCAGGGCACGCTCTTGAGCGCCTCGGCCGCGGCGCCCGCGTACGGATGGTCTGAAGCGTCGCTGGCGTAGACGCGTACCCCTTCGCGCGCCAGCAGGCGCGCCGCGGCGACGCCGCTTTTTCCCAGTCCGATAATCGCAACGACACTCCCGGGACGCCGCCAGGCGTCAGGGACGAGACGGGGAGGCGCGTGCGCGATCATCGCACCTTGAGCGTGGCCAGCGCGATCATCGCGGCCAATACACCCAGGATGTAGAAGCGCATTACGACCTGCGGCTCCGCCCAGCCGAGCTTTTCGAAATGGTGGTGCAGCGGCGCCATTCGGAAGACGCGATGGGCATCCGCGTACTCCTTCCCGTAACGCCGCTTGCGCCAGCGGTACGTGCTGGTCTGGATCAAGACCGACAGCGTCTCGGCGGCGAACACGGCGCCGGCGATGAGGAGCAGAAACTCGGTCTTGAGCAGAATGGCAACGGTGCCCAACGCCCCGCCGATCGCGAGCGCCCCGGTGTCGCCCATGAATACCTGCGCGGGATGGGCGTTGAACCAGAGAAAGCCGAGCGACGCCCCCATCAGCGCGCCGCAAAAGATGGTCAGCTCACCCGCCCCCGGGAGATGCAGCACGCCGAGGTAGCGCGCCGCGTCCACGCGGCCGAAGAGATAACAGAAGATCGCAAACGCGCCGGAAGCGATGACCGTCAGCCCCGCCGCGAGTCCGTCGAGTCCATCGGTGAGGTTCACCGCGTTCGAGCTCGCCGTCGTCACGAAGGTGACGAACCCCACGTAGGCCCACCACGGCAGCACCAGAACGATGTATTTGAAGAAGGGCAGCTGGGTGGCCGACGCTTCGACGGTTGATGTCAGGGGAAACAGCAGGAGATAGGCGCCCAATCCGATCCCGAACGAGACCTGGCCGACGAGCTTCCAGAGCGCGACGAGTCCTTGCGACTGGCCGCGCACGATCTTGAGGTAGTCATCGATAAAACCGATGAGCCCCATCCACAGCGTGGCGACGAGGGCGACGATCACGTAGCGGCTATCGAGCCGCGCCCACAGCAACGTCGGCACCACGGTCGCGAGAATGATGATGAGCCCGCCCATGGTGGGCGTGCCCCGTTTGCCGTGGTGACTCGTCGGGCCTTCGGCCCGGACGATCTGGCCGATGCGGTGCTCGCGCAGCTTCCCGATGATCCACGGGCCGACGATGAACGCGAGCAGCAGCGCCGTCACGGTCGCTCCCGCGGCGCGGAACGTGATGTAATTGAAGAGATTGAAGATGATGTGCTGGCGAGCGAACGGCGCGAGCCAATGATAGAGCATCAGGTCAGGTAGTTGAGGACGCGCTCGAGGGCCACGCCACGCGAGGCTTTGAGCAACACCAGCTCATTCCCGCGCAAGGCCGACTTGAGCTTCGGGCCCAGCGCATCCGCATCGGGTGCAACGATCAATCGTCCCCCCAGAGCTTCTCGCAGCGACTCGAACACCCGCGCGAACGTCCCCACCGCCGCCACCAGCGCCGGCTTGCGCTGGGCGATCTCCCGCGCTGCTTCGGCGTGCAATCTTGCACTTTCCGGTCCTAACTCCAACATCGTGCCGACCACCACGACGAGCGGCCGGCGCTGGCGGCGGGCCAGCCAGGCGGCGGTCTGCACCGACCGGCGCATCGAGGCCGGGTTGGCGTTGTAGGTGTCGTCGATCACGAGCATGTTGCCCATCTCGCGCACATCACCCCGCCCCTCCGGCAGGTGCACCGCCGCCAGCGCCCGCACCGCAGCGTCGTGATCGACGCCCGCCCGCTGGGCGACGGCCAGCGCGATCTGGGCATTCTCGAGCTGATGGAGCCCGAGCGCCGGGAGGGTGACCTTCTCGCCCGAGTCGAGCGCGATTTGCGGATGGCCGTCTCGATCCAGCAAGCGATCGAGGAGCGCGTCGTCGCTGGGCTTCCCCGGCAGCGCCGCGGGAATCACCTGCGTGCGGCGCCGGGCTTCCGGCCACATCAGGTCTGGACCCGAGCCGATCACAGCCACGGGCGCCCCATCCAGCAGCGACAGCTTCTCGGCCATCACGCCTTCCAGCGAGCCGAATCCCTCGACATGTGCGTACCCGATGTTTGTGATCACCGCGATCGTGGGCTCGATGATGTCGCGCAGGCGCGCGATTTCTCCCGGGACGCTGGCGCCGGCCTCGACCACGAGCGCCTCGGTACCCTCCGGCGCGCCCAGGATCGTGAGCGGCACGCCGACCAGATTGTTCAGGTTCGCCGCTGTGGCGTGGACGCGATACCGCGTTCCCAGCGCGGCCCGGATCATCTCTTTCGTGCTCGTCTTGCCGCTCGAGCCGGTGATGGCGACGACCGGCGTGCCTGCGGGCAGCATCCGCCGCCGCGCCCGCGCCAGTTGCCCCAGCGCCGTGAGCGTGTCGTCCACCTCGAAGAACGCGAGACCGTCAACCGGCGGCGTGCCCCGCCTCACGACGGCTCCTGTCGCCCCCTGCTCCTTGGCTTTCGCGAGGAAGTTGTGCGCGTCGAAGTTCTCGCCCTTGAGAGCGACGAAGAGGGACTCGGGACTCGGGGTTCGGGTATCGGTGAATACCGCTCGGAACGTCAGCTTCTTAGGCGCTGGAACGCCCAGCGCAGCGGCCACCTCATCGCTGGTCCACGTCCGCCCAACCCCGAGCCCCTTATCCCGAGCCCCCATTCAGTTCGCCCCCAACCCGCGCACCACTTCCCGCTCGTCGAACGGCTCCTTGGTGGTGCCGACGATCTGGTAGGTCTCGTGCCCTTTCCCCGCCAACAGAATCGTGTCGCCTGCGCGGGCCAGCTCGAGCGCCTGCGCGATTGCCGCTTTGCGATCCACGATGCGGTAATGGGGCCGTCCAGACATCCCCGCTTCGACGTCGTCGAGAATCCGCTCCGGATTCTCCGTGCGCGGATTGTCGGAGGTGGCGATGGCAATGTCGGCGAGCCGCACGGCGATTTCCCCCATCGGCGCCCGCTTGCCGCGATCGCGGTCGCCCCCGGCGCCGAACACGGCGATGACCCGCCCGCCCGCCGGAGTCACTTCGCGAATCGTCTCGAGCGCCCGCTCCAGCGCGTCCGGCGTATGCGCGTAATCGCGCAGCACGACACACGGGTCTACCGCGATCCGCTCCATGCGGCCAGGAACCTGTGGCGCCGTGGCCAGCCGCTCCGCGACGACCTGTGCCGGTACCTCCAGTCCGATCGCACACGCCGCGACGCCGAGGGCGTTCGCGACATTGAACCGGCCCAGCAGGGGGAGCTGCACGGGATGTTTTCCCTGCGTCGTCACCATCGTGAAGTGCGCGCCCTTCGCGTCCACGCGCACGCCACGCGCCGTAACGTCGGCGATATGGTCCGCTGCCGAAAAGGTGATGCGCCGGGGTGTGCGCGGCAGCCGTGCCCACGCGGCATCATCGGCGTTGATCACCGCAAGCCCGGCATCCGCCAGGTAGGCGACCAGCTTGGCCTTCGCGGCGAAGTAGGCGTCGAACGTTTCGTGATAGTCGAGATGATCGCGCGTCAGGTTTGTGAAGATCGCCGCGCGAAATACCAGCCCCTCCACCCGCCCCTGATCGAGGCTGTGCGAGGAGACCTCCATCGCCACACCGGCGGCGCCGCGATCGATGAGCGCGGCGAGCGTCGCCTGCAGATCGATGGGGCCTGGCGTGGTGAGATTGCCGGCCTCGCTTTCGACCGCCGCACCGGACGGATCGATGCATCCCAGCGTCCCGATGGCGCCCATCGGCCAACGCGCGCCGAGGACGTGGCGCGCGAGAATCACCGACGTCGTTTTGCCGTTGGTCCCCGTCACGCCAATCATCTGCAGCCGCGCCGCCGGCCGCCGATACCACGCCTCGGC
>JBOHSJ010000226.1:0-10433 GCA_050733035.1 Gemmatimonadales bacterium | reverse complement strand
TCTCAAAGCGGGATGGGAGCAGGGAGCAGGGAGCAGGGAGCACGGAGCACGGAGCACGGAGCAGTTTGCGGCATCGGAGCGTCCTGCTCCGTGCTCCGTGCTCCCTCCAATCGACAGGACTTACAAGCTCTTTATCGGAGGGAAGCAAGCTCGACCGGACCAGGGGTACAGTCGCAAGATCCTCGGACCGGATGGCCGCACGCTCGGCGAAGTCGCCGAAGGCAATCGCAAGGACGTCCGCAACGCCGTCGAAGCGGCCCACGCGGCTGCCGGGTGGGGCCGTGGCAGTGGGCATATGCGGGCGCAGATCTTGTACTTCATCGCCGAGAATCTCGCGATGCGCGGCGACGAATTCTCGGCACGCTTGGGGGGGGGCCGGGAAGAGCTGGACGCGAGCGTCGCGCGCCTGTTCACGTACGCGGCGTGGGCCGACAAATGGGACGGCGCCGTCCATCACACGCCCATCCGGGGCGTCACGCTCGCGATGAACGAGCCCGTTGGGGTGATCGGCATCGCCGCGCCCGACGAATTCCCCCTGCTGGGCTTCGTCTCACTGGTCGCTCCGACCATCGCCGTCGGCAACACCGTCATCGTGGTGCCATCCGAGCCGCAGCCGCTCGCGGCGACCGAGTTCTACACCGTCCTGGAAACGTCCGACGTGCCGGACGGCGTGATCAACGTGATCACCGGCGCCAAAGACGCGCTCGCCAAGGTGCTCGCCGAGCACGACGATGTGGACGGGATCTGGTACTTCGGGAATGCCGCTGGTGTGAAGGCCGTGGAGCTGGCGTCCGCCGCGAACATGAAGCGGACCTGGGCGACGGCGCGCACGCGCGACTGGCTCGATACGCGTCAAGGTGAGGGACGGGAGTTCCTCCGCCGTGCGACGGAAGTAAAGAACATCTGGATCCCGTACGGCGAGTAGCTCCCCAATCCCCAACCCCCAGCCCCCAGCCCCGAGAATCAGCGCGGTCACGCACCGCGTGAATTACTCCGAAACCGACCAGATGGGCTTCGTGTACCACGCGAACTATCTCATCTGGATGGACATGGCCCGGACGGAACACCTCCGCGAACGGGGGGTGTCCTACAAAGAGTTGGAAGAGCAGGGGACGTACCTCACCGTGACCGACGTGCACATCCGCTACCGCCAGCCGGCGCGTTATGATGATATGATTCGCGTGCGCTGCTGGGTGCGGGACCTGGCTTCGCGGCGGGTGATCTTCGGGTATGCCGTGGAGCGGGCGGCGACGGGCGAGCTGCTCGCGACCGCGGAAACATCGCTGATCGCGCTGAATCCACAACAGACTTTATCGCGCCTTCCGGAGCACGTGTGTGAGCTGCTCGAACCCACGGCAGACCCGGTTCGTCTCTAGCGTCGCCCTCTTCCTTCTTTTGTCGGCGGGGCAGGCGCTGGCTGGGCAACAGCCATCCCCCGCTGACGAAACCACGGTCGGCGTCCTCGCGGCGCTCCTCGCGGTGTCGGACGCCCGCCGCTTCGACCCTGCGCCGCTGCGTCAGGCGCTGAGCCACCAGCATCCCGCCGTTCGCCGCCAGGGTGCCCTCGCCGCCGGGCGAATCGGCGACGTCGCGGCCGTAGACCTGCTGCTTCCCGCCCTGAACGATTCATCTGCATCTGTGAAGGCCGCCGCGGCATTCAGCTTGGGACTGCTCAAGGACGCCCGGGCGATTCCCGCGCTCATGCTCGCCGTGCAGGGGGGACAGATCGAGGGGGTGACCGCGATCGCCAAGATCGGCGGTGACGACGGCGCCCGCGCCCTCAGCGACATCATCGTGAGCGGTGCTCCCGGCGCTTCCACACCGGCCGTCGATCAGGCGCTGCTCGAGGCGTGGCGTCTGGGGACGCGCGCGCCGATCAGCCAGCTCGTCCGCTTTACCGAGGCTACTGCGCCGGCGACCCGTTGGCGGGCGCTCTACTCGCTCGCGCGCCTGCGCGCGGCCCCGGGCGCCGCGGCCCTGCTGCGCGGGCTCGCGGACCAGGATCTCGAGGTGCGCAGCGTCGCGGCGCGGGGGATCAGCAAAGCGCTGTTGGACAGTGCCAAGCTCGTTCCGCGCAGCGGCGTGGACGCGCTGCGCCCTCTCCTCGACGATCCCGACGCGCACGTTCGCATCACGGCACTGCGCGCGCTCGCGTCGTTCCGCGACTCGAGTGTGGCAAACGCGGTCGCACCACTCGTGGCCGATCGCGACATCGGCGTGGCCGTCCAGGCCGAGACCACGCTCGGCGTCGTCCGCGGCGCGGCCGCGCTCGAGGTGTTGCGTGCCCGGCTGACGAGCAGCGTGTTCGCGATCAAGCGCCAGGCGCTGATCGGGCTCGCGCAAGCGGACAGCGCCGTGGGCGTGACCGCCGCCATTGCGGTCAGCGGCGACGCGGATTGGCGCTGGCGCAGCGTGGCGGCGGAGGCGTACGGCGCCGCGCGCGCGCGCGATCGCCTCGAGGCGCAGTTGGCGGACCCCGACGGGCGCGTGGTGGCGCAGGCGTTGCAAGCGCTGCAGCGCATCGTCGTCGCCGCCGACTCGTCATTGCTGGTGCGGGCGCGGGCGCTGCTCACGCATGCGGACCCGGCGGTGCGCAGCGTGGCCGCCGACATCATCGCTCGTCATCCCTCCACGGACGACGTCGATCTGCTCCTCGCGGCGTACGCGCGCGCCGAAGGCGATCCGTTCAACGACGCGCGACTGTCCGCGGTGTCTGCGCTTGGCGCGATCGCCGCTGCGTCGCCCACGGGCCGGCTGCGGGTCGCGACCAAGTTCATTGCAGCCGTGCCGCGGCCGGACGACTATCTCGTCCGGCGTCTTGCCGCCGACACGCTGCCGGACACGCGCGACGCGTGGGGCGCTGTCCTGCCGATTGCCACCGGTCGCACGCTTGCCGATTATCGCGACGTCGCCCGCCGCTGGCTGTGGCCGGCGCTCGCCGGGACCAACCCGCGCGTCTTCCTCGAGACCGACCGCGGCACGCTCGAGATCGAGCTGCTCGCGGCCGAGGCGCCGCTCACCGTCGCCGCGTTCCTGGGTCTCGTCGAGCGCCGTTTCTTCGACGGCACCCGCTGGCATCGCGTCGTGCCGAACTTCGTCGTGCAGGACGGCGACCCTCGCGGCGACGGCTGGGGCGGGCCGGGGGCGGGGTTCGTCGTGCGGGACGAAATCAATCCCGTTCGGTATGAGATGGGCCGGGTCGGGATGGCGCTCTCCGGGCCGAATACGGGCGGCAGCCAGTACTTCATCACCCATTCCGCGCAGCCGCACCTCGACGGCATGTACACGATCTTTGGTCGGGTCGTCTCCGGCGTCGCCGTTTTGAACGCGATCGGACAGGGTGACCGGATCAGGAGTATTCATAGATGATGAAAGCGGTCGTCTGCGCCTTCCTCGTACTGCTGGGCTGCGGCACATCGCTGAGTGCGCAGTTTGGCTACTTCGGGCAGAACAAGATCCAGTACCGCCGCTTCGATTGGCGCGTGCTGCGGGGCGAGCACGTCGATCTCTACTACTATCCGGAAGAAGAAGAGCTCGGCCGCGTCGCGCTGGCGTACGCGGAAGAGAGCTACGATTCGCTCGAGCGGCGCCTCACCCACGCCGTGCTGCGGCGCATTCCACTCATCGTGTACGCGTCGCATACCGACTTCGAGCAGACGAACATCCTGCCGTTCATCCCGCCCGAAGGGCTGCTCGGTGTCACGGAGTTCTTGAAGCGACGCGTGGCGCTGCCGTTCCGGGGGAGCTACGCCGAGTTCCGCCACACCATCCGGCACGAGCTGGTGCACGTGTTCCAGCTCAGCCTCGCGGCGCAAACGTTCAGCCGCTACCCGCGCTTCCGGCAGACCGGGCTGCCGCTGTGGTGGACCGAGGGGCTCGCCGAATTCCTGTCGGCGGGCGAGGACAGCCGCGACGAGATGGTGCTGCGGGACATGACGATCGCGGGGCGGCTGCCCACGCTGCCGCAGCTCACCTACTTCTACGGCGGCCTCGTCTATCCGGTGGGGGGCAGCATCCACCGGTTCCTGGCCGAGCGCTACGGCGAGTGGCGGATCCTCCAGCTGTACAGCGACATCTGGAAGTTCAGCAACTTCGATGCGGCCCTGGCGTCCGTCTACGGCCGCACCGTGGAGCAGCTCTCCGAGGAGTGGCAGTACTGGATGCGGCAGCGCTTCTACCCGGCGGTCGCCAGCCAGCCTCCGCTCGCGATCACCGCGCGCAAACTGACCGAGCTGGCGATCAAGCCGACCGCCTACGCGCTGCCCGGTGACACCATCCCCTCGTTCCTGTTTTTTTCGCCGGCCAGTGGTTACACGACGATCTACGCCGAGAACCTCGCCGGCCGGAACAAGCGCGCGGTGGTGCAGGGGGAGCGCAGCGAGCAGTTCGAGTCGTTCCATTTCTTCGAGTCACGGATCGACGTCAACGCCGACGGCGTCGCTGCGTTCAGCAGCAAGTACGCGGAGCGCGACGCGCTGTTTTTCTGGGACTTGCAGCGCGCGAAAGTCGTCGGCCGCTATCAGTTCCCGGAGCTGGTGTCGATTCTCTCGCCGGCGTGGGCGCCCGACGCGAAGAGCGTCGTCTTCAGCGGCCTGTCCGTGTCCGGCTACTCCGACCTCTATCGTCTCTGGGTCGCCGACCCCGGCGATTCGGCCGGCGCGGGCCGCCTCGAGCGGCTGACCTCGGATCGCTACGAGGACATCGATCCCACCGTCAGTCCGGACGGCGAGACCGTCGTCTTTTCGTCCGACCGGACGCCGTTCGGGCGCAACGGCGCGCACAATCTGTTCGCCCTCGACTTGGCGTCGGGAGCGATCCGCTATCTGACCTATGGCGACTGGCGGGACGAGACCCCGCGCTGGAGCGACGACCGGATCTATTTCGGGAGCGACCGCGACGGCACGTTCCAGGTGTACTCGATCGACGCGAACGGGAAGGGACGCCGCGAGACCCGCACGTTGAACGGGGCGTTCGATCCGCATTGGGTCGCCGGTCCGCACGGTGGGTTGCTGTTCGGCGCCTTCGCCGACATGAGCTTCAACATTTATCTCGCGCCGCCCCTGAACGACGCGAGCAGCACGTTCACGCTGGCGAATGCCGACAGTCTCCCGCCGCCGTCCTGGACCTGGGGTGAGCTGTCGCATCCCCAGTACGCCCGCACGGACGGCGCGCCCTACGAGCGGAAATTCACGCTCGACTTCGCGGCGGGCGATGCCGTCGTCGCGCCGGGGCTCGGTGCCGCGCAGGGCGCCGTGTTCGTGTTCAGTGATCTGCTGTCCGATCACCTGGTCTTGCTGGCGGTGTCGTCGTTCCAAAGCGCCGGCTTCGGCAGCCTGATCGACAACGTCAATGGCACCGTCTTCTATCTGAACCAGTCACGCCGCGTCAACTGGGGCGTGGGCGCGTTTCGCCAGCGCGGCCTGTTTTACGAGGGCGACTTCAATACGCTCTTCGAAGAGCGGTCGTACGGCGCGTTCGCGCAGGTGCGGTATCCGTTCACTCGCTTCCGCCGCATCGTGGGCGAGTATCGCATCGAGCGCTCGGACCGGTTCGATCTTTTCTCGGATGAAGTGGACGAGCCGCGCCGGCTCGGGTGGCTCGCGTCGAACTACCTGACGTACGTGAAGGACAACACGCTCTGGCTCCCGACCGGACCGATCGACGGCGAGCGCTACAACCTCACCGTCGGGTTGGTCAACGATTTGAGCCACGGCCGCTTCGACTCGTGGCTCGTGTCGGCGGATGTGCGGAAATATCTGCGCACCTCGCTGCACAGCGCGGTGGCGCTGCGCGTGCAGGGCTACGCCTCAGGCGGCGAGCGTCCGCGGCGCATCAGCATCGGCGGCTCGTGGGGTCTGCGCGGCTATCCGCGCTTCGGGTACGTCGCCGGGACCCACGCGTGGCTCGTCAACGCCGAGTACCGTTTCCCCATCACCGACTTCCTGACCATCGGCTTCCCGTTCGGTGCCGCGCGCTTTCCGGGCGTGCAGGGCGCGCTGTTCGTGGACTACGGGCGCGCGTGGTCGCGCGCGACGACGCGGCGGGGTGTGCTCGGCTCGAGTGGTTTGGGACTGCGGATGCCGATCGGACCGCCGCTCGTGTTGCGGCTCGACATCGGGTATCGCCTCGGGACGACCAATCTCGATTTCTACGGGTTGCCCGCGGACACCAGGAACCGCCGCTTCGTAGACTTCTTCTTCGGCTTCAACTATTGACGCTGGCCAGAGCCCTTTCCTACATTGCCGCCTGTGCGCTGCTGGCGGCGTGTCCGGCACCGCACAAGCTGTCGCCGCTCGTTCCGATCGCCGTTGTGCCAGTCGCCCGCGACAGTGCGCTGGCTTGGACGCGAACGACGCTGCCGCGGACGCCCACGCTGATCCGGTTTCGGTGGCGCTACCAGGACGAACGCGTCAAGTACGCCGGCCGCGGCACGCTGCGCATCGGGCCGCCCGATTCGTTACGATTCGATTACGCGGGACCGCTGGGACTGGGCAGCGGCGCGGCGGTGGTGATCGGCGACTCGGTGCTGTGGGCGGACCCGGAGAAGAATTTTCGCTCGCTGGTCCCCGCGATCCCGATGCTGTGGGCGGCATTCGCGATGGTGCGGCCGCCGGCGGACGGCGCGGACGTGCTGAGCGCGCAGCTGACCGATTCGCTCAGTCGCAAGCGGAGGGTCATCTGGCGGTTTGCGCAGCTGGGGGACACGCTGGACTACGTGGTGACCGACAGCGCGGGCCGCGAGTCCATGTTGGAAGCCGAATGGCGGCGGCGTGGCGAACGGGTGGCGCGGAGCCGTTCCCAGCTCGACGTACTGGGACGCCCCATGAGCGCCCGTGTCGATTTTCCGGAGGCTTCGGGCCGATTTGAGCTCACCGTTGGGGTCATCGATACTGCGGCGGTCATTCCGCCGGCTGTGTGGCGCAGTCGCCGTTAGCGCGGCGGCGACGGGCGCGCTGGTGCTCGCGGGCTGCCCGTATGGCTTTCAGGGCGGTACGCTGCCGAACGTCAAAACCGTCGCGATTCTGCCATTCGAAAACGACACGCCCGAACCGGCGCTGACGCAGGAAGTCAGCGAAGCGGTGCGCCAGGCGTTCGAGGGCCGGCTGGGATTGCGGGTGGCGCCGGAGGCGACCGCGGATGCGATCGTGCGCGGCCGTATCGCGCGCTACGATCCCGACGTGCCCATCTCGCTGCAGCCCGGACAAGGGCAGGTCACCGTGACCAGACGCAAGGTCCAGCTCGCCGTCGACGTCGAGATCCTGAATCAGCGCGAGGGCACGACGGTGTGGAAGCGCCAGGTGCTGGTGGACGGTGAATACAATCCGCCGCAGGAAGCGGCCGGCCGCAAAGTCGCGCTCGACAAGCTCGTGAATGAGATCGTGGACGGAGCGCAGTCGCAGTGGTGAAGATGAGCCGTCGCGGCGCCAGCTCGAGCGGCTGCCTGATCTCGCTGCTGATCTTCGTGGCGGTATTGTACTACGGCGTCAACATTGGCGAGGTGTATTTTCGATACTACCGGTTGCTCGATGAAATGCAGACGGAAACGCGCATGGCCCCGGGGCTCGACGACGGCACGATTCGCCGCCGCATCCAGACGGCGATCGAAGAGATCGGCCTGCCGGACTCGGCCGGTGGTCGTCAGTTGATCATCCGCCGCACCGCCTCGCCGCGCGAGATCGTGATCGAAACGCGCTACAGCGAGAGCGTATCGCTGCCGTTCTTCCATCATCGGTTCGACTTCCACCCCAGGGCGACGCAGCCGCTCTGAACACCGCCGCCAAGATCCGTACGCCCGAGGCCGCCGCCGCCTGGCGCGCGCAGCAGGGCAAAGTCGTTTTCACGAACGGCGTCTTTGATCTTCTCCATGCCGGACACATCGCGCTGCTCGAAGCCGCGCGGCGCGAGGGAGACGCCCTGATCGTCGGCGTGAACAGCGACGCGTCCGTGCGGCGCCTGGGCAAGGGAGCCGATCGCCCCGTGGTCGGCGCAGCCGAGCGGATGCGGGTGCTGGCGGCGCTGGCGGCGGTGGACTGCGTGGTGCTGTTCGCGGAGGACACCCCGCTCGAGCTGATCCGCCGCCTCCGGCCCAGCGTGCTCGTGAAGGGCGCCGACTACGCGCCGGCCGCAATCGTCGGGGCGAGCGACGTCGAGAGCTGGGGCGGGCGCGTCGTGCGCGTGCCGCTCGTCAAGGACCAGTACACGACCACCCTGCTCGCCAAACTGCGTCGCGGTAGATGTAACTGCTCGTCGGCACGCGCAGCCAGGGAAAGACGCGCGAAATCCGCGAGCTGTTCGCGGGTCTCCCCTTCGAGCTGTCGTTCCCGGCCGACAGGCTGCTCGAGCCGCTTCCCGACGAAGCCGACCTCGAGCGCAGCATGAGCTACGTGGAGAACGCCGTCGCCAAGGCCCGCTACTTCGCGACGCGCGGCGGGCTGCCGACGGTCGCCGAAGACTCGGGGATCGAAGTGGAGGCGCTCGGTGGGGCGCCGGGGCCCCGCTCGGCCCGCTGGAGCAGCGCGGCGGCCGCCGGCGACGTCGATATCGCGAACAACGCGCTGCTGCTCGAGCAGCTGAGCGGCGTGGCCGAGGAGCGCCGGGCCGCGCACTACCGGTGCGTGGTCGCGTTTCTGGCGACGCCGAGCAACGTGCCGGAGATCGTGGAAGCCACGTGCGAGGGATTCATTCTGACCCAGCCGCGCGGAGCGGGAGGGTTCGGCTACGATCCGCTGTTCTACTCGCCTGAGCTGCACATGAGCTTTGCGGAGGCTGCGCCGGCCGCGAAACACCGGGTGTCACATCGCGGCCGCGCATTTCGTGCGTTGATCGAGGTGCTGCTGCGCAGAATGTCCAATGTCCAATGACCATTGATCATTGATCATTGATCATTCTACATTGGACGTTCGCCGCAGGCGTCCGGGGTGTGGCGCAGTCCGGTAGCGCGCCTGGTTTGGGACCAGGAGGTCGCGGGTTCGAATCCCGCCGCCCCGATTCACCTGTCCACCTGCGCCCGCAGGTACTTCTCGTAGCAATCCTCACAGACACCGTGGCTGAACCGCGCCGCCGAGCGCGCTTCGACGTAGCGCTCCAGCGGCGTCCAGGCGCCGTCGGTATCGCGAATGCGCTTGCAGTAACTGCACATCGCGAGCAGGCCTTCCAGCGTCATCAGCTCTTCGCGCAGGCCGAGGATCCGCTCGGCGACTTCGAGGCGCGCCACGAGCTCTTCCGGCACGATCGGCTTGGTGATGAAGTCGTCCACGCCCGCCTTCATCGCCTCGAGGAAGTTGCTCAGCCCCGTGCGGATCGTCTGCATCATGAAGTACGTGTAGGGACCGGGAGGCCGCGCGCGGATTTTGCGGACCAGCTCGATACCATCCATCGCCGGCATCAGCCAGTCCGAGACGATGACGCGATGGTGGGAGACCTGCCACAAGCCCCAGGCGTCCACGCCGTTGTCCACGGCAGTCACCTCGTGACCCTGAGCGGTCAGGATCGCGGTGAGCGTCTTTCCGGCCACGGCGTCATCCTCGGCGAGCAGAATCCGCATCATTCCTCCGACAGCGACGCGCGCTGTTGGCGCAGATACTCGGTGACGTTGTGCGCGACGGGACTCACCAGCTCGAACACTTCTTTCGCCGTCTCGATCTCCCCGGCCCGCGCGGACGTCTCGACGCGCTCGAGCAGCTCGGCGAGCTCGCGCGCGCCGATCGTCGCGGCGGCGCCGCGATAGACGTGCGCCGCCTTCGCCATTTCCCCGCCATCGCCTTGCGTGGCCGCGGCCGCAAGCGCCGCGAGCCGATCGGGCGCCTGACGCACAAAGGCATCGACGATCGAATACAGCGCCTGCTCGGCGCCGGCCTCCCGCAACGTCATCCGGAATCCTTCGAGATCCACGGGCGGTGCGGCCGCCGTCTCGGAAGGCGCGGAGGGCGGGGCCTTACCCTCGGCGCTGCCCTCGACCAGCGCAAACAGCTCATGCGCTTTGAACGGCTTCGCGAGGTATTCGGACATGCCGCGCGCCAGACAGCGCTCGCGCTCACCGGACAGCGCATGGGCGGTGAGGCCGATGATCGGCAAGTGCTTGCCCTTGTCCAGTGCGCGAATCGCCTGCGTCGCTTCGAAGCCGTCCATCTCCGGCATCTGGACGTCCATCAGCACGACGTCGTAATCGCGCTCTTGCACCGCGGCCACCGCCTCGCGGCCGTTGCTCGACACGTGGACCTCGTGGCCGCGTTTGACGAGCATCGCCACGGCGACCTGTTGGTTCACGGGATTGTCTTCCGCCAGGAGCACGCGCAGCGTGCGGCGTGATTCGGCGATCGTGTGGCGCGTGACGACGTCCGGCGTCCCCACCTCGTCGGGCGATCCTGCGAGCACCGTGCCGAGGGCCTCGAGCAGGTCGGCGCGGGACAGCGGCTTCGTCATGTAGCCGCGAA
>JBOHSJ010000225.1:0-1883 GCA_050733035.1 Gemmatimonadales bacterium | reverse complement strand
GACCCGAATTGGCCACCGGGCCGCTCGGGGTTCGGATACGGCGGCGCGGTTCGCATCGACGACGACACGACGGTCGCCGGATCGCAGGGAACGTTCCGCTGGGCGGGTTACGGCTCGACGTTCTTCTGGATCGATCCGAAGCAGGATCTCATTGCGATGGTTTGGACGCAGTACATGCCGGTGATGGAGTTTTGGGCGCTGGATGCCCAGTTTCAGCGGCTCGTGTACGCAGCGTTGCCGCGCCAATCGGTGACGGGATCGAGATAACCCGGGCTGAGAGCCCGGGCTCGGCATTGTGTGTGCGCCCTGTAAGGGCGCATTCTGGAGCCGAGCGCGCCCTCTCAGGGCGCGTTCAGCGGCCGGTAGTTCACATCCAACACGCCGAGGCGCTCCACGTGCTTCGCTAGCCGCGCCCGGAAGTCCGCGAAGTTCTTCTGATCCCTGGGCGTCCACGCGACCTCCGCGAGCGCCAGCAGCCGCGGGAACACCATGTACTCGACGTTTTTCGGATTGCGCTGGTACTCGGTCCAGATCTGGCCCTGCGTGCCGAGGATGTGCGCCGTCTGTTCGGGCGTCAGGGCCGCGGGGACGGGCTCGAACGCGTACACGGTGTCCAGCGGCAGGAACCCGCCGATCGCCGGCGGCTCGTTCATCGTGTCCTGCGACTGGTAGTAATCGAAATAGGTATTCGAAGTCGGCGTCATCACGACGTCGTGGCCCGCCAACGCCGCTGCGATGCCGCCCTCCATGCCACGCCACGACATGACCGTCGCGTTGGGCGCGAGGCCGCCCTCGAGAATCTCATCCCAGCCGATGAGCGAACGGCCCCGCGCCGTGAGGAACGCGTCCATCTGGTGGATGAACCAGCTCTGCAGCTCGTGCTCGTCTTTCACGCCGAGCTCGCGAATGCGCGCCTGAATCCGTGGGCTCGCCTGCCACTGATCCTTGATCGCTTCGTCGCCGCCGATGTGGATGTACTTGCCCGGGAAGAGGGCGATAACCTCGGTGAGCACGTCCTGGAGAAACCGGATCGTGGCATCCTCGGCATTGAAGATGTTGGGATTGACGCCGAAGCGGGTGAGCACTTCCAGCTGTTGACCGGTGTTGCCGAGCTCCGGGTACGCCGCGATGGCTGCCTGGGCGTGCCCCGGCATTTCGATTTCCGGAACGACGGTGATGAAGCGCGCCTTCGCGTACGCTACGACTTCGCGAATATCGTCCTGCGTGTAGAAGCCCCCGTGCGGCCGGCCGTCGAAGACCCACTGCGTCGTATCGGCGTACGAGCGCTGAATCCCCACGAGTGTCTGGCGGCGCCACGCCCCGATCGAGGTGAGCCGCGGATACTTCTTGATCTCGATCCGCCAGCCCTGATCGTCTGTGAGATGCCAGTGAAAACGATTCAGCTTGTGGAGGGCGAGGAGGTCGACGTACTTCTTGACGAATTCCTTGGGCATGAACGAGCGCGAGACGTCGAGATGCGCGCCGCGCCACGGAAAGCGCGGCATGTCTTCGATCTCCACGCCCGGCACCGACCAGGTCACGCTGTCCACCAGGGCCGCCCGGAAGATCTGGGGCGGAAGCAGCTGCCGCAGTGTCTGCACGGCGTAAAACGCTCCCGCCGGACGGTAGGCGCGGATGCTGATGCGGCTGCGCGTCACCGTCAGCCGGTATCCTTCGTCCCCGAGCCGCGCGAGCGTCGGATCCAGGCGCAGCGCAATCACGTTGCCACCGCTGCCCGCGGCGCCGACGACCGCGAGCCGGTACCCGGTCGCGGGCTGCAGCCAGTCGGCGAGTTGAATGCCGATGTCATACGTCGAACGGTCGGTGATGATCGCGGTGCCCGGCGTCAGCACGAATGCCGCAGGGGTGCGGGTCAGGGTGAC
>JBOHSJ010000224.1:0-3119 GCA_050733035.1 Gemmatimonadales bacterium | reverse complement strand
GCGCGGTGCTGGCGCTGCTGGCGCAGGCGCGTGTCGCGCCGCAGGAGCTGGCGTTCGTGGCGTCGCACGGCCAGACGATCTGGCACGAGCCTGGCCGCGCGACGTTCCAGCTCGGCGACGCGGCCGTGCTGGCGGAGCGGCTTGGCGTCCAGGTGGTGAGCGACTTTCGCGCGCGCGACGTCGCGGCGGGCGGGCAGGGCGCGCCGCTCGTGCCGCTGGCCGATGTCATGCTGTTCGGCCACGACACGCACGGCCGCTGGCTGCTCAACGTGGGCGGGATGGCGAACGTGACGTGGGTGCCGCGCCGCGGCGTGAGCGAGGGCGCGTTCGCATTCGACACGGGGCCGGGGGTCGCCATCATCGACGCGATCACGCGCCGCGTGGATCCGGACGCGACGTTCGACAGGGACGGCGAGCGCGCGCGGCGCGGCCGGCCCGTCGCGAAACTGCTGGACGAGCTGCTCGCCGATCCCTACTTCGACCTTCCGCCGCCCAAGAGCACAGGGCGCGAGCGGTTCGGCATCGAGTACGCCGACAGACTGCTGGCGCGCGTGAAGCAAGCGGGTGGTTCGGACAACGACGCGGTGGCGACCGTGACCGCGCTCACGGCCGAGACGATTGGGCGCGCGATCGCGAGGTGGGGGAAGGACGAGTCTTCCGAGATCGTGATCTCGGGCGGCGGCGCGAAGAATCCGGCGCTGGTCGAGCGCCTCGCCGCCAAGGTACAGCCGCGTCGGGTCGTGCTGTTCGATCAGGTGTTCTTCGACGGCGAGGCCAAGGAAGCAGTGGCGTTCGCGTTTCTCGGCCTGCAGACCGTGTCAGGGAAGCCCGGCAATCTTCCAGCGGCCACGGGTGCGCGGGGCCCGCGCGTGTTAGGGCACATCACGCCCGTATGACGGTTGGGCGTGCGCGCCTCGTCTGTCCGTCACTGCGCTGGCGGCGGGGCTCATTCAGGTCCGAACAATCGAAGATCGCGGCAGCGCTGGCCGCCGGGGTGGGCGGATTCATTCTGTTCGGAGGCACGCGCTCCGCTGTCGCAGCTCTCACCGCCGATGTGCGCAACGATGCGGGCCGGCCGCTGCTGCTCGGCTCGGATCTCGAGCGCGGAGCAGGGCAGCAGATTCGCGGCCTCACGGAGCTGCCGCCACCGGCCGCCCTCGGCTACCTCGACGATCTCGACGCCACGCAGCGGGCCGGATCCATCACCGCCATTGAAGCGCGGGCGGCCGGCCTGAATTGGGTATTCGCACCGGTGTGCGATCTCGACGTCGAGCCCCACAACCCCATCGTGCAGACTCGGTCGTTCGGTGCCGATCCCGTGCGGGTCGGCGCCCACGCGGCCGCGTGGGTCCGCGGCTGCCAGGAGCACGGCGTGCTGGCGTGCGCCAAGCACTATCCGGGGCATGGTCGCACTATCACCGACTCTCACGAGGGGCTTCCGGCGGTCGCAGCCACGGTGTCGGAGCTGCAGCAGGCCGATGCCGCGCCGTTCGCGGCCGCCGTGCAGGCGGGCGTCGGGAGCGTGATGCCCGCGTTTGTCGCGTACCCGGGTTGGGACCCGAGCGGCGCGGCCGCGACGTTCTCCCGCCCGATGCTCGATTACCTGCGGGCGACGCTGGGATTCAACGGTCTGGTCGTGACCGACGCGTTCATCATGGGAGGAGCGACCGCGGCGGCGCCCGAGGCGACGGCTGCCGTCGCGGCGGTGAACGCGGGCTGCGATATGCTGCTCTATCCCACAGACTGGACCGGGGTCGTGCGGTCTCTCGACCAGGTTCTGGACGATCGGGCGGCCGAGGCGCTCGAGCGATACGAGAAGGCGCTGCAGACGTGGGGGTCCGTGACACCCGGTGCGTCACCAGCGGGCCAGAGCTATCTCGACGACGTCGCGCTCGCCGAGCACCAGCGCTTTGCCGACGGGTTGGCGGATCGCGCCGCCCACCTCGTCCGTGGGGAACCACCGCAGCTCGGCAAGTCGCTGAGCGTGACGATCATCGACGACGACGTCGGTGGGCCGTACGCGATTCCGCCGCGTGATGTGTTTCATGCCACGCTGCGCGATGCGGGTATCGGGTTGCGAGCCCCGCGGTCACGCCGCGGGGTCAACCAAGTCGTCCTGGTTTACGCCGAGCCCAGATCATGGAAGGGCCGTGGCGATCTCGGGCCGCGGTCGCTGGCGCAGCTGGAGCGCATCGTTCCCGCAGCGTCGCTCGTGATCTTGTTCGCGCACCCGCGGCTGGCCGTCCAGGTGCCGGGCGAAGTGCCGGTGCTGTGTTGCTGGCACGGTCAGGCGCTGATGCAGCGGGCCGCGGCCCGGTGGGTGATTGGGTAGACGCGGCTGGCAATTCGTCTGCTCCCCTAAGAAGATTAGGCTGACCAGGCTAATGTTGCTGTTGCAAGCGAGTCGAGGATTATGCGAGTAAAGGTGAGGGAATAGACGGTTTATACTGGTCTGCCCAATTCTCGTTAGACAGCGCCCTACACTCCATCGCGAATGGGTATCATCGGACCTGGCCTCTTCGACGACGATCTGGCTGCCGACGTTCGGGGGGAATACCGAGATCTTGTGGCCGACAGAACGCCGGGTGTTGAGGCCACTGACATCTTGCTCCGACATTATGAGCACGCGCTCGAGAGCGCCTCAGAAAGTCCGATCTTTTGGCTCGCTCTCGCCGCCACGCAGTGCGAGGTTGGCAGGCTCGAAAGCCGTGTTCGCGATCAGGCGCTCGCAATCATTGCGAACGGGGTCGACCTCCGTCGATGGAAAGACGATCCGAAGCTCGTGCGGCGCCGGACGCGCGTCCTAGAGCAGTTGCGCGCCCGACTTTTGGCTCCGGCGCAACGTGAAAAACGATTACGTCGGCGATTCCGAGACACGTGTGACTGGGAAAGCGGCGAGGTCATCGGATATCGCTTCCCTCGGGGTTCTTTAGTTCTACTTCGGGTAGTGGATCGCGTCGCGGACTCACTAGGCACGTCACCAATCTGTGAGTTGCTGGACTGGATTGGCTCTGAGCCACCAAACCGCCAGCAAGTCGAGAACCTTAAAGTGAGGCCTAAGGAATGGCCGCCTGATCAGCTAACAGATCAATTCAGCATTGTCCGCACAACCGCAAAGG
>JBOHSJ010000223.1:0-4043 GCA_050733035.1 Gemmatimonadales bacterium | reverse complement strand
ATCTCGGCGACACCCGCGGCGTCGGCCGCGACGCCGAGAATGCCCGCGGAGCGCGTGATGATCTGCACGAGATCGTCGGGTGGATAGTAATGAAGGCGCTCGACCAGGCCGAAGCGCGCGCGCAGCGGCGGAGTGAGCAGACCAAACCGCGTTGTCGCCCCGATGAGCGTGAAGCGCTCCAGCTGCATCGGCAGCGTCTGCGCGTGCGGGCCGTCGGCGATGCGCACGTCCACGCGGAATTCCTCCATCGCCGGATAGAGGAACTCTTCGAGGGCCGGCCGCAGCCGGTGCACTTCATCTATGAAGAGGATGTCCCCCGCTTTGAGCGACGTGAGCATCCCCACCAGATCGCCCGGACGCTCGAGCACGGGGCCGGACGTGGTGCGGATATTCACGTCCAGCTCCTTGGCCATCAGCAGCGCCAGCGTCGTCTTGCCGAGACCGGGTGGCCCGAAGAAGAGCACGTGATCGATCGGCTCCTTGCGCTGCTTCGCCGCGTCGATCGCGATCTGCAGCGACTCCTTGACCTTCGCCTGGCCCACGAACTCATCGAGCCGGGACGGGCGCAGCGCGGCGTCGGTGAGCCGCTCGTTCTCGAGGGCCTCCGGCGTCGTTATTTCCGCGCGAGCCATGAATCCGAGCCTCTGCCTTTGGGCAGCGCACTCCAGCGCACGGGCCGTGCCTCGGCCTTGATCACGTGGAGGGTGTGGCAGCTCAGGCAGGTGTCCTCGGCGGTTGTCACGCCGGCGGGCACCAGGCGCCGGTTGGTCGAGCCGCACCGGGCGCAGATCCACTCAGCCGTGATCTCGAAGGGAGCAGCTGTCATCGCGTGGTGAGAATCTGCAGCGCGCGCCGCACGAGGGTCTCCGTTTCGGTCTCCGTTCCGTTTCCCGCCAGCGCCTGGCGAATCGCCCGATCGGCCTCTGGTGTGCCGTACCCCAGCCGTTCGAGCGCCTTGAGTGCCGCTTCCGAGCCGGCCGGCGGAGCGGCTGAGGGCGCCTCGGTGAAGTCCTCCACGTTTTCGCCCAGCTCGAGGGCCAGCCGCTCGGCGGTCTTGCGCCCGATGCCGCTCACCGACGAGAGCAGCGCGATGTTCTTCTCGCGCAGCGCCCGCGCGCCCCGTTCCACCCCGAGGGCCGAGAGCAGCGCGATGCCGATCTTTGGACCGACGCCGGTGACGCTCGTGAGCCGCTGGAAAAAGCGTCGCTCCGATTCCTCGAGGAATCCGTAGAGCGCCCAGCCGTCCTCACGCACGACGAGCTCCGTGGCGAGCGTGACCTCGGCGCCCGCCGCCGGAAGCCGTTCCATCACGCCGAGCGGCACGACGACTTCGTACCCGACGCCGCCGGCCGTCTCCACGACGACTCGGTCGGCGGACTTCGAGGCCAGACGGCCGCGGACGTGCGCGATCATGAGCGCAGGATGTAGGTCAACGCGGCGGCCACGCCGTCGGCCGCATCCGCCGGTTTCGGTGCGTGCTTGAGCCGGAGCAAATGCGCCACCATTGCTCCGACCTGCGACTTTTGCGCGCCGCCGGCACCCACGACCGTCTTCTTGATCATGGCCGGTGCATACTGGGCGATATCGAGACCCTGTTGCTGAGCTGCGAGCAGGATGACGCCGCGTGCATGACCAAGTACGAGCGTCGTCCGAACGTTCTTGTGATAGAAGGCGTCCTCCAGGGCGAGCACCGAGGGCTGGTGGCGGCGGATGAGCTGTGCGATTTCGTGGTGCAGCTCTGCGAGACGGTAGGGAAGCGAATCGCCCCGACCAAACCGAAAAACCCCGCACTCGACAAGTCGCCCCATCCCGGGAGTTCCGTTCCCCGTTTCGATCACGCCGTAGCCGGTGATCGCGGTGCCGGGGTCGACGCCCAGGACCCTCACGTCATCCCGTCACCGCCGCCATCGCCTCGGCGTCGATGTCGAAGTTGGAAAAGACCTTCGCCACGTCGTCCATTTCCTCGAGGCCTTCGACGAGCTGCAGCAACCGCTTGGCGTCGCTGCCCTCGACTTTCACGGTGTTCTTGGGAACCATCGCGATCTCGGCGCTCTGCACCGGCAGCTTTTTGGCCCGCAGGGCCTGATCGATCGCGTGAAGCTGCGTCGGAGGCGTCGTGATCAGATAGATGTCGCCTTCTTTCTCCATGTCCTCGGCGCCGGCGTCCAACGCGGCTTCCATCGTCGCATCCTCGCTCGCCTTGGCGTCCACCACGATCTGCCCCTTGCGATCGAACATCCAGGCGACGGCGTTCGTCGCCGCGAGGTTGGCGCCATGGCGCTGGAAGACATTGCGGATCTCGGCGACGGTGCGGTTGGGATTGTCGGTCGTCGCCTGAATCAGCAGGGCGGCCCCACCGGGCCCGTATCCTTCATACGTGACCTCCTCGTAGGTCACGCCCTCGAGCTCGCCGGTGCCCTTCTTGATGGCGCGGTCGATATTGTCCGCCGGCATGTTTTCGGCTTTGGCGGCGTCGATCGCGGTGCGAAGTCGCGCGTTCCCGCCGGGGTCACCGCCGCCCTGTTTGGCGGCAATCGTGATTTCGCGGATCAGGCGGGTAAACACGGCACCCCGCTTCTGATCCGTCACGGCCTTCTTGCGTTTGATTTGCTTCCACTTGCTATGACCGGCCACTGGTAGCTCCCCGCTTGCAACCACTTCGCAACGTCGGCGTCTTCGCAACTCCTCTGAAGTCTGGCAGCCTGCAACTTACAACTTGACCGGCCAAGATCGCCACAGGTAGCATTCTCGCCCATGTCACGCGTCTGCTGTTTCGTCGTCGTTCTTGCGCTGCTTGCCGCCTGCGAGCGCCCGGGCAACCCCGAGCAGAGCCGCCAACTCGCCGGCAAGGCGCTGCGTGGTGCGCTCACCTATCCGCGCTCCTCCATGGTGAGCGTATCGGCGGGCGACGAGGCCGCGCAGCTCGTGATGTCGTCACCCGACTCGATAAAGGATGTCGCGGCGTGGTTTCTGCGGGCCCTGCCGCTGAACCAATGGGATGTGAAGCGGACGGTTCGCGATCGCAGCGGGACCGTGACGATCTACGCCGAGCGGGACAAGCGGCCGCTCTGGCTGACGCTCCGGCCCAACGTGGGCGGGGCTGGAACGACGTACACAATGATCGGGGTAATTCCGACGGATTCGACGGCGGGGGGGAAGGATTCAGCGCGCCGGTAGACTCGTGATTCGTTGCAGTCTAACGCGCAGCTTCGCGTGTTATCTTGATTCCAACGCAGCCTAACACGCGGGAGGTATCTTGAGAATGCGGGTATGCAGACACACGGCGACGGTCAGGGGCTCTCAATGAGTCAGCTCAATTACTAGTTAGACCGCGCGACCTTCCTCCCTTGTGGCGTACATACGATGTATGTACATTGATCTGTGGCTGACCTTCGCTTCGAATGGGATCCGGCCAAGGACCACGCCAATCGCAGGAAGCATAAGGTCTCGTTCGGCGAGGCGGAGACCGTGTTCTCGGACGAACACGCGCGCTTGCTAGACGATCCTGAGCATTCACACGCGGAGGATCGCTTCGTGCTCCTCGGCCTCAGCTCGAGGTTTCGCGTGCTGGTGGTAGTGCACACGTACCGAGGGACCGAGGACATTATCCGACTCATTTCCGCTCGGAGAGCGACCAAGGCGGAACGCGCGTACTACGACGCGAGGTGGCAACGATGAGACGAGAGTACGACTTTACGAAGTCTCGGCCGAATCCCTACGCCGAGCGCTTGAAGGAGTCCGTTACCATCCGCCTAGACGCGGGGGCACTGAAGTACTTCAAGGAACTGTCAGCGTCCAGTGGCATTCCATACCAGACGCTGATCAATCTGTATTTGCGCGATTGCGCCGCCACGGGACGCCAATTGGACCTCCAATGGAAAGCGCCGAAGCGCGCGCGGTCTAACAAGCGCTTGAAGCTGGCGGCGCGCGTAGATTAGAGAATGAATCTTTCTTTAGCGCGCCGCAGCTTAAGCGCGATCCGTTAGACGGCGGTTGTATGTACCGAATACTCTTTGTCGCTGTGGCGCTGGGTCCAGCATCTC
>JBOHSJ010000222.1:0-5001 GCA_050733035.1 Gemmatimonadales bacterium | reverse complement strand
GCGGTATGGGGGCCGCGGGCTGACGCAGCACGAGATCAACAAATTCCGCAACGCGAGTAAGAAGCACCTCTAAGCGAGCAGCGCTTCCACCTCGTGGGCCGCTTCCTGCTGGTAGCGGCTCTCATCGTTCAACTCGCGAGCCAACTCACCGAGACTTTCACCGGAGCCCTGCGCCGCCTGCCACCGGCTCAAGGCGGCACTCGCGTCCTGCAAGCGCTCCGTGAGCAGGTCCCTCCCCCGCTGACAGCGTTGCAGCGCATCACGCCAGCGAGGCGATGAATTCGGCACACGCGCTTGAGCGTCGAACGCGGCCAGGTGCAGCTCGAGGGCGGCAAGTTGGCGAGCCGCCTCACACGCTGCGTACACCAGAGGATCCGCATGCGCCGTCTCGGGAGCCGCCGCGGCACGCCGGAGCAGGTCGCCCAGCAGGGTCCGAGCGCTGCCGTCCGGGAGCTGCATCAGAGTACCCTCGGCCACGCGGCTCCATTCCGGTGCCCGCTTTCCCAGCGCCGCCGCCGCCGCGAGGGCTGCTGCCACGACCGGCGTGGTAATGAAGAGCACCGGGGTGGCGGCCAGGACGCCGGCGAGCAACCCACCAATCGCCACCGCGGCGATCAGCGGCAGGATCTCCCGCGGTACCGGCGCGCGCAACGCGGTTGCCCCGGTCACCTTGCACCTGCCAGGCGGTCCAGCGTTTTGCGTGCGCTCCGCGTCCAGCCGTCGTTCTCGTCATAGTAAGAGAGGAATGCTTTGAGATTCAGCCGGGCGAGCTCTGACTGCCCCAGTGCAAACTCCGACATCCCGGCGTGATACAGCGCCATATAGTGATTGGGCCAGTATTCGATCACCAACTCCATGATCGGCCCCGCCGAGCGATTATCGCCCGCATCGGCGACTGGGTGGGCGACCTCGAACACGATGCCGGCGGCGCGATGGCGCTCGCCGGGCGGCAGCCGATCGATGACACGCCGCGCCGCTTCAATCTTGCCGCCGAGCGCGAAGCATGCGGCGCTAAACCCGCGTCCCTCGAGGGTCGTCGGCGCCGGATGCTGCCGCTGGGCGAGCTCCACCTCAACGGCATTGCAGAACGGCTTCATGGACACGAACCATTCAGACGCGGGGCCGTCGAACTGCGCCGTCTGAACGTGCGGTACGGTGTTCGTCCGGTACCGCAGCACGATCACCGCGCAGATGGCGAGGTAACCAGTCCCGATGAGGTACAGCGCTCTGTGCATAGTGGCCTCCATAATGAAGGACGACGCTGGAGGCCGGCTGTGCACACGATCACATATGGAGATTTCCCAGCAGGTTGTAGAAGATCCGGAACACCTCGATCCCGTCCCACAGCTGCTTCAAATCGAGCTTCTCGTTGGGCGCGTGCAGCCGATCATCGGGAAGCCCGATCCCGGTCAGGATTACCGACGCCCCGGCGGACGCGAGTGCCGGCACCACCGGGATGGATCCGCCGGCACGCGCGGGCACGGTCCCCCGCCCCGTGACCTTCTCAAAGGCCTGGTTCAGCAGCTTGAAGGCCGGGTGATCCACTTTGATCTGCGCGGGGTCGGCGCCGTGGAGAAAGCGCACACTGGCGGTCACGTGCTTGGGGGCGAACCGCTTGACCGCCGCGGCCAGCTGTCGCTCGACCGTCTTCAGTTTCTGATTGGGAACGAGGCGCATGCTGATCTTGGCCGTGGCTTCCGCGGGAATGACCGTCTTCGCGCCTTCGCCGGTGAATCCGCCGAGAATGCCGTGGATCTCGAACGTGGGGAGCGCCCACAGACGCTCGAGCACCGAGAATTTCTTCAGTCCGACGAGTCCTTTACCCTGGACGCGCTTGGTCAAAAAGTCCTTCTCTTTGAACGGCAGCTTTTTCCAGGCGGCGAGCTCTGCTTTTGACGGACGTTTCACCGGGCTGTAAAAGCCCGGAATATTGATCCGACCATCCGCGCCCTTGAGGCGGCCAAGCAAGCGACACAGCTCCTCGTGGGCATTCGGCGCCGCGCCGCCGTACTCCCCCGAGTGCAGGTCGGTTTGCGACGTGCGCACGCTGATCTCCGCGTAGCACAACCCGCGCAGTGTCGTGTACACCGCCGGCCAGCCCGGTGCCACGTACGACATGTCCGCGACGAGCGCTACGTCGGCCCGTACGCGGTGTGGCTCGCGCTTCAGGAGATCGAACAGCACCTTCGAGCCGAACTCCTCTTCCCCCTCGATCAGAAAGCGGAAGTTGACCGCGGGCCGCGGCGCCGCTTCGATCGCCTTGAGCAGGCAAAACACCTGCCCTTTGTCGTCGGCCGCGCCGCGCGCGTACAGGCGGCCGTCTCGCAGCGTGGGCTCAAACGGTGGCGTGGTCCACTCAGCGAGTGGATCGGGCGGCTGGACGTCGTAATGTCCGTAGATCAGCAGCGTCGGCGCGCCGGGAACGTCCGGGGGGGGGCCCTTTCCCGATACGACGGGATGCGTGTCGCTGCCGAGAAATTCGATGTCGTGACAGCCGAGCCGCCGCAGCTGGTCCCCGACCCAGTTAGCGGCCGCGCGGCAATCGTTGTTGTGCACTGGAAGCGTCGAGACGGAAGGAATTCGCAGGAATTCGTTCAACTCGCGCAGCAATTGATCATGATTCATGGCGGCAGAAATGTAGACAGGCAGGTCGCAGCTAGCCAGCGACAGGGGGCCGGGTAGATTTGAGCGCCATGCGGACAACCGCGTCGTATGATTTGTTTCCAGACGCCCGCAGCGAGCGGGCCCTCGCGCGCGCCCGCTGGCTCGCGCGCGAAGGACGGATGCGGGACGCGCAGGCCGCGTACGACGCCTTGCTGACTGCACAACCAGACTTGAAAGCGTGTTGGGCCGAGTACTTCGAGTTGCTGCGCACCGCGGGCAAGTCGGACGACGCATTGCAGCTCGCCGACCGCGCGCGGGCGACGTTTGGGGAAACGGGCTTCTCGTTCACGCTGCGCGGCGCCGCCCTCACCGAGCTGGGACGGTATCCGGAGGCGCTCGCCGAGCTGGAACGCGCCGTCGAAGCCGATCCCGACCTGGGACTCGTCTGGCATGAGCTGGGCTATGCGGCCTACAAGCTCGGCGACCGTAATCGCGCCCTGCTCGCCCTCGACCGCGCGTTTGCGCTCGAGCCGCACACCGACACGCTCAAGCTGCGCGGCCAGATCCTGCGCGAAGCGGGACGCTACCAGGCGGCCGAGGTGGCGTTCGAGGGGGCGGCACAGGCGGCGGAGCACGCCGAGCAGCGGGCCGATGCCGAGCGGGAAATCGCGACGACGCGGCGGTACGGGTTCTACACGCCGCGCCGGCCCGAAGATCTGACCGGCGCCGAGCGCTGGTTCGCCGACACGGGGGCGGTGGTGCTTGCCTCGACGCCGGGACCGGTCGCCCCGAGCGACGAAACGCTGGTGGCGACGTTCGCCGAGGTCGCGGCCAACAGCGATTGGCGGTTCGGGCAGGTGATTCTGCTGGGCCCCGAATTCCCCGCGTGCATCGACCTGGCGGAGCGCCTCGGCGCGCCGCTCGTCACCCACGCGGCGCTCGACCCGGCGGTCTGCCCGCTGATCGTCGGCCTGCGGCCGCTCTCGGCCGACCGGACCTGGAACGGGATCGTCGGGAAGCTGACCAGTCAGTCGATCGGGCTGGTCCTGGCCCTCGAGCATCCGACGGACACGCAGGCACCGGTCACGACCGATGTGGTCGGCGTGCTCACGGACGCCGGAAAACGACGCGAGCGCGCCCCGAACCCCGCCCAGGCGCTGATCGACGCCAGGCAACCGGGTGCCCGCCTGGCCGGCCGGCGGTTGCGACCGTTATGAGTTCACACCCTGAAGGGTGTGCCTGTCCATTCCAATACTATGACCACAACTGAACAACCGCCGCGTCCCAGTCGTGCGCCGATGTCGGGCCGCGCGATCGTCCAAAGCCAGTTCGATCGTGCCGCCGACTTGATCAATCTCGAAGCCTACATGCGGAAGATTCTCTGCTCGCCCTTCCGCGAGGTGCAGGTCGAGGTCCCCGTGCGGATGGACGACGGTCGGATCGAAGTCTTTACCGGGTACCGGATTCAGCACAACGGCGCGCGTGGACCCTGCAAGGGCGGCATCCGCTATCACCCGGAAGCGGACCATGACGAGGTTTTGGGCCTCGCGACGATCATGACGTGGAAGACGGCGTTGATGGACATTCCGTTCGGCGGCGCCAAAGGTGGCGTGACGGTCGACCCCAAGAAGCTCTCCAAGCTCGAGCTGGAGCGCCTCACGCGCCGCTTCACGCAGCGCATCGCGATCGTGCTCGGCCCCTATCGTGACATCCCCGCCCCCGACGTCAACACCAATGCGCAGGTGATGGCCTGGATTCTCGACGAGTACTCGAGCCGCCAGGGTTACAGTCCCGCCGTCGTAACCGGCAAGCCGGTGGCGTTGGGCGGGTCGCTGGGACGCGAGGAAGCGACCGGCCGCGGCGTCATGTACGTGATGCAGGAGTACGCGCGTGACTTCGGCATTACGCTCAAGGGTGGCCGCGTGGTCATCCAGGGTTTCGGCAACGTGGGAAGCCATCTGGCGCGCCTGCTCGATAGCGAGGCCGGCGCCAAGGTGGTCTCCGTCAGCGACGTGACGGGCGGGATCTACAACGACAACGGATTGAATATCCCGGGGCTCCTGGCCCACGTCGCCCAGGGGAAGCCGGTCTCCGAGTGGAAAAACGGCAAGCGGATTACGAATGAAGAGCTGTGGACCATTCCCTGCGAATGGCTCGTACCGGCCGCGCTCGGCGGGGTGATCACGAAGGAAGCCAACGCCACCACGGTCGACTGCAAGGTGGTCGTGGAGGGCGCCAACGAGCCCACGACGCCGACTGCCGACCGGATCCTCGAGGAGCGCGGCATCGCGGTGATTCCTGATTTCCTCGCAAACGCCGGCGGTGTGACGGTCAGCTATTACGAATGGGCGCAGAATCTCCAGCAGTACCGCTGGACGCACGAGCAGGTGAACCGCG
>JBOHSJ010000221.1:0-24872 GCA_050733035.1 Gemmatimonadales bacterium | reverse complement strand
ACCCAAGGAAGGGACCGCCCACTACGACGGCTCCGCCTACCCCGTACGCGTCGTCACCGGTGCGACGGAAATCGCCCAGGGGTCTCGCGAGGGTAAAGTTGATCCCGAGGTTGCCGCGATCCCGACGGTGCACTTCGCGTAGCGCCGAGCGCTGGGCGAAGAGGGATGTCGTCACGGTCATCAGGCTCAGCACCATCATGCCGGTCCGCATATCGATATCCTGTGAGTGTGGGTGGTCTGCACGTGGCGGAAAGGCAATGCGCGTGCCAAGCTTTTCGCCCATGGCGGCACGCTTGGGCTGACCTCAAAAAGGGACATTTGGGAGCGGGGATGGACCAGATCAGCTACGACGATTTTGCCAAGCTCGATATCCGCGTCGGCCGCATCGTCGCCGCCGAGGAGTTTCCGCAGGCGCGCAAACCCGCCTACAAGTTGCGCATCGACTTCGGCCCGGCGATCGGCACGAAAAACTCGAGCGCTCAAATCACCAAGTACTACAATCCCGACGATCTGGTGGGAAAACTCGTGCTCGGCGTGGTCAACTTTCCTGTCCGGCAGATCGCGACCTTTTTTTCCGAAGTGCTGACGCTAGGCGTGATTCTTGGGGAGGGCGATATCTGCCTGGTGCACCCCGACCGCGACGTTCCGCTGGGCAGCCCGATTCGCTGAACCGAAGCGCGTTTCGACGTAGTCGTCGAGAATCCGCAGGAAGTCCGCGACAATGGTGTCGCCTTTCAGCGTGACCTTCAGCGCGCCATCCACATAGACGGGAGCCTTCGGCTCCTCCGCCGTTCCCGGCAGCGAAATGCCGATGTCGGCATGCTTGGACTCGCCCGGGCCATTCACGACGCATCCCATCACGGCGACGCGCAGCTCTTCCGAGCCGGGATAGCGCGCCTGCCAGGCCGGCCGCTGCTCGCGCAGGTACGTCTGGATCTCCTCGGCCATTTCCTGGAAGAACGTGGACGTCGTGCGGCCGCAGCCGGGGCATGCGGTGACTTGCGGCGTGAAGCTGCGGAGGCCGAGCGACTGCAGTACCTGCTGGGCGACCTGCACCTCTTCGGTCCGGTCGCCACCGGGGCGGGGCGTTAGAGACACCCGAATCGTGTCGCCGATGCCTTCCTGGAGGAGAATCGAGAGTCCCGCCGTCGAGGCGATCACGCCCTTGGTGCCCATCCCCGCCTCGGTAAGCCCGAGGTGCAGCGGATAATCGGACCGCTCGGCGAGCTTGCGATACACGGCCACGAGGTCCTGCACGCCGGAGACCTTGGCCGAGAGGATGATGTGATCGTGCGGCAGCCCGCAGCTCTCCGCCAGCTCCGCCGAGCGCATCGCGCTCTCGACCATCGCGTCCATGGTGACGTCGCGCGCGTCGCGCGGCTCGTCGAGCCTCGCGTTGTCGTCCATCATTTCGGTCAAGAGCTGCTGATCGAGGCTGCCCCAGTTCACGCCGATGCGAACCGGCTTGCCCTCGTGCACGGCGACCTGGACGATGGTGCGGAAGTTGTCGTCACGCCGCTTGGTGCCGACGTTGCCCGGATTGATTCGATACTTGGCGAGGGCGCGCGCGCACTCCGGATACTTCGTGAGCAGCAGGTGCGCGTTGTAGTGGAAGTCGCCGATGACGGGGACGTCGACGTCGGCGACGATCGCCGCGACCGCGCGCGCGGCTTCGTCGGTGTTGACGGTGACCCGCACGAGCTCGCTGCCGGCCGCGTGCAGCGCGCGCACTTGCGCGGCGGTCGCGGCGACATCGGCCGTGTCGGTGTTGGTCATCGATTGGACGACGATCGGATGGGCGCTGCCCACCGGCACGCCGCCCACGCTGACCGTGACTGTCGGGCGTCGGGTACTCACGGGCCCGAAATATACGTTTAGAAGAGTTTGTCTTGCACGGCGATCCGCAGACCCAGCGTGGTGAGCCGGAACTGGCCCGTCATGTTGGGGCCCGCGTTCGTACTGATGCGGGCACGAATGCCAACCCACAGGGAGTCGGTGTTGAACACCGTGTCCGCGAGCGACACCGAGGTCGGAGGCAGCAGCTGCACCGTGTCCGCGCCGACGATCGGGCCGCTCGCGGCGCTCAGATAGGGCGTCCCCGTAAAGAGCGACCCTTGAGTCTTGGCAAAGAAGACGTCGAACTGCACGCTGCCGGAGCCCGTGGTGTTTTCGATGATCGCCGCCGCGGTCGCGGACACCGAGTCGACGCTGGACTTCCCCAGCCCTCCGGGAAGCGGAATCAGCTGCGAGAGGCTGGAATCAGCTTGCGGGATGCCCCCGGGCACGTCGTACGTGGTCGTGGAGTCGGCGGACGAAAGAAAGCTCAGCACGTCCACGTTCAGGATGACGCGTCCTTCGCCACAGGCCGCGACGAGCACCAGGAGAGCGGTCGCAAAGGCTTTCATGGGTCGCCCCTTAATAGACCGAGATCGACGTGGCCAACGTCACGCCACGTTCGGTCGCGATGGAATTGCTGTGGGTCCAGAGTCCGACATCCAACCCGATCGATCCGAATCGGAGCCCGCCGCCGACCCCGAACTGCATCTTCTTGCGCTGGTCGCGCGACACGCCACCCCGCACGGCAAACGGGCCGTAGCGTTGCTCGGCGCCCACGTGAATCACGGTGCCGCGTCCCGAGTTGACGACGTCCGCACCCACGATCGTGCCCGTCCCCATGTGGAGCGCGGCGTTCCCCATGTAGGTGATGGGCAGTTTTGTCTTGGTCTCGACGTGGTTCGCGACGAGCGACGTGGCGATCGAATCGCCCGCGGTATCGTAGACGAAGCGCTGGATCTTGGTGTCCGACCACGTGAGCTCGGCGCCGATGTCGTTGACGCCGAAGCCGACCTCGAATGGGCCGGAGATCCACGCGATGCCGACGTCGCCACCCAGGCCATGCCCGTTGGCTTTGTTGGATGTCAGCAGATTGACGTCCACCAGCCACGCCGGCGTGCTGCCGAGCACGACTGGACCCGTGGTGAATCCTGCCGGTCCGAGGCCGCGGCCGTACGTGGCGCCCAGGTAATAATGAAGCGCACCACCGAGGTACAAACCGTCGTCGGACTCGTCGCCCCCGGCACCACCCGGGCCACGGAGGATGCGGCCCGCGTAGCCGACCGTCGGCGCTAAACCTGCCTGGACCACACCGTCGGTGAGGACGGCGTAATCGGTGTTCGGTTGTGCGCCGACCAGCGTGTCGGTCAAGAAGTTGCGTAGCGTGCTGTCCAACGTGAATCCGACGTCGTACTGCAGGAATCCCATGACGCCGAAGTTGAACCCGGCAAAACCGGCGCCGGCATCGAACAGGCGGCTGGTGGTCCCGAGACCGAATTTCTGCTCGGGAATCAAGACGCGGCTTCCACCGAGATTCAGAATCAGCTGGTTGCGGCCGACCGTGAGCTCCACATCGTTCGTCGGTGTGGGCGCCTTCTTGAGCTCATAAAAGATCGGCGGATTGAAGATGAGATTCATCAGCTCGACCGGATTGAAGGCATCCGAGTCCGGATTAAACATGGGATCGTCGCCGAGCTGGTTGAGCGGATGGTCTTTGAGAAAGTCGATGAGCCCCAGTGGTATCGGAATCGAGAACTTCGGGGCCCCGCTGACATTGCTGCGCGTCTTCACGGCACGATACGCCGGGTTGTAGCGACGGACGGTACCGTCACGGCTCATGGAGACCCCTCCCATGCCGATCCGGCGCGCATCGAACGAAAACTGCGCGCGGGCCGGTCGCAGGGGAGCGAGTACGAGCAGGGGCAGCGCAAGAGCGACGACTCCAGTTCGCACAGAGCACCTCGGACGGGGGAAAGGCCGCCACAACTTTGCACATTGTGTCCGATTTTTCCATTGTTTGGTGTGAGCAAGGTCACCCAAACCCGCTTCAGGATGCCGTTTGGAGCGTCAGAGTGACCCGTGTCCCTTTGCCCGGATCGCTGTCGAGCGTGATGACGCCGCCCCAGCTCTCGACCAGGCGGCGGGCGATCGCCAGCCCCAGCCCGGCCCCGCTCGACGTAGTGGAAAACGTCGGCTCGAAGACGCGCGGCAGCACGTCCGGAGGGATCCCACGGCCATCGTCGGCGACGATCAGCTGGCGGCCGCTCGCGGCGATCTGCACGGTGACGCGCTTCGCGTCGGCGTTGCGGGCGTTCTCGAGCAGGTTGACGAGCACTTCCTTGACTTCATCCTTGCGGGCCAACGCGGGCGACCCGTTGCCGGCCCGCACTTCGAAGCGCGTCGGCCCGCCCGAATCAAGATCGTAGAGCTGCACGACTTCGCGCGCGGCTGCCGCGAGGTCCACCGGCTCGAGCGGCAGCCGCTCCGCGTCCGACGGCGGGGCGCCGAATCGTGAAAACGCGCGCGCGATCCCGTCCAACCGGTCGATCTCCGCGAGGATCCGCTCCGACGTTTCCTTGAGCGTCGCCTCGAAGGCGGCCGACTGCCCTTTGCCGCGCACGCGTTGGAGATGCTGAATGCCGAGTCGAATCGGCGTCAGCGGGTTCTTGATCTCGTGGGCCACCTGGCGCGCCATCTCGCCCCACGCCAGCACCCGCGCGGCGCGCGTGAGGGCGGTGGCATCATCGAGCGCGATGACGCAGCCGTCCGGCGCCGCGCCCAACAGCGCGAGCTGAACGCGAATCTGGCGGCCGCCGACCTCAAACTCGCGCTCCTGAATCACATCGCGGTTCGCCGTTATGAACTCGGCGACCGCTTGCCACACCGGGGCCCATCCCGCCGGCGTCGCCTGCGGCAGCACGTTGCCCGGCGCCAGCGTTTCCGTGTCGCCCAAGACGAGCTCGGACGCGCGCGGATTCGCCATCGTGACTCTCAGCCCTTCATCCACCGCGATCACGCCGGTGGCGACGTTGGCGAGCACGCGCGCCGTGCGCAGCCGCGCTTCCTCGAGCGCGGACTGGCTGCGCCGTATGTCGGTCACCATGCGGTCGAACGCACTGAGGACCGGCTCGAACTCACGCGGCGTTCCCGGCGGGAACGCGGGCGGCTCGATGCCCCGTCCAACCGCGAGCGCGGCCTCGCGCAGCGCGGCGACCGGCTTGGCGAGCCGCCGAGCGGCGAACCCCGCGAGGTACACGGCGCCGAGCAGGCCGACGGCCGTGACGAGCAGCAGCGCCAGGGCCAGGTCTTCCTGCTGACGCTGCACACGCTCGTCGTCCAGCAGGCGCGGCACCGCCAGCACCGCTTGCTCGCCTGGTTGGCCCGGAGCGACGACGCGGTACCCAATCCGAGTCCGGCGACCCGCGGCGCGGGCGTCCGTGATCAGCTCCAACTCGTCCGCCAGGGTCGCGCGAAACGCCGCGTTCGCGAGGAATGCGTCGGCCAAGCCAAGCTCCGCCAAGACGGGTGAAGAAGTCCCGACGAGGACCCCGGAGCGATACAGCCACAGCTCCGCGTCCAAGCTGCGGCCCAACTCCACCAACGATTGGGGCGCCGTCTCGGGATTGTCTCGGGCGATATTCGCGGCGCTCGTAAAGGCATCGCGCAGCGTCTGACGAATCAGGAGGTCGCCGGCGCGGCGCGCCTCGTCGCCAAGACGCGCCAGGCTCCACGCGGCGAAACCCAGCACCGGGAGGATGAGGAATACGCTGAGCACCACGGCAAGTTGCGCCCGATAACTGGTCCGGACCGAGCCGAGCAGCGTCGAAATGCGGGGACGCCACCCTTCGGCAATGACCAGACCGAATAGCCAGACGGCGGCCAGAACGGCGACATCGAGCCAGACCACGAGGATGCCCCGGACCAGCAACGCCCACGGGCCGCGCAGGTCCACGCGCACGTGCACGTGACTGCCACCCTCGGGCAGCTCGATGCGCCGCTCCCCGCGCGCCGACCACCCCTCCCGGCGCCATTGAAGTGCGTCTCCGAAGTGGCGGGCGTCAGTCTGACTAGGAAGCGAAAGCGTAATGGTGTACGGCGGCTCGACACTCGGTTCGCCGCGCAGGAATCTCGCCAGCCGATCAGGCGGCAAATAGCGCGTGCGCGGGCCGACACCGACGGTCAACACGGTGCCATTGGCGAGGGGCGCGAGGAGGACGTAGTGAATGCCGGGACTGCCCTCCACCCGCTCGACGCACGGCCCCGGGACCGTGCGCACCAACGTCGATAACAGCGCGGGGCGCAGATCGAGCGAGGACAGGCGCAGCTCGGCCAGGAGCGCGCCGTCGCTGTTCCACAGCGCCAGCATCGCGGGATAGTCCTGCGCGACGAGCGAGGATGTCGCCCACAGCGCATACAGATCGCCCGCGCTGCGCGGCGGCGGGTGCGAGGGCATGGCAACCTGCTGACTCAGCCGCTCGAGCAACGCGACGGCGACCGCATCACCCTCCTGCCCCAAGCGCTGCGCGTCGCGGCTGGCGAGTGCGAGCCGGCCTTCGACGGCAGCGCCCCAAGCCAGGAGCGCGCCGGCCGTCCCTGCTACGACCGCCATGCCGACCAGTGCCCAACGGCGCGGCGCGGGAAGAATGACGCCGGCGAGCGCTGGCAACCACAGAAACGTGTACCACTCCGGCCAGGCACCATGGGGGTCCCACAACCAGAGCCCGCCGATGGCCGCCAACGCGCCCCACGCGCACGCCGCCGGCAGCGCCCAGCCGACGCGCGTGGGCTCAGTCGAGCCGCGAACCAACGCCGCGGCCAGCAGGATGATCGCCATCGCTGTCACCGCGAGCGCGGTTTGCCAGGACAACCACAGACCCAGACTCACGCCACTCGCCGGCGGCGCGATGCCACGGCCGAAATAGCGCACGACATATGGGGCGAACAGGATCAGGAGTGTCGCCGCCGCGATACTCCACCAGCGGCGCGGCACACCGCGCCGCCACAACCAGCCGGCGGCGAGCAGCAGCAGCACCCCGGCGACGAAGAGCGAGCCGGCGGACGTGCCGATGACGCCCGCGATGGGGCGATAGAACGTGGCGGGCGAAAACCAGGCGGCGGGTCCCATCGGCGCCCGTACGAGCGTCCAGGCCCCAACGAGCGCCACACCCCAGCGTGCTCCGCCCGGCGGCGCCGCCACGAGCAGGAGCACGAGCAGCGCGCCGAGGATGATGCGCGCCAACCATGCGGTTCGCGCGAGCCCGGCAAGCTTGGCGTCGCCCTGCGAGGGTGGCATGGTTTGTACCGAAAACAGCGTGTCACCATGCTCGCAGCCGGTCGGCGCCGGACAAATCTCGAACACGCTCGAATCGCGCGGTCCGAGTCCCGCGGGAAAGAACCGCAGTGACACACCGTGTTTGCGCGCAAAGGCGGCGGCGATGGAACGATCGCCGTCGGCAATAACCGGCGCCGCCCAGAGAAGCACGTTCCCGACGGCCACGCCCCGATCCGTCTGGCGGCGCGCCTCGAGCACCGCGTAGAATGGAGTCATGACCGCTTGCAGCTCAATCGTGTCCGGCAGGGGAATCATGCGGTGCCGCCCCGCCCAGGCGATCGGAGGCGCGGTCGAGTCGGCCGGGACAATCGCGATTCCCCGCTCGATCGTCTGTCTCCCACCCAGGGCGTCGCGCAGGCGTTCAATCACTTCGGGACGCGGCAGGACTGCGGCCGTCGCGGCGCGCTGGGCCAAGCGCCGCGCTTCAGATATCGCCGATCCCAGCGCGTGCTGCAGTGCGCGCGCCGTCGCCGGCACGCGCGACTCCCGCAATGCGGGCCAGCAGCATTCGATGCGCCAAATGCGCTCCGCACCACTGACGAGCACTCGACCGAGCAGCAAGCTCACCAGCGCCGCCGCGATGCCAAAGGTGGGTCGCGCGGACGGTGGGCGCACGGCGAGGACGAACGCGACCACCCCCGCGACACCCGCGAGCGCCGCCCACACGGCCGCTTCCCCGTGGAGCCACTCCGCCGTCGCGAGACTCGCGAGGCCACCGGCGATTACAACGTGAGCTTGCCGCTGCACCTGAGTCTTCTCACCCCCGATGCCGTGCGCGCCGCCCTCGCGCGCGACTCACGGCTCCTGGTGCCCGTAGGCACCTGCGAACAGCACGGACCACATCTGCCACTGGGCTGCGATACGCTCATCGTCGAGCGGCTCGCCGATGATCTCTCGGCGAGCTTCCACGTGCTGCGCGCGCCGACGGTTCCGTACGGCGTCAACACCGCGACCAAGCGCCCGTACCCGGGCAACGCCGCCGTCCGCCGCAAGACCCTGCACCGCTGGATGAATGACCTGCTCGGCTCCTGGGAGCAATGTGGCGTGGACACCTTCATTATTCTTACCGCGCACGGGCACGATCCCCACCAGGAAGCCCTCTCCACGCTGCGTACCAGGCGGGCCCGTGTGTTCACCGTAGACATCTTCGCGCTCGACTTCACCGACTATCTCGAGGACCCGGGCGGGCCCACCCATGGCGGGGAGCTCGATACGTCGCTCATGCTCTACCTCGCGCCCGAGCTGGTTCGCATGGACCTCGCGCAGGACTTTCCGCTGACCGAACGGCAAGTTGCCCGCTATCGCCGGCGTGCGGCGGGTTCCGTTCCCGCCCTCTCCCCTGGTTCCGTGGGGCGTCCCTCGCTGGCTTCAGCCGAAAAGGGCGCGCGGCTGTATAAGATGATTCATGACCGTATCTCTACGCGAGTTTTGGGAGCCGTAGCCACATGACGCCGCACCTCCTCGCTCTTGCGCTCTTGCAGATCCCCGGAGTGGGAAGCCCCGTGGACGAGGGCGTTTTCGTCGTGCGCGTGGATACGCTCGAGGTGGCGCGAGAGTCTTTCCGGCTCAGCCACGGCCGCCTGTCGCGTGGCGGAGAGGGTTGGACGCTGGCGACGACGATCCGGTACGATCGCGCGCGTCCCGTCATCGTACTCTCGCCGATTCTGGAAGTGAACGCCGACACCTTGCCGGCCACTCTGCAGTACGACGTCGCTGATCCCCGGCAGCCCTCGCGCATCCTCGGCGAGCTGGGGCGAGGACGATTCACGGTTCGCCTTGTGGCGCGAGCGACCGAACGCGCGCGCGAATTCCCGACGGGGCAGCGCGCCATCGTGCTCGATGATTCCGTCTTCGCGACCTATCTGTTCGCCGCCTGGCGGGCCGCGACAGATCCGGTAACCCTCACGGCCATCTTCCCGCGCGGTCTGCGGCGCGAAACCGTCCAGATCCAGGACCTCGGCCTGGGCTCCACGAACGTCAACCGCGCCCCCACCAGCCTGCGGCACATCACGGTCAGCGGAGGTCAGGAAACGGTCCACCTCTGGCTCGACGCCGCCGGCCGCCTCATGAAGGTCGAAATCCCCTCTCGCCGCCTCAGCGCCGAGCGTCTGGCAAGCGGCTGAGCTTGCTCCGGGGTCTCCCCTGGCTAGGTTCTGTCGCAGGCCGAAACCGCTCCACGCACTGGCGCGTAGGGCGGTCCGACCTCCGACATATCCTTTTTTAGGGACGACCATGAGACCAGTGTTGATCGTGGCAGGCCTTTTGGTGTGCCACCCCCTCGCCACCGTCGCGGCTGCACAGCAACCCACCACTCCCAGCCCCGCCCCCGCTCCGGCGACCGCGGCCCTCTCACTCGCCGATGCCATCGCCGTCGCGCGCGAGAAGAATCCGGCCTATCGGCAGACGCAGAACAATCGCGGGCCGGCGGCCTGGGGCGTTCGTAGCGCGATTTCCAGCTTGCTGATCCCGTCGTTCACCGCGTCCGGCGGGATGTCGTACACCGGGCCGGGCTCGCAGACGTTCCTTGCGCAGAGCTTCTCCCAGTCGGTCTCGACGGTCTCGTCGTTCTACGATCTGGGACTTTCGTGGCAGCTCTCGGGCACGACCCTGTCGCAGCCCGGGCTCGCGAAAGCGCAGCAGCGCGCGACTGACGCCGACATCGCGGGCGCGGAGAACCTGCTCGTCACCGGCATCAAACAACAGTACCTGACGGTATTGCAGGCAGGGGATCAGGCCGACCTCGCGAAGAAGACTCTGCAGCGCAACGAGGAGTTTCTGAAGCTGGCCCAGGCGCGCTACGGCGTCGGCCAGGCGACGCTCATCGACGTGCGGCAGGCACAGGTCGCCCGTGGGCAAGCCGAAGTCGGGCTGCTCCGTGCACAAACGCTCGTGAACGTCGAGAAGCTGCGCCTGTTCGAGCAGATGGGCGTCATACCTCCTATCGATGTGGCCGCGGTCAAGCTCACCGACTCGTTCACCGTGCAGGCCCCCGTGTGGCAGCTCCCGGACCTGCTGACGATGGCGGAACAGCAGAACCCCGCGCTCAAGGCGCTGCGCGCGCGTGAGGACGCGGCGGCGTGGGGGCAGCGCGCCGCCACGTCGGCCTACGGGCCAACGCTGTCGGTCTCGGCGGGGTGGTCGGGGTTCACGCAGCAGTTCACCGACGTGGATCCGCTGATCTTCAATCAACAGCAGGCGTTCGGCGCGCAGAAAACGGCGTGCGACGAGGACAATGTCATTCGCAACAACAACTCGTTGCCCCTGCGGAACTGCAACCTGTTCATCTGGGGCAGTCAGAACGAGCAGGCGTTGCGGGACGCGAACTCGGTCTTCCCGTTCAACTTTACGCAGCAGCCGTTCCAGGCCCGGCTCACGGTCACGCTGCCGATCTTTACAAACTTTGCGCAGCAATTGCGTGTCTCAGAAGCGCGGGCCCAGCACGGCGATCTGGAAGAAGCGGTGCGCGCCCGCGGGCTCGCGGTCCAGACGGAAGTGAGCCAGGCGTTCCTGACGCTGCAGACCGCATTCCGGACCGTCGGCTTGCAGGACACGAACCGCACGGCGGCGCGGGAGCAGCTCCAGCTCGCGACCGAGCGCTACCGCGTCGGCTCTGGAACGTTCTTCGAGCTGCTGGACGCGCAGGTCGCCGCGCTACGTGCCGAGAGCGATGCTGTGAATGCGACGTACGACTACCACAAGGCTTTGGCGCTGTTGGAAGCCGCCATCGGCCGCAGTTTGCGTTAACCGAGAGGATCGATCAGACATGTCTAAGCGGAACAAAGTGTTCTTGGGAGTCGGAGTCGGCACGCTGGTAGTCGTCCTGATCATGGTCAGCGCCAGCGCCAAACGCGAGAAGGGGATCGAAGTGCGGTTCGAGCAGGTCGGCCGCCGCGACCTCGTCGCGGCCGTCACCGCCAGCGGGAAGATCCAGCCCAAGAAGAAGGTGGACGTCAGCGCCGACATCACGGGCCGGATCACGCGGATCGGGGTGCGCGAGGGCGACCTGGTGCAGAAGGGCCAGTTCCTGCTCCAGATCGATCCCACGATCTATCAGGCGAACAAGCAGCGCGCGACGGCCGCCATGTCATCGGCCGAGGCCAGCGCCGTGCAAGCACGCGCCAACCGCGACCAGTCGCAGCGCAGCCTGCAGCGCACCAAGGAGCTGCGAGAGCAGAATCCCAACCTAGTGTCGCAAGAGCAGCTCGAGCAGGCGCAGACCGCGTTCGAAATCGCCGACGCGAACTTCACGGCAGCGCAGCACATGGTCTCGCAGGCGCGCGCCGGGTTACAGGAAGCGCAAGACCAGCTCGCGAAGACGCATCTCACCGCTCCGATGGCCGGCCGCGTGACGCGCTTGGCAGTCGAAGAAGGCGAGGTCGCGGTGCCGGGGACCTTCTCGCGCGAGACCGGCTTGTTGCTCACGATCTCGGACCTGTCGGTCATCCAGACGAAGGTGAACGTGGACGAGACCGACGTGGTGCGCGTCAACATCGGCGATTCGGTGGAAGTCACGATCGATGCCTTCCCTGACACGACATTCGTCGGCCGTGTCACGGAGGTCTCCAACAGCGCGATTCTGTCGGCCGCTTCCGCAGCGACGGGGCAGAACGACCGCGCGGTGGACTACGAGGTGGAAATCACGCTCGTCAATCCCCCGAACGACGTGCGTCCCGACCTGTCCGCCACGGCGCGGATCGTAACGGACACGCGCAAGCAGGCGCTCGCGATTCCGATCATCGCGTTGACGGTGCGTGAGAACACGCCGGTCTCCACGGAGCAAAAGCCCACTGGGGGCTCCGCGGAGGCCGCGGCTGCCAGCAGCGATACGACCAAGCACGGAGCCCACGCCGGAGCGAAGAAGGAGACGGAAGGCGTGTTCCTCGTCCATAACGGCGTGGCGACGTTCCATCCGGTGAAGGTCGGGATCGCAGGCGAAGAGCACTTCGAGGTCGTGGATGGCGTGCAGCCGGGAGACACGATCGTGGCCGGCCCCTATCAGGCGATCCGCGATTTGAAGGAAGGCGCGCGCGTGCGGCCGAGCCGGGAATCCAGCGACACGACCGCCCGGCGCGGCTCGTGAGCCCCGGGGGGGTCCAGCTGTTTCGCACGGGTGATACGCCGCTTCCCGACGTCATCATCCTGACGCACAAGCTGACCCGCGAGTACGACATGGGCTCCGAGCTCGTGCGCGCGCTGCGCGGCGTCAGCGTGCAGATCCGCAAAAACGAGTACGTGGCCGTCATGGGACCATCGGGGTCCGGCAAGTCGACGCTGATGAACCTCGTCGGCTGCCTCGACACGCCGACGAGCGGCGAGTACTGGCTCAACGGGCAGAAGGTCAGCGACCTGGCGGACGACGAGCTGGCGCGGATTCGCAACAAGGAAATCGGGTTTGTCTTCCAGACATTCAACCTGCTGCCGCGCGCCGACGCCTTGCACAACGTCGAGCTGCCGCTGATCTACGCCGGCCTCTCGGCGCGGAACCGGCGTGAACGCGCGGCGCACGCGCTGCAGCGCGTCGGCCTCGGTGACCGCATGGATCACCGGCCCAACGAGCTGTCGGGCGGCCAGCGCCAGCGCGTGGCGATTGCGCGCGCGCTGGTGAACGAGCCCAGCATCCTGCTGGCCGACGAGCCGACCGGGAATCTCGACTCGACGACCGGCCTCGAGATCATGGCGCTGTTCCGGGAGCTGCACGACTCTGGTCAGACCGTGGTCATGGTCACGCACGAACAGGACATTGCGGCGCAAGCGGCGCGCGTGATTACGCTGCGCGACGGCGTGGTCGCGACCGATCAACTGCAGGCGGCCTGAGTGCCCTTTTATGAGGCGATGCGGCTCGCGCTGCAAACGATCCGGGCGCAGAAGCTGAAGAGCGGGTTCTCCTTGCTGGGCGTCTTCATCGGCGTGGCGTCGCTCATCGGTGCCTGGTCGATCGTGAACGGCGTCAACCGCTACATGACGGAGAAGTTCGCGCAGACGCTGTACGGCGTGAACACGTTCCAGCTGCGGCGGCGTCCGATGTTCACGCCCAACGTGCCCGACTCCGTGTGGCGCGCCTGGGCGCGGCGGCCGCGCATCCGCTTCAGTGACGCCGAGGCGGTGGCCGCCGGGCTCACGGTCCCCGTGATCACCGCCTGGCAGTCGAGCGACAACGTCACCGTGTCCTACAACAACAAGGAAGCGCGCGACATCGAGCTGACCGCCGCGAGCGAGCGGTACTTCGACATCAAGAACCTCGGGATCGAGATGGGCCGGCCGTTCACCGGCGAGGAGAATCGCTCCGGCGCACCGGTCGTCGTGCTGGGCGACGCGGTAAAACAGCGCCTGTTCGCCGATCGGGCGCCGCTCGGCAAGAGTGTTCGGATCGGCGGCATTCCCTACCGCGTGATCGGCGTCGTGGCAAAACAGGGCAGCATTCTGGGATTCCCGCTCGACCGGTTCGTCGTCGTGCCCGCCCTCTCGCCGGCGCAGAATCTGGTGAATCCGCCCGGCATTCTCGACGCCTTCCTCATCAAGGCGCAATCGGACCTCGAGATGCGGGAAGCGATCGCGCAGGCGGAAGGAATCATGCGCAGCCGCCGCCACCTGCGGCCGCAACAGGACAACAACTTCGTGCTCGAGACGTCCGAAGGGGTGCAGCGCTTCTGGGCCGGCATCAGCCGCATTCTCGTCGTCCTGCTTCCCGGCGTCGTGGTGATCTCGCTCGTCATCGGCGGCATCGTGATCATGAACATCATGCTCATGGCCGTCGCCGAGCGCACGCGGGAAATCGGACTGCGGAAATCGCTGGGCGCCCGGCGCCGGGACGTGTTGCGGCAGTTCCTGGCGGAGTCCACCGCGATCGCGACCATCGGTGCGGGGTTCGGGATCATCGCCGGAATCGGTCTCACGATCGTGATCGACAAGATCTCTCCACTCCCGGCCAGCGTGTCGCCGATGTCGATCGTGCTGGGTGTCGTTATGGGCGCGGGCGTGGGCGTCGCGGCCGGCGTCATTCCCGCGAGTCGCGCGGCGCGGCTCGATCCGATCACCGCGTTGCGACAGGAGTAGCGTATGACCCAGCTGTTCGAAGGCGTCGGCATCGCGCTCACGTCGCTGCGCGCACACAAGATGCGCGCCGCGCTCACGATTCTCGGCGTCGCCATCGGCGTCACCGTCGTCATGGTCATCGGGGCGCTGATCAGCGGGTTCAACAAGGGCATCACGGACATGCTCGCGTCGCTGGGGCCGAAGACCTTCTGGGTGGGCCGCTACTGGGGCGGCCAGGGCGACGAAGACCCCGAAGACCCGAATCCGTGGCGCCGCCGGCCGCCGATCACGGTCGAAGAAGCGAACCAATTGGCGCAGCTCCCCACGATTGCGTTCGTGGTCGTGGACGAGGGAACGAATGCGGACGTCGAGTTCGAGGGCCACCGCATCGCCGCGGTGCGGATTCGCGGCCGCAACGCCGACTGGCCCAAGATCGAAGGAGGCCACATCTCCCCGGGCCGCTCGTTTTCGCACCTCGAAGACGCTGCGAATGCGCACGTGGTGGTAGTGAACACCAAGCTCGCGGAGAATCTCTTCGGCCAGCGCGATCCGATGAATCGACGCGTGAAGATCAGCGGGCTTCCCTACGATGTCGTGGGCGTCTACGAACCGCCCCCTCGACTGTTCGGCGAGGGAGACCAGCCGGAAGTCATGATTCCACACGGCACGTTCGTGAAGGACCTGACGTACTGGCCCGGCTGGATGGACATGTTCGTCGTCCCGCAGGATTCCGTGTCGCTCGAGCGCGCGATCGACGACGTCACGGTGGCAATGCGAACGATGCGCGGCCTCCGGCCCGGCCAGAAGAACAACTTCGACGCGATCAGTCAGGAAGTGTACGTGCAGGCGGTCAACAGTTTCACGCTCGTCGCCCGGGTGTTGATGATCGCGCTCTCGATGGTCGGATTGATGGTCGGGGGCATCGGCGTGGTCGCGATCATGATGATTTCCGTCACGGAGCGCACGCGCGAGATCGGCGTGCGCAAGGCGCTGGGGGCGACGAAGCGCGAAGTCATGTGGCAGTTCCTAGTCGAGGCGTCGACGCTGACGCTGGTCGGCGGAATCGTCGGTATGGTGATCGGCTGGGGGATCGCGATTCTGCTGCACGCGTTTACGCCGGTGCCGGCCTATGTGCCGCTGGGGTCGATCATCCTCGCGCTGACGGCGGCGGCAGTAACGGGACTCCTGTTCGGCATTTATCCCGCGAGTAAAGCCGCGCGGCTGGATCCAGTAGAAGCGTTGCGGTACGAATAGCGGGCGGCCGGTGACATGCGGTTCACCGAAGCCGTTCGCCTCGCGTTTCAGACCATCCGGTCGCAGAAGCTCAAGAGCGTCTTCTCGATCATCGGCGTCCTCATCGGCGTCATGTTCCTCATCGCGGTCGTGTCGGTCGTGCAGGGCATGAACCGCTACATGACCGACACCTTCGCCGGCACGCTGCTCGGCGTGAACACCTTCCGGCTGCGACAATTCCCCGACGTGCAGGTCGGTAACGTCACCGATTCAATGTGGCGATCCTGGATGCGCCGCCCCCGCGTCACCTACGAGGACGCGCAGGCGGTCGCGCGCGGCCTGACGGTGCCGGTGCTCACCGCCTGGGAGTCCAGCACGCGCGCGGCGCTCGCGGCGGGACGGCGCCAGGTCAAGGACGTGCAGGTGACGGCCGCCACGGATCAGTACTTCGCGATCCGTTCGTTGACGCTCGAACGCGGCCGTGCGTTCACCGTCCAGGAAGTGCAGGCCGGCGTGCCGGTGCTGGTGCTCGGCTACGAACTGGCGGAGAAGCTGTTCGAGGGTCAGGACCCGATCGGCCGCGAAGTGAAAATCTTCCAGCTGCCCTACCGCGTGATCGGCGTCGTCGAAAAGCAGGGCAACCTGTTCGGGCTTTCGCTCGACAAGTTCGCCATCGCCCCCGCGAGCGCGCCGCTGAAGCGCTTCGTCAATCCACCGCGCGTCGTGGACGCCCTGGCCGTGAAAGCCAGCTCGCCGCTCGAGATGCGGCAAGCGATGACGCAGGCGGAAGCGGTGATGCGCAGCCGGCGCCACCTGCGGCCGCGCGATGCGAACGACTTCGCGATGGAGACGGCCGACGAGGTGCTCGACTTCTGGGGCAAGATCAGCCGCGTGCTGTTCGTCGCGCTGCCCGGCCTCGTGGCGGTCTCGCTCGTCGTGGGCGGCATCGTGATCATGAACATCATGCTGATGGCGGTCGCCGAGCGCACGCGCGAGATCGGCATTCGCAAGGCGCTGGGCGCGCGCCGCCGCGACATCCTGCGGCAGTTCCTGGTCGAGGCGACGACGCTCGCGACCGTGGGCGCCAGCGCCGGCGTGGCGCTGGGGATCGGGCTCGCGGCGCTCGTGGCCGCGAGCACGCCCCTCCCCGCCGCGGTGGCGTCCTGGTCCATCTTCGTGGGCGTGCTGCTGGGGGCCGGGGTCGGCATCATCGCGGGTGTGTACCCGGCGACGCGCGCGGCCCGCCTCGATCCCATCGCCGCCCTGCGTCACGAGACATGACCGCCGCCTTCGAAGGGGTCGGCATCGCGCTCGAGTCGCTGCGCGCCAACAAGCGGCGCGCGGCCCTCACGATTCTCGGCGTCGCCATCGGCGTCGTGGTCGTGATGGTGATCGCCGCGCTGATCAGCGGCATCAACAAGAGCGTCTCCAACATTTTCGAGTCGATCGCCCCGCGGACGTTCCTCGTGTGGCGCTGGTTCCAGGCGGGGGTCAACGTCTCGGACGGCTCCGAGGAGAGCAGCCCCTGGCGCCGCAATCCGGCGATCGCGGATGCCGAAGCCGATCGCATTGCCGCGCTGCCCTCGGTGCGCTACGTGACCCGGCGCGAAGAGAGCTCCGCCACGGTGGAGTTCCGTGACCTGCGGCTCGAGTCGGTGAACGTCTCCGGCTTGTCTGCGCAGTGGGTGGAGGTGAACGGCGGGGACATCCACCCCGGCCGGACGTTCACGCGCACCGAGGACATCGCCAGCAGCCAGGTCGCCGTCATCAACCGCAAGCTCGAGGACCAGCTGTTTCGCGGCCGAGATCCGATCGGCCAGACGATCCACATCGCCGGCGTCCCGTTCGTCATGATCGGTGTGTACACACCGCCGCCGAGTCTCTTTTCCGGCAGCACGCCGCCGTTTGTCGGCATTCCGCGCGGTGCCTTGATGAAATACGTGCCCTACTTGAAGGGTTGGATGCGGCTCGCCGTCTCACCGCAGCCCTCGTACACGCAGCAAGAGGCCATGGATGACGTCGTCGCGACGCTGCGTTCCCTGCGCCGGCTCAAGCCGGGCGAGGAGAACAATTTTGCGATCGTGACCCAGGACAAGCTGCTGGACTCCTGGAACAAGGTCACCGGGATGTTCTTCCTCGTGATGCTGGTGCTGTCGTCCATCGGGCTGATGGTGGGCGGCGTCGGCGTCGTCGCGATCATGATGATTTCAGTCACCGAGCGGACCCGCGAAATCGGCGTGCGCAAGGCGCTGGGCGCGACCCGCCGCGCGATCCTGTGGCAGTTCCTGGTCGAAGCGTCCACGTTGACGCTGGTGGGCGGCGCGGTCGGCATGCTCGCGGGCGGCGCGCTCGCGTTTGCGATTTCGAGCTTCACCTCGATCCCGGCGAACGTGCCGATCTGGTCCGTCGTGGCGGCGCTCGCCGCCTCGGCCCTGACAGGGATCGGATTCGGGCTGTATCCGGCGAGCCGGGCGGCCCGGTTGGATCCTGTGGAAGCGCTCAGATACGAGTAAGCGGAACTTCAGTCGCTGCAGTTAAGTTCTCTCTCCGTGCACCCCCTGGAAGCGATCCGCCTTGCACTCCAGACCGTCTGGAGCCACAAGCTCCGCTCCTTCTTCACGCTGCTCGGCATCATCGTATCCGTCGCGTTTCTGGTGGCCGTCGTCGCCGTGATTCAGGGAATGAACGCCTACGTCCGCGAGCGGCTGGCGGGCGCCATCGTGGGCGTCAATGCGTTCCAGGTGCGCCGCGACCCCATTCAGGTCGGCTTCATCGATGACGAAGCCTGGAAGCAGATCCAGCGCCGGCCGATCATCGCTCCGGAAGACGTCGAGTTCATCCAACGCGCCGTTCCCGATGCCGAGGCGGTCGCGCTGCAATCGGGATGGCCGACACCGATGGCGGACGTGCAGTGGCGCAACCGCACGACCGGCGACGTTTTCATTTTCGGCGTGACGGCCCCGTTCGTCGTCGTGCAAGACTACTCGTTCGCCGCAGGCGAGCCGCTCACCGACATCGATCTGCTGCAGCGCCGCTACGTCGCCGTGCTGGGCTACGACGTGGCGGAAAAACTGTTCGGCAACGTGGAGTCCGCCGTGGGCCAGACGATTCGGGTGCGCGGGATGCAGCTCGTCGTCAAAGGCGTGATCGCCCGGAAGGGCACCGTGCTGGGACAGTCGTGGGATGGCTTCGTGATGCTGCCGCTGTCGACGTTCGAGGCGATGTACGGCCGCCGCCAAACGATGGTCATCTCGGTCAAGATGCCGACCGCCGACGCCGTGGGGCCCGCCATGCTGCGGGTCGAGGAGGCGATGCGCATCGCGCACCGCCTGCGGCCGGGGGCCGACAACGACTTCACCATCGATACCGGCGAGGGGTTGATCGCATTCTGGGGCCGGCTCACGCGCGTCATTTTCACCGTCGTCCCGGCCGTCGTCGTGATCGGCATCGTGGTTGGTGGGATCGTGATCATGAACATCATGCTGATGAGCGTGACCGAGCGGACCCGCGAAATCGGCATCCGCAAGGCGCTGGGCGCCTCGCGGCGCGACATCCGCCGCCAGTTCTTCGCGGAGGCGCTCACGCTGTCGGTCCTGGGCGGCATTTCCGGACTCGTCGTCGGCTTCGCGCTGTCCGGGCTGGTCCAGGCGATTTCCCCGCTGCCGGCGCGCGTCACCACGTGGTCCGTCGGGATCGCGCTGCTGCTCGGCATCGTCGTCGGCATCACGTTCGGGGTCTACCCGGCCCACCGCGCCTCGCGCCTCGATCCGATCGAAGCGCTCCGCCAGGAATAGATGAAGCTCCATTCGGTGCGAGAAGGCTGGCGCATCGCCTTCGAGCAGCTGCGCGCGAACAAGATGCGCTCGGCGCTCACCGTGCTCGGCGTCGTCATCGGCATCGCGACGGTGATGGCGATGGCCTCCATCGTCGCGGGCTTCCGCGAGCAGATCGTCAACACGCTGGAGGTCGTGGGCCCCACGACGTTCCGCGTGCTGCGCTACTTCTCGACAACGGGTGTCAATCCCGACGCGGTGCCGCGCGAGGTGCGCATCCGCCCGAAGCTCGTTCCGGAGGACGCCGAGGCCATCGCCCGGCTCCCCGAGATCCACTACGCCGCGATCTGGACGCAGGTCTTCCAACGCTTCGAATACGGCGGAAACCACACGCGCATCCTCGGCGTGTTCGGCGCGGACGACCGGTTCATGGAGATTCTGGGCGGCGGCATCGTGATGGGGCGTTCGTTCACCGCGGCGGAGCTCCGCGGTGGGGATCCGGTGGCCATCGTGGAGCAGCGCACCATCGACCGCCTGTTCGGCGCGATCAACCCGCTCGGCCGCATCGTGCGGATCGGTGGACACCCGTTCAAAATCCTCGGGGTGTGGCAGCGGCCGACCAACATTTTCGAGGTGCCCGGGACGCCGGAGATCGCGGCCGTGATGCCGTTCGAATCCGCCCGCCGCAGCTTCTTGATCGACGAGTGGAACGGGCTGATCATCCTGGTGAAGCCCAAGGCCGAGGTCACGGTCGCTCGCGCCATGGACGTGACGACGCTGCAGCTGCGCCGGCTGCGCGGACTGCGCGTGGGCGAGCCGAACACGTTCGACCTGCTCACCTCCGACCAGGTTCTGAGTATTTTCGACAGTCTGACGTTCGCATTCTTCTTCGTCATGCTCGTACTATCCAGCATCGCGTTGATGGTCGGAGGCATCGGCGTCATGGCGATCATGATGGTCTCGGTCACGAGCCGCACGCGCGAGATCGGCTTGCGCAAGGCGCTCGGCGCCACGCGCCGCGCGATCCTGTGGCAGTTCCTCATCGAAGCCGCGACCCTCACGCTGCTGGGCGGCATCATCGGAATCGTCCTGGGCGTGGGTGCGGGAGAGCTGTTGAAGCGACTGCTCGCGTTCAGTACGACGGTCCCCGTCGTGCCCGCGGCGATCGCCACCGCGGCGTCGATCCTCGTCGGCCTGGTCTTCGGCATCGCTCCCGCGGCGCGCGCGGCGAAGCTCGATCCGGTCGAGGCCCTCCGGTATGAGTGACCACGTCGATCTCCTCGCCATCGCCGCGCATCGCGACGACGTCGAGCTGACGTGCGGAGGCACACTCGCGAAGGCTGCCCGCGCGGGTCACCGCGTCGGCATCATCGACCTCACGCAGGGCGAGATGGGAACACGCGGCAACGCAGACACGCGTGCGGCGGAGGCGGAGCGGGCGGCGCAGACGCTGGGCGTGGCGGTGCGACTGAACGCCGGTCTGCGCGACGCGTACTTGGAGAACACTGAGACGTCGAGGAAGACACTCGTCGAGCTGATTCGTCGAATGAAACCCCGTGTGGTGATACTGCCCTTCCCCGTCGGCCGGCATCCGGATCACCGCGTCGCATCCGAGCTGGGTCGCGACGCCTCCTACCTGGCGGGGCTCAAGAAGTACGCGCCCGAAACGGGCGACGCGCATCGTCCCTTCAAGCTGCTGTTCGCGCTCGCCTACCGGGAGGAACCGGTGAAGCCGTCGTTCGTCGTGGACATCTCCGACGTCTTCGAAACGAAGATGGAGGCGATTCGCTGCTATGGGTCGCAATTCGACGGCGCGAAAGCGGCAGGCGAAATCCACCCTACCGGCCAGGACTTGTACGAGCTGATTCGGGTTCAGTCCGCTCACTACGGATCGCTGATCCGCCGCCGCTACGGCGAGCCCTTCTACACGCCCGAGACCCAGGAAGTGGACGACGTGCTGAAGCTTGGCGTGCAGTCCATCTAGTTTGTAGATTGCGCCTTCCATGACGAAGCGCATCACCTATCTCGATAACGCCGCCACGACACCGGTGCGGCCGGAGGTGCTGGAGGCGATGCTTCCGTATCTCGGGAGCGAAGCCTTCGGCAATCCCTCGTCCGCCCACCGCTTTGGCCGCGCGGCGCGCGCCGGGATCGAAGAGGCGAAGCGTGCGGTGGCCGAAGCGGTCAGCGCCGAGCCGAACCAGGTTGTCTTCACCTCCGGCGGCACCGAGGCGGACAACCTCGCCATCATCGGCGCCGCGCTCGCCTCGAAGGCGCGCGGCGGTCCGTTCCGTGTCGCGGTCTCCGCCAGTGAGCACAAGGCGGCGCTGGCGGCGGCGCATGCGGTCAAGCAGCTGGGCGGCGAGGAGATCATTCTCCCCGTTACGGCCTCGGGACTCGTCGAGACCGACGCGCTGGACCGGGCCATCGAGCGCGGCGTCGCCGTCGTGAGCGTGATGTGGGTGAACAACGAAGTGGGCACCATCCAACCCGTGGCCGAGCTCGCGTCTCGATGTACCGAGACGGGCGGCGGCGGGGGGGTCCCGTTTCATTCCGACGCCGTTCAGGCCTTCGGCAAGATTCCGGTATCGTTCCGCGACGTCAGCTGTGCCCTCCTGACCATCTCGGGCCACAAGATCGGCGCCCCCAAAGGCGTCGGCGCGCTGATCGTACGCGACCGCAAGGCGGTCGAAGCGATCATCCACGGCGGCGGCCAGCAGTTCGGCATTCGCCCCGGTACCGAGAACGTGCCCGGGATCGTGGGATTGGGCGCCGCGGCGCGGCTCGCCGCCCAGGAGCAGCAGGCCCTCGCGCCGCGACTCCGCGAGCTGCGCGACGCGCTGGAGCGCCGGCTGGTCGCCATCGTACCCGACGCCGTGATCCACGGCTGGCAGAGCCAGCGCGCGCCGCACATCGCCAACGCCTCCATCCCCGGCACGGACAGCGAGGCGCTGCTGATGCATCTCGATCTCGCTGGGGTGGCCTGCTCGTCGGGCTCGGCGTGCAGCACCGGCGCGGTGGAGCCGTCGCACGTGCTGACCGCCATGGGGGTGCCGCGCGAGCTGGGCGTCGCCGCGCTGCGCTTCTCGTTCGGGAAGGACAGTTCGATGGACGATGTGGAGGCGGTCGCGGCGGTGCTGCCGAAGATCGTCGAGAAGGTACGGTCGCTGTCGACCGTGTTGCATCGATGAGAGTGCTTGTCGCGATGTCCGGCGGCGTGGACAGCTCCGTCGCCGCCGCGCTGCTCGTCGAGCAGGGGCACGAGGTGATCGGCGCCACGATGAAGCTGTTCTGCTACGGCGACGGCGTTCCCGACCGCCCCTGCTGCTCGCTCGACTCGATCACCGACGCGAAGCTCGTCGCGCACAAGCTCGGCATTCCGCACTACGTCCTGAACCTCGAGGACCGCTTCGGGCACGACGTCATCGACAACTTCGTGGCCGAGTACGCGCGCGGCCGGACGCCGATCCCGTGCGTGCGCTGCAACTCGTTCACCAAGTTCCGCGACTTCCTGTATCACGCCGACGCGCTCGAGTGTGACGCGATCGCGACCGGTCATTATGCGATCGCACGGGACGGCGCGCTGTACCGCGGCCACGATCGCCAGAAGGACCAGTCGTATTTCCTGTGGGGCATCGATCGCGCGGTCGTGCGGCGCATGCTCACGCCGGTGGGCGAGCTCACGAAGACCGAGACGCGCGCGGCAGCGCGCAAGCTCGGTCTCCTGACAGCCGAGAAAGCCGAGTCGGTCGAGATCTGCTTCGTGCCCGACGACGATTACGTCGCGGTGCTCGAACAGCATCTCCCCGCTGATGCGCCGGCGCTCACGCCGGGTCCGCTCGTGACGACCGGCGGCGACGTGATCGGCGAGCACGAGGGCTTCGCGCGCTACACGATCGGCCAGCGACGCGGGCTGCCCGGCGGATTCGGCGAGCCGATGTACGTCGTCGCGATCCGGCCCGAGACGCGCGCGGTCGTCGTCGGACGGGGCGCGGAGTTGTTCGGACACGAGGTGTCCCTGGAAGAGGTCAACTGGCTGGTGGATCCGCCTGCGCCCGGGGACGCCGTGTGGGTGCAGTGTCGCTATCGCGCGCGGGCGGTGCCCGGCACGATTGCTGCTCAAGGCGACGGCCGCATCGCGCTTCGGCTCGCCGAACCGGTTCGAGCGATCGCGCCGGGACAATCAGGCGTGCTGTACGACGCAGGTGAACGCCTACTGGGTGGTGGTGTCATCGTTTAACCTCACCTGAGGTGCGCCTGGTCACAGCCTCTCGGGCCGCGGCGCGTGCAAACTTGAATTCTTCTCTCAACTTCTCCGCTCGAGGAGGCAGTATGCGGTCGTTCCTTCGTGCCGGGTTCGTGCTCGGCCTGGCGCTGATGACGGCGTGCGGCAAGGACTCGCCCAGCCCGGTCGATTTCAACGATCCGGCGGCGGTCTCATCGAATCTGTCGTCCGTCGATTCCACGTTCGATAGCGACGTCTTCCGCAGCTTCAACGCGGCCGCGCTGTTTCTGGACGCGGCGCAGCCAAGCATTCGGCCGACGGCGAGCCTGATTCAGACGCTGCGGCCCAAGCTCGAGCGCACCGGCGCCCACGTCTTCCTGCCGGGTCTGCTGCAGGCGCGCAAGCTCCAGGCGGACATTCCCAACCTGAACGTCTCGGCCGCCCAGGGCCGCCTCATCCCCGACTCGATGTACGGCCGGGTGTTCGAGTGGGATACCGCGGCCAACGCGTACTCCTATCAGGGCACCACCGTCAGCAACCTGAACGGCGTGCGGTTCGTGCTCTACGCCCTCGGTCTCGACGGCGAAGTGTTCGAACCCGTAACCGCGATCGGCACGCTCGATATCATCGACCAGAGCACGCCGTCGCAGCTACAGATGCACGTCCTCGTCAGGAACTCCGCCGGCACGGCGACCTTCGTCGATTACACGGCGGCGCTGCAAGCCAGCCAGACGGCGGTCAACGCCACTGTGACGGGATCGATCTCGAACGGCCGCACCAGCCCGGATGACAAAACGCTGTCGTTCGACCAGACGTTCAACGCCAACGCGGGCGGCGCGAGCGTCCACGCCACATTCGCCCTGAACGACCCCGCGATCACGGTGATGTTGAACGAGTCGGTGACGTTCAACGATCCCAACATCACCGTCAACGCCGATTTCCGCCTGATCCAGAACGGCGAGACGGTTCGGGCGGTGGGCCGCATCGTCATCAATACGCTCACCCAGGACGTCCAGGTACACGTGACAGTCTACGTGGACGGGCATCCCGTCGCCTCGATCGATGGCGATCCCTCCGATCCCGGCACGCAGTGGGTAGACGCGGGCGGAGAGCCGCTGACGGTCCAGGATCTTGCGGCGCTCGACGACTTATTCGACGCGATCGAGCACTTTGACGCGGCAGTCGCCGGTCTGTTTGCGCCGATCGGTACGTTTACCGGGGCGCTCTAAACGCTGCTGAGGCAAACACCCCCCCCGTCCGGCTCTGGCCGGGCGGGGGGTTTTGTTTTATTACCTACGGGTGCTCTACCGGCTGCTCGCCAACGCCGTCGTCGCCGCCCACGCGCTGTTCGTCGTGTTCATCGTATTGGGCGGCTTCGCGGCGTGGCGGTGGCGCTGGGTGGCGGCGGTCCACGTGCCGTGCGCGATCTGGGGCGTCCTGATCG
>JBOHSJ010000220.1:0-4125 GCA_050733035.1 Gemmatimonadales bacterium | reverse complement strand
GCTGTCGTACGCCCGGTTGATCTGAGCCCAGCCGGTGATCCCCGGTAGGACGCGCTGACGCTGCGGATACTCATCGATTTGGTCACGCAGCGTCGCAAAGATCGAGGGCTGCTCGGGGCGCGGCCCCACGACGTTCATGTCGCCCACGAGCACGTTCCACAGCTGGGGGAGCTCGTCGAGCCGCAGCTTGCGCAACACGCGTCCCACCGGCGTCACGCGCGGATCGTCCGGCTGCGCCCAGACCTCACGCGCTGCTCCGTCATCGACGGTCATTGTGCGGAACTTGTACATGACGAACGCCCGGCCGCCGTGGTCGGCATTGCGCCGCGCGTTGCCGCCCTCGTGGCCGGGTGCGCGGCGATCGAGGCCGATCCGCCGCTGCGCGAACAGCACCGGGCCACGGGACGTAAGCTTGATCAGGAGCGCGATGACCAGCATTAACGGCAGGGTGAGCACGATCGCCACCGTCGCAATTACGACGTTGACTACGTGCCGGCCGGTATCGGAGCGCATCCACTCAGTGATGGCGTTAATCGGACTAAACCCACGGCGTGTCATGCCGTCCTAACTCGCAAGCGGTATGCCGTTTACAACCGAGATGGAATTGCCATGCGGCTGCGGACACGACGCGACATGGCGCGTCCACGGCGTGTGTTGGATGCGCGCAACGCTGCTGGGCTCACGGCGGTGAAGCCATGTGCGGTATGGGTCTTGCTCGCCTGAATGCTCGATGAACAAAAGGCCTCTTCCGGCGCTCCGCGGTGAACACGCGGCGCCTGTTCTACGGCGGGCCAGCCCGCCACACACGCCGATGCTTCCCGAAGAACAATCGGGTCCCGATTGGCGTCGTATCGCGAGCGCGATCCTGCGGTTCAAATGGGTCGTCGCGCTCATGGTGGCGTTGGGCCTGGCTGCGGCCGTTGCGGCGACGCGTGTGCTGCGTCCGATCTACAGAGCGCAGGCAAACGTCTGGATCGACGTTCCGGACAGGCGTGGCGAAGGCGCGTCAGATGCGCGCGGGCCGATCCGGCAGGGCGCGCTGCTCGACGCCGATTCCTGGATAGCCTTGTTGCGGTCGTACATCGTGCTGGACCAGGTGGTGCGGGACCAGCGGCTGTACCTCGATGTGAAACGGCCCAGCGACCGGGTGAGCTTCGAGGGCTTTTCCGTCGGCGACACGTTCCGGCCTGGGGACTACCGCTTGAGCGTCAGCGCCGACGGACGGGAGTACACACTGGCCTCAGCCGAAGGGCTGGAGCTGCAGCGCGGAGCGGTCGTCGATTCGGTGGGGAGCCGGATCGGGTTCCGCTGGGTCCCGGCACCGGGCCGCTTGCCGGCCGGCCGCACGCTCGAGTTTTCGGTGGTGCCGCCGCGTGACGCCGCGCTGCGGCTCGGCGAGCAGCTCGACGTCCGGATGGATTTGAATGGCAACTTCCTGGCGCTGGAGCTGCGGGGCACGAACCCGGTGTTGATTTCCAGCATTCTGAACGCCGTGGCGCAGCGGTACGTGGAGGTCGCGGCTCAGCTGAAGCGAGAAAAGCTCACTGAGCTGACCAAGATTCTCGAAGACCAGTTGGGGACCGCGCAGCGGAATCTCGACTCCGCAGAAACCGCGCTGCAATCATTCCGCACGCGCACGATTACCCTGCCGTCGGATCAGGCGGCGACCCGCGGAGCTACCGGCGGCGAGGCGCGCGACCCGGTGCGCTCGAGCTTTTTCGACATGGCCGTCGAGCGCGACCAATTGCGCCGGGACCGCGACGCGCTCGAGCGCCTGTTGTCGCAGGCGGGCGGCGGGGATGGACTGCCGACAGACGCGTTGGCCGCCATCGGATCGGTGCAGAGCGCCCCAGAGTTGTCGAATGCGCTGAAAGAACTGAGCGACAAGCAAGCAGAGCTCCGTACGATGAAATACCACTACAACGACGCGTATCCGCCGTTGCAGCGTCTCGCGAGCCAGATCTCCGAGCTCCAGCAGCGCACGATCCCAACACTGGCGCGCGGGCTCGTATCGCAGCTGGCGGCCAGAGAGTCGGAGCTGGGCAGACAAGTAGACGCCGCGTCCCGCGATCTGCGGCAGATTCCGGGCCGAGCCATCGAAGAAACCCGGCTGAATCGCAGCGCCGAGTTGAAGGAGCAGACGTACACCGCGCTCGCGCAGCGCTTCGATCAGGCCCGGCTCGCTGCCGAGGCCACGGTTCCTGATGTGCGGATTCTCGATCCGGTCGTCGTGCCGCAGCGTCCCTTCAAGAACACCGCGCGCCGCCTTCTGCTCATGGGACTGCTGGGCGGCCTCGGACTGGGTGTGCTGGGCGCGATCCTGCTCGACCGCATGGATTCCAAGGTGCGGTACCCTGAACAGGTGTCGCGCGACCTCGGCGTGCCGATCATCGGTGCGGTACCGCATTTGCGAGCCAAGGACCCGTCCGAAGTCGTCGAAGCGCTGCGCGGCGTGCGCCTCAGCCTCGCGCACGAACACGGCCCCGGCCCGCTGCTCCTCACGCTGACAAGCCCCGGACCGGGCGACGGCAAATCGTTCCTGTCGGCGAATCTGGCGCTCACGTTCGCGGACGCCGGCCGGCGCACGCTGCTGATCGACGGCGATATCCGCCGTGGGGTGCTGCACCGCCGGTTCAAGGCCAACCGGCAGCCCGGTCTGGTCGATTTCCTCCTCGGGGAAGTGAGCCTCGACGAAGTCGTGCAACAGACGGAGTATCCCCGCCTGTCGTTCATCGGGTGTGGCACGCGCACGCAGCGTGCTCCTGAGGTGGTGGGGTCGCCGTCGATGGCCCAGCTGATCGCCGACATGCGCGACCAGTACGATGTGATCCTGATCGACAGCCCGCCGCTCACGGCAGGCGTCGATCCGTTCGTCCTGGGAACGGTAACGGGTGCGATGCTGCTCGTGCTGCGGACAGGGCACAGCCACCGCCAGATCACCGGCGCGAAACTCGAGGTGCTGGAGCGTCTGCCGATTCGGTTGCTCGGCGCCGTGTTGAACGACGTGCCGAAGGGTGCCGCGTACGGATACTACGCGTACTACTCCTACTATCTGCCCGGCTACGAGGCCGTGGACGAGGGCGACGGCCGGCACGCAAGTCCGCGGGTCGTCTAATGAAGGAAGGGTGTTAGTCGAATGAAGCGCTCACTGTGGTCATACATCGTCGCCGCGTCGCTGCTTGTCACCAGCGTGGCGGCACAAACACCAGCGACGTCGTTCCAGGTCGGGGATCGCATCCTGCTTCACGTAGAGGGAGACTCCGTCCTGTCCGACACGTTCACCGTCGTGGCGGGGCCGGCACTGCGGCTTCCCAACATCGGCGAAATCACGCTGAAAGACGTCCGTCGCACCGATCTCGAGACTCACCTGACTCGCGAGTTGGGGATGTACATCAAGAATCCTGTGGTGCAAGCGCGCGCCCTGGTTCGCGTCTCCGTCGTCGGCGAGGTGAACCGGCCGGGCTACTATGCCGTGCCGATCGACTTGGTGCTGGCGGACGCACTGATGCTCGCGGGTGGTGCCACGAAGGATGCCCGAGTCGATCGGCTGCGCATCGAGCGCGGCAGCTCGTCGGTGTGGAGCGGGAACAACCTGCAGACGGCGATCGCGCGGGGCGCGACGCTGGAGGATCTCGCGATCCGCGGCGGCGACCGCATTACGGTGCCGGGGCAACGCGATCCCGAATCGAAGTGGCGGATCGTTGGCATCATCGTCGGCAGCCTCGCGACCGCGGTGGGCGTGATCGCCCTAACGAGCAGGTAGATCAGGGCGATCTGTAGGGCCGACTGAAAACGCTGTCCCACGGCGCCAACGCCAGCTTCGCATGCATCGCGCTGTCCGCAAGCCCCAGATGCGCGAACAGCGGCAGGATCGAGCCGGGCGGCGGCGGGCTGGCGCTCAAGTCGAGATCGTAGAACGTCAGCTGAAACAGACCACGAGCTTTGGCGCTGTCCGCCAAGCGCGCCTGCCAACCGATGTAGCGAGCCTGCTCCGCCGGTGACGACACGAGTGTATCGAACGTGAGCGAGGACCAGCCGCCCTCGACGACGAGCACGGGCAGCGTCGTCCCCTGCGCGATGCGGCTGTAATAATCGAGCGGTATCGTCTCCGGCTCCTGAAACCCG
>JBOHSJ010000219.1:0-2705 GCA_050733035.1 Gemmatimonadales bacterium | reverse complement strand
GAGCTGGTCCGCGACGGAACGGTCGGTGCGAAATGGCTCGTGCACGGCAAGCGTCGGATAATCGGCCAGGGGCGTCGGCACGTCGCGCAAGGCTCCGAGATTCACAGGTCCCGCGGCGACGTACACGTCGGCCGCGCCGACTCCGCCGTCGCGCTCACTTTCCTCGAAATGGAGCTCCCGTTGCAGCAAATCTTGGAGAGGCGCCGGTGTGCCCGGTTCGATCTCGATGCGGAGGACCGGTTGGTGCTGGCGGCGCGCCAATTCCTCTTCAATCGCCTGGATAAAGTTTCCGGTGGTCGTTTCGTCGAGCTGCAGGTCTCCGCTGCGCGTGACCCGAAACGCGTGCGCGCCGACGACGATCCGCCCTGGGTACAGCAGGTCGAGGTTCGCGCGCACGAGCTCCTCGATCGGCACCAGCCGGCGCCCGCCGGACAGGGCTTCGAATCGGGGCAGCGTGTCCGGGATTTCGACGAGCGCGTAGTGCGGCGGCGACTCGGGACGATCGCGCAGCACGACGAGCAGCACCGTGCGCCGGTCGGCCACGAACGGAAAGGGGTGTCCGGGTGCGCGCGTGAGAGCCTTGGGGCTCAGAAATGGCAGCACGCCGTCCACGAACCGCGCGCGCAGGCTTGTCCGCTCCTCGTCCGTCAGCTCCACCCAGTACTGGATGGAGACGTCAAGGCTCTGCAGGGCACGGTACTGGCGGGCAATGAGTGGACGAAGCCGAATGGTGATCGCATCGAGCGTCTCCTGTGGCCGGAGTCCGTCCGCGGATAGGCCGCCGCGCTTCAGGGCGGCGAGCTGCTTCAGGGCGCCGACTTTTGTCGCGACGAAGTCGTCCAGATTCGTCGAAAAGATGCCAACGAAGCGGACGCGAGCGGCCGGCGGCGTGCGCGGGTCTTCGGCCAAAGCGAGCACGCGCGCGTTGAACTCGACCCACGACAGCTCCGGACTGAGGAATTGCTCGGGGACGGCGCGTGCGGGGTCGATCTGATCGGGCTCGAGCAGTGGGGTACGCATCTCGCTCAGTGTGACCCGACTGGCGCGCGCCACAGCCTCCGGGGCGGCATCGCTTGTATCGTCCCCCCCCGTCCCCCCGAAGGCAGCGCCCGACCATTCCGGAATGAGCGGCGAGCGCGCCGCGACCGTGAGGGCGGCGAGCGTCGCGGGATCGCGCAGCACTGGGGAGCCGACTCGGTCGAGGAGCTCAGCCGGAGCGAACCACTGCAACGCGGCGCTCGCCCGGAGCCGCCGCGCCGTCCACACCTCCAATGCGGCGCGGCCTCCCGTCGGCGGCACGATGCCCAGCAGGCGCAGCTGACCCTCTCCGCTCCCGACGATGCGGCGCACCGCCGCGCGACATGCATCCTCGCCGCTGCCGCGGTCCAGGGGAACGCGCAGCTCGGCGCCCAGGCGGCACAACCCCAGACGGCCATGTTCGACGGCCAGGAACGCCAGCTCGCGCTCGCCGCGCAGCTCGCGCGAGAGGGCCTGGGCTTCGGCGTCGTTGAGCGCGGCCTGCGCCCGCTGCAAGGGGTCATCGCCGGCCGGTCGCAACCCCGACGTGGCTGCATAGCGGCGCGCGATGACGCCGGCAGGGAAGCGCCCCCAGACGCGCGGCCGCAGCGAAAGCTCCCATCGTGCCGCGCGCAGCTCGCCGCGCCGCACCGTGACGACATCACCCACGATGTCACATAGGGAGATGCGAGCGAGCGGCACCGCCACCGTCCGCGAGCGGCGCGACACTTCCCATTCGATCCAGGGGGAGAGTCGCTCAGGATCTACGAGCGCGCGGACACTCTCGATCGCCCGCTCCTCGACGCGCGTGCCGTCAGGGAGCCAAACCGTGAGGCGTTGTTTCCCGTCGGCGCTAAAGCGCACGCGGTAGCGGGCGCCGCGCTGCCGCAGCTCTCCTTCCACCGTGTCGCAGTACACGTCGCGGAAGTAGGTCGAATGAGGAGCCGAGACGTGGAACCCGGCTGCGGGCGGGTGGTCAATGAGTTGTCCGAGCGTTGACGCGTCGGGGATGTCCCACCGCGGAGTCATTCCTACTGCAGATCCGGCTCGAACCGCACGGCGGTGATCTGCGCGGCGGCGTCGCGGCGCAGCGCGGCCAACAGGGACTCGGCAGTCGTCTGCGGACGCAGCTGCACGATGAAGGTGAGGGCGGTTTGTCCGGGCGAGGCGGACTCGGACCCGATCAGCTTCCAGCGCCGCGCATGCTGCTCCAGCACACTCGCGATGGCGGGATGAGCGGCGGTCGGGACTGGGGTCTCGGCGACCAACCGGCCGCGGACGCGCTCGGCAGCGGGCGCCGTCCCGATATCGAAGCGCCACAGCACGAGCACGACGGCAACATAGATGAAGGAAACGACGAATCCTACGGCAAACGATTGAACACCGGCGGCAAGTCCGACGGCGATGGCGAGAAAAATGTAGACCGCGTCTTTCGTGTCGCGCAGCGTGTTCCGGAAACGCACCGCGGCGACGATGCCGGCGAGGCTGAATGCGAGCGCCACGCTGTCGCGCACGATCAAGACGACGCCGGTGATCACGATCGGCAGCACGATGACCGTCTGCACGAGCGAGGAGTCGTAGCGCGCCTTGGACTTGGTCCGCATGTACATCCAGGCGATGGGCGACATGAGGGCGAGTGCGCCGAGCATGGCAATCGCGGCGCCGCCGGGGGAGCGGGGGGAGAAGAA
>JBOHSJ010000218.1:0-6524 GCA_050733035.1 Gemmatimonadales bacterium | reverse complement strand
AGCACGGGGCAACGGATGCTCGGCATCCGGCCGATGTTGTCCAGCCGCAAGCGCACCAGAGCTGTAGGAACAATCCGGTAGTGACGAGCCGCCATCCCTTTGGCGCTCGTGTAGGGCGATTCGAGGATCAAGCCCGCGATCGGCTTAGTAGCGGCCAGATGCGTTGCCGCCGCGGTGCCGAGTGAGCGGCCGTACACGTAGATGCGGCGTGGATCGACGTCGGGACGGCGGGCAATTTCGTCATACGCGAGATCTGCCGCTTCGTACATTCCCGCCTCGCTCGCCTTCCCTTCGCTCGCGCCGTAGCCGGGATAATCCACGACGAGCAAGGAGGCGTTTCGCGGCCGAAAGTCCCGAATGATCGGCCAAATTGCGCCTATCGTCTCCCCGTTCCCGTAAAACCAAAGAAGCCCAGGATGTGAACCCGCCGCCCTTCGCCGCCCTTCGCCGCCCTCCGCCGCCAGATACCAGCCTGCGAGCCGTGTCCCATCGCGCATCGTGAGCTCGATGCGTTCACCGTACCCGAGGACCTCGTGGGGATCGGGAAGCGCCGCCCTTGGCGCCGGGAATGTGAGCTTTTCCTGGAACGCCCACAGTAGCGCCACCACCACGACGTAGATGCCGGCGAGCCCGCCCAGCCCCCAAACGATGGTCATGGGCAGTGTTAAGTTGTGGCGCAATGAACTGGGGAGACCCACAACTCGTCTCGCGTGCACGGGGCGCCATGCTGGGCCTTGTCGCCGGGAATCAGCTCGGCGTGCCCACCGAGCATCTGGGGTCGCCCGAAGCGATCCGGAAAGCATTCCCCAACGGCCTGCGCGACCTCGCCCCTCCCCCCAAAAACTCCCCGTACGACGACGACGCCGCGATGACGCTGCTGCTCGGCGAGTCGCTGCTTGCCTGTAATGGGTTCGACGCGGGCGATGTTGCGCGCCGCTGGGTGAAGTGGATGAAGGTGGACGGCCGTGGCATCGGCCTGACGACAAGACGCGCGCTCACCCTGATCGACCGCGGCAAAGAGCCGTTCGAAGCGGGCCGTCTGGCGAATCAGGAGAACCCGGGCCGGTCGGCGGGGAACGGCAGCGTCATGCGCTGTCTTCCGGTGGCACTGCGCTATCACGACGAGATCGACCGCCTGATTCGCGTCTCGACGCAGCAAGCGGCGATCACCCACGCCGACGAACGCTGCACTTGGGGCGCCGCGGCCGTGAATCTCGCGGTCCGGGAGCTGCTGCACGGCAACATCTATTTCGTCGAAGAAGTCCTGCACAAGATCGGCGACCGCGCGCCGCGCGCGTTGCGCGACGCGATTCACCGCGTCCCGCGTGAGAGCGAAAGCGACCTGCCCATCGCCATCGCCGGCGAAGCGGGCTACGTCGTGCACTGCGTCGAGATCGCGTTCTGGTTCGTGACCCACGACCGCACCCTCGAGGAAGCGCTCATTTCCCTGGCGCAGGCGGGCGGGGACACCGATACGAACGCGGCGGTGGCGGGTGCACTGCTCGGCGCGCGCTACGGCGAAACGGCACTGCCGCCGCGGTGGCTGGCTCAGATCGTTGGGCAGGAAGGAATTGCGAAGCTGGCGGAGGAGCTGGTGCGCGCTGCTTAGCGCGGACGTTTCGCCGGTCGTTGTACGTAGTTCGCAATTCGAGCCATCACGTCGTCGTCGCGCAGTGTGATCGAGATCCAGCGCGCGGTTCCCCTGCCACGCCAGTTGAGTCGCGCGACGCGCTTCCCGCTCGTCCACTCCATCATGCTGCGCTCCCGCCGGTGCGCCGGCCCGAAGCGCTTGCTCAGATCGCGGCGGGCCCACTGCACGAGATTCGGTCCACCCGAGTCGGTGAGCGACACCATCGCGATCTTGCCCTCGAGCACGTAGGCGCTGAGGTAGAAGCGCGCGCTGTCCGAAGGATCGCGGATCATCACGCCGCATTCCATCAGCTGGGCCGTCTTGCGGGAGGTGTTGCAGCGCAGCGTGTCGCGCGCCGCGAGCGACCGGGCCCGCTCGGCGAACTCGCGGTACGGACGGCCGGGGCTGAACCCACGGTAGAGCGCGGAGAACGTGACGGGGGGGGGCGCGGTCGGGGTGGTGCGAGACTGCGCCGTTCCGATCGGAACCACGGCAGTGCAGACGCAAACGAGGCACAGCGGGAGCCGCATGCGCCAATATAAGACCAACGCAACGGGCCCGGGGAGTTCCCCCCCCGGGCCCGTCACTCACGCGGTTACCGATCGCTCAGACTTTGCGAACGTTCTGCGCTTGCAGCCCCTTTGGACCCTGAGCGACGTCGAACTCGACGTTGTCTCCCTCGGCTAGGCTGCGGAAGCCCTCTGCCTGGATCGCTGTGAAGTGGACGAACACGTCTGGACCCGACTCCTGCGCGATAAAGCCAAAGCCCTTTGCGTCGTTGAACCACTTCACCTTACCCTTAGCCATACTGTTCTAACCTCAGCACAATGGGGCACGGCCCCGGACTGGATCGACCCAGGCCACCGCGGCCTGGGACGGGCTCAAACAAAAATCCGCGAGACCTGTGGTCCTCGCGGAAGCGCAGACAGCCGGTGACGGTGCCACGTATGCTTGAACCGCGGGCAAAAGTATGGAACGCGTCCGACCCTGTCAATTAGGACTGCCAGTTCGTCCTACTCGCAGTATGCTGACAGCCTCATGACACCTGCAGCTTCGGCTGCCACTCTTCCGTTCTCCCTGTTCGCCCAGTAACCTCCGGTTCCACTCAAACGCCGTCGTCTGGAGGAGTTCTCATGTTGCTGCCCGTCCTACTGTCGTTAGTCGTCCTCCAGCAGCCCACCAGCACCACCGCCCCGCAACCACAAATCGCGAAAGTCGAAGTCCAACCGAGCGGGGGCGAAGTCCCAATCGGAGGCAAACTCAAGTTCACGGCGCGGGCGCTCGATGCGGCCGGACAGCCGGTGCCCGGCGCGCAGATCGGGTGGTTCGTCGGCGGCGACATCGGCGACGTGGACACGCTCGGCGAGTTCACGGGCGGCTATCAAGGCTTCGCTCGCGTAACCGCGGTCGGGTACATCCCCGGCGACCAGCACAGTCAGGTCTTCGGCTCGTCGCTGGTGCATGTGCTGCCGGAGGCGGCGGCGCGCATCGTGATCGAGCCGCGGCCCGCGCGTCTCGTCGCCGGTTCGCGGCTGACGCTCTCGGCGACCGCGTTCTCGCGGCATGGCGACCGCCGCTCCGAGCCGGTGACGTTCACGTCGAGCAACCCGCGCATCGCCAGCGTGACGAGTGATGGGCGGTTGCGCGCCGTTGCCGCGGGGCGCGCGACGATCACCGCGACGTCCGGCCCTGCGACCGAGGCACTCGCGCTTCAAGTGCTCGCCAATAACGTCGCGCGCATCACGCTGGAACCGGCGACGTCGTCGGTGCGCACCGGCGACGTCGTGAAGTTCACCGCGACAGCTCGCAGCGCGGCGGGTCGCGCGATCAACGACGTCGCAGTGGACTGGGCGGTCAGCGCGGGTCCCGGCGTATCGCTCATCGATCCCAGCGGCACCTTCGTGGCCGAGCTGCCGGGGACCTATACGGTGACGGCGTCGGTGGGCGGCCGGGAAGCGGACGCGGTGGTGCGAGTCGCCGCGCGCGAGGTGGGTCGCGGCATCGAGGTGCGCGGCCGCGTACCGCTCACGATGAGCACCGCCGAAGTGTGGCTGCATCCCACCGCGCCGTGCGTGTATCTCTCGACGATCGCCGACCGTGTGTACGCGATCGACATCAGCGATGTCACGCATCCCAAGATCGTGGACTCGATGATGACCAACGCGCGCATCGTCAACGACGTCATGACGACCGAGGACGGCAAGTACGGCGTGTTCTCGCGCGAGGGCGCGTCCGACCGCAAGAACGGCATCGTCGTGTTCGACGCGAGCAATCCCTGCCATCCCAAGCCGGTGTCGGAGTACACGCAGACGGTGTCGGGCGGGGTGCACAGCTCGTACGTCTATAAGGGACACGCCTACATCACCGATGACGCGACCGGCTCGATGCGGGTGATCGACATTCAGGATCCGCAGCATCCCAAGGAAGTCGCGCGCTGGCAGACGGAACAGAGCGAAGCGGGCCGGTACCTCCACGACGTGATGGTCGTGGACGGTCTCGCCTATCTCGCGTACTGGAACGACGGGCTCATCATTCTGGACGTCGGGAACGGGATGAAGGGCGGCAGTCCGACGAATCCGCAGCTCGTGTCACAGCTCAAGTACGATCTGAATGCCGTGTACGCGCGCGTGTCGCAGCTGTGGGGACCGGGATTCGTGCGCGGCACGCACACCGCCTGGCGCCAGGGCCGCTACGTCTTCGTGGGCGACGAGGTCTACGCCGGCCGGCCCTACAAGGGACTGGTCGACGGTAACAACCTGACGTTCGGCCGCCTGCACGTCATCGACGTGGCCGACATCCGCAATCCGCGCGAAGTCGCCTGGTACGAACCGACCGACGGCGGCGTCCACAACGTGTGGGTCGAGGGCGACACACTCTACCTCGGCAACTATCAAGGCGGCGCCCGCGCGCTCGACGTCTCGGGTGAGTTGAAGGGCGATCTCCTCCGTCAGGGCAGGGAGATGAGCTGGATTCTGACGGTCGATTCGCTGGGGCACCGGCGGGCACCGTTTGCCTGGGGAGCGGTGGTACGGGATGGAAACATCTTTGTACCGGACATCAATACGGGACTTTGGATTTTACGGCTGGAACCGAAACAGCAGGCAACACCGTAACTGCAGACGCCAAGACGCCAAGAAACCAAGTGGTCGTAAGGCTAACAGCTACAAGCTGTTAGCCTTACTGCTGGCTTACCGCTTTCGTGCTGTCCGGTTTTAGTGCGTTCCGGAAGGCCGTGAGGGCATCATCGTACTTCTGCAGCCGCGTCGTCAGCGTGTTCACCACCGTCGGATCCCGAGCCACCGTCTTCTCGCAAATCGGCAACACGCGGCTCAGCGTATCCAGTCGCGTCGTGAGCTGCTTTGCCAGTATCTGCATCGAGTCGGCGTAGGCGGATGCCTGCATCTTCGGGCGTCCGCTGACGATGAACGAACGTGCAGCGCCGCACAGACCGCCGAGCCGCCGTGTGGCGCGGCGTTTGGTCAGCGAGTCGCTGGACTGAGTACGTGCCACGCGGTTGAGTCCGTCGCGGAGCTGAGCCACGCCGCGTGTTGCTGTCTTCAACCCCTCCTGGTACCGGATCTGCTCGATCGTCGGCTCCGGCGGCGAAAGCGGTGCTGCCGGCACTGGTGCCGGAGGCGGCGCCGCGATCACCGGAGGCGGAGGGGGGGTCGTGTCCTGGGCCATCATCGAGGACGCGGCGGTGGTGATAACCATCACTATTCCAGCAAGCATTCTCTGCCGTTCTCCTCTAACAGTTGGATTCCTGCTCCGTTATTATCTCCGAATGGCCGTTCCTGCAACTTCCCGCGTTCTGCGGACCTTTGAGGATCGCGCCGACGCGCTCGCACACTTCTTTCAGCGCGCCGGTGAAGCGCCGCGTCTCATCGCCTACGATGACGCGGTCGGCCTGCCGCTCGATCAAGCACTCGCGGCGCTCGAGTGGACCGCACAGGTCGGCATACTTGCCGCCGAAGATCTCGTGCACGCCGCGCGCCTCGGCCCCGATTCGGCTGCCGTCGTCGTAGAGCGCAGAGACGGCGACAACCGCGTCTTCGTGTACTTCGGTCCGCGCATGGACGCGCCACCCGCGGATCCGTACGAAGGTACCCTGCTGTATGATGAGCCGGGAGTGCGCTCGTACATTTTTGCGCAACGCGGCCACGCGATCGCCCACTTTCTAAGAGCTACGCACGGTTTGGGCGCAGCGCTGAGTTTGTTATCACGTCGCGCACCCGAGCTGCGTCACATCCGTCGCTGGACGCAGGCGTTGTTCGCAGAGCCCGCGGTCGGCCGCTCGACACAACTGCTCGCTGGTTGGTACGCGACGAGTGGCGCCGGTTTTCTATTCGTTCCGGCCGAGTCGGACCAGCCGTTTGCCTACTGCGAGGTGGCAATAGAGGGGTAAATACCCCGATGTGGGAACGTGCGCACTGTGGATACACAACTCCACATCGTGTGGACGAGCCCCGGAACAAGTTGCAGAGTCAGTCTTTACTCTCCACAAACGATGCACATCGAAGTGAGCTAACCCGAAGAAACATCGGCACTTGCGCGTTTTTCAGGCACCCCTATATTGATCTCACGCGACTTGAAGGGAAGGGTTGGGACCTGGCGTCTCAACAACGCCTCCAAGTCGGGTCCGAACGGAAATTCCGGGGAGGGCGCCGATGCAACCAAGGGCTCAGGCGCTCGTTGATCCGGGAGTACACTCACCGGGTCGGACAGCTGGGGCCAGTCGCGTTGCCCTAGCCACGTCGAAATGGTGCCTCGACGTGCAGTGCGGAGGATCGGTCCGCGACCCGATCTGACCCGTAGCACCCACATTGGTGAACCGAGCGACCCGACGGGGTTGCTTGGGGATGGAAGCCGGAGCCTCTGCTTGCCCTACCGAGGA
>JBOHSJ010000217.1:0-2798 GCA_050733035.1 Gemmatimonadales bacterium | reverse complement strand
TGCCCTTCGACGCGCGCATCACCTGTCCCAGGAAAAACGGCATCAGCTTCACCTCGCCCTTTTTGTACCGGGCCACTTCGGTGGGATGCGCGCCGAGCACATCGGTGACCCATCCCGCGACGACGTTCGTGTCCGCCACCTGAATGAGCCCGAGCGATTCGGCGATCGTTCGCGGATCGCACCCTCCGCCCTTCGCCGCGACCTCTCCGAACACCCGCTTGTCCGCCTGAAGACTGAGCTTGCCGCCCTTCACCATCCCCACGATCTGCGCGAGCTTGTCCGGCGGCACGCGCAACTGTTCCTGGTGATCCTTCGCGTCCGCGAGCGCTTCCGTCATCACCCAGTTCGCCCCGCCCTGCGGCTCGGCCCCGGCGCGCACGACGTTTTCGTAGTACTCGGCCACGGCCCGGTTCGCCGTGAGAACGGCGGCGTGCTCGCGCGAGAGCGTGTACTGCGCCATGAAACGCTCGCGCTTGGCCGCGGGCAGCTCGGGGAGCGCACTCTGTTGTTCGGCGACGAACTCCGGCGTCAACACAAGCGGCGGCAGGTCGGGCTCCGGGAAATAGCGGTAGTCGTGACTCTCTTCTTTGGAGCGTTGCGGCCGCACCGCGTTTTCGCGTGAATCGTACAGCATCGTCTGCTGCGTCACGCTGCCGCCCGACTCCACCAGGGCGATCTGCCGGTCGCGCTCGACGCTCAGCGCCTTTTCGACGAATGCGAACGAATTGATGTTCTTGACCTCGGTGCGCGTACCCAGCGTCATGTCCCCGGCCCGCCGCACCGAGACGTTGGCATCGACGCGGAGGCTGCCCTTTTCCATGTCGCAGTCGGAGATGTCCACGTACTCGAGCAGCTGCTTCAGCGTCTGCAGGTAGGCGCGCGCTTCGGCCGGCGACCGCAGGTCGGGACCGCCCACGATTTCGATGAGCGGCACGCCGGAGCGGTTGAGATCCACCGCGGTCGCCTTCGCGAAGCGATCGTGGATCGACTTGCCGGCGTCTTCCTCGATGTGCAGCCGCACGATCGTGGCGTTCACGATGCCACGCTCGGGCGACACGAACGACAGCACCCCTCCTGTCGCCAGCGGCTGGTCGAACTGCGAGATCTGATATCCCTTGGGCAGGTCGGGATAGAAATAGTTCTTGCGCGCGAAAATGCTGCGGGGATGCACCGTGCAGCCGAACGCGAGGGCCGCGCGGACGGCGAGCCCGATCGCGGCGCCGTTGGCGACCGGCAACGCGCCGGGCAATCCCAGGCACACGGGACAGACCTGCGTGTTGGGCGGGGCGCCGAAGGCAGTCGAGCAGCCGCAGAACATCTTCGAGCGCGTCCGCAGCTGCACGTGCGTCTCGAGCCCGATGACGGTGTCCCAGCTCATCACGCCTCGTCCGCCGGCGCAACGGTGCGCTCGAGCGCGTATGCCGCCTCGAGCATTTCGTCCTCGAGGAACGCCTGGCCGATCAGCTGCCCGCCGATCGGCAATCCTTTCACGCGCCCGATGGGAATCGAGATCGCCGGCAGGCCGGCGAGGTTGGCGGTCACCGTGAAGATGTCCGACAGGTACATCGCGATCGGGTCGTCGAGCTTTTCACCCGCCTTGAACGCCGGTGTCGGGGTCGTGGGGGTGAACAAGAGGTCCACGCCGCGGTCGAAGACGTTGCGAAAATCCTGGGCGATCAGCGCGCGCATCTGCTGGGCGCGCCGGTAGTAGGCGTCGTAATAGCCGGACGACAGGACATAGGTCCCGACCAGGATGCGGCGCCGCACTTCCGGACCGAAGCCCTGCCCCCGGGTCGAGCGGTACAGCGACCGCAGGTCAGCCGATCCGTTGAACCGCGGGCCGTACCGGACCCCGTCGTAGCGGGCCAGGTTCGAGGAGGCCTCGGCGGGCGCAATGACGTAGTACGTCGGCACGGCGTAGGGGGTGTGCGGCAGCGAGACCTCGCGAACCGCCGCGCCCTGCTCCTTCATTAGGCGGACGGCGCGCTCGCAGGCGCGACGCACGGCCGGATCGAGCTCCGGCGGGAAGTACTCCCGCGGCAGGCCGATCACGAATCCTTGCAGCGATTCCGGCACCGTCGGCAGCCGGAGCGGATCACGGTCCTCGCAGGTGGCGTCGCGGGAGTCCCGGCCACTGATGACCGACAACACCCGTGCCGCATCGTGGACGCTGCGCCCAAACACGCCGATCTGATCGAGCGACGAGCCGAACGCCACGAGCCCGTAGCGGGACACGCGGCCGTAGGTGGGCTTGATGCCGACGACGCCGCAGAACGAAGCGGGCTGGCGCACCGAACCGCCTGTCTCCGATCCGAGCGCCGCGGGCACCGCGCCGGCGCCCACGAGTGCCGCCGAGCCACCGGAGGACCCGCCGGGCACGCGCGCCTTGTCGAGCGGATGAATGACGCGCCCGTAGGCCGAATGCTCGGTGGAGGAGCCCATCGCGAACTCGTCGCAGTTCGTCTTTCCCGCGATCAGCGCGCCCGCCGCCTTCAGCTTCGCGACGGCGGTCGCGTCATAAGGCGAGCGATACCCTTCGAGGATGCGAGATCCGCAGCTGGTCGTGAATTCCTGCGTGCAGATGTTGTCCTTCACCGCCACCGGCATGCCGTACAGGACGCCGGTCGGGCGCGCCGCGGCTTCCTGCGCGACGAGTGATTTGCGCAGATCCTTGACCGGCGTGAGCAGCGCGTTGAGGCGCTTGACCTTCACCAGGCGGTCCGCGACCGCTTTCGCGTCGCTCACTCGAACTGGCCGAGCTTCGGTACGACGAAGAAGCCCTCCTTGAACGCCGGCGC
>JBOHSJ010000216.1:0-4165 GCA_050733035.1 Gemmatimonadales bacterium | reverse complement strand
CGTCGTTGCCGGCTGGCCGAGGCGCAAATAACCGAGCCCTACCTGCTGCAGATACCAGAGGCAACGCGCCAGGCGCGGATGGCGGTGTAACCGCTGAATCGCCTGGTCCACGGTCCACTCGAGCGCCCGCGCGATGCTCGCGCCTTGCAGCTTGACGTCGAGGACTTCGCGTTTGAAACGCGTGCCGCCGCAGACTTCACACGGCACGAACACGTTGGCGAGGAACACCATCTCGATGAGCACGTGCCCAGCGCCTTCGCATGCCTCGCAGCGTCCCCCCGCGACATTGAACGAAAACGTACTGGGCGCATAGCCGCGCGCGCGCGCGAGCGCTTCATTGGCAAAGAGCGCGCGCAGCTCGTCGAACGCCTTGACGTACGTCACCGGATTCGAGCGCGGCGTGCGGCCGATCGGCGCCTGATCGATCAAGACGACGTCTTCGAGATGCTCCCATCCCTTCAGGGACGCGACGTCACCCACGGGCTCGCCCAGATGCTGCTTGGCGCTGTGCTCGCCTTTGAGCCGCGATTCGAGCTGCCGGTAGAGCACGTCGTGGACGAGGGTTGATTTCCCCGAGCCGGATACTCCGGTCACCGTGGTGAGCGTGCCGAGCGGAATGCGCACGTCCACACCCTTGAGGTTGTGGAGCCGCGCGCCTTTCACGTCGAGCCAGCGAACGGCGGGCCGGCGCGCCGATGGCACGCCGATCCGTTTCTCGCCCGACAGATACTGACCCGTGAGCGTGCCGGCCTCGCGTACCGCCGCCGCTGGTCCCTGATACACGAGCTGTCCACCGGCCTCGCCGCTCGCCGGGCCGAGCTCGACCATCCAGTCGGCGGCGCGCATCGCCGCGGGATCGTGCTCGACCACCACGACGGTGTTGCCAGCGTCCGAAAGACGCCGCAGCAACCCGAGCAACCGATCGACGTCGGCCGGATGCAGCCCGATCGACGGCTCATCCAGCACATACAGCGTGTCCACGAGGTGCGAGCCAAGTGCGTTCGACAACGCGATGCGCTGCGCTTCGCCGCCCGACAGCGTGCGCGTCTGGCGGTCGAGCGTCAGATAGCCGAGCCCGACGTCGATGACAAAGCCTACGCGCGCCCGCAGCTCGCCCAGGATATGGTCCGCCACGCTCTGTTGGAACGCAGGCAATCGGAGTTGATCCAGCCAAGCAGCGAGATCAGCGGCCGTCAGTGCGGCGGCTTCCGCGATTGTCTTGCCGGCGACCCGCACCGCGAGCGATTCCGGTTTCAGCCGCGCGCCGCCGCATCCCGGGCACGTCTTCGCGAGCTGATACTGCCGTAGAAAAACACGGATGTACTGCTTATAGCGCTTCTCTTCCAGCCGCTCGAGGAACGGGAACATGCCGAGATAGCGGCCGCCCTTGTTGTGGAGCAGGAACTGCCGCTCGCGCGACGGGATGTCGCTCCAGGGCGCATCCAGATCGATCCCGCGGGCGCGCGCGGTCTCGCGCAACAGGCGGCGCCGGCCCTCGTAGCGCGGCTTGGTCCATGGGTCGAGCGCGCCATCGGCTAGCGAGCGGCGTGGATCCGGTACGATCAGCGACTCATCATACTCCAGCACGGCGCCGAAGCCGTTGCAGGTGGGACACGCGCCGCGGGGATTATTGAAGGAAAAGAGCGTCGGCGTGAGCAGCGGCGCGGCGCAGCCGCAGGCAGAGCAGGCGGGATGCTCGGAAAAGCGCCGCCGATCTCCGTTGTTGAGCGCCAACGCGACGCCTTCGCCTTCGCTGAACGCGGTGGCGACGGCATCCGCCAGGCGGCCGCGGTTCGTCTCGACGGCATCGATGCGATCGACGATGACGAGGACGTCCTTGCCGGCTCGCACCCGCTGTTCGATTCCTTCATCATCCAACCGCACCAGCTCTCCGTCCACCTGCGCGCGGACGAAGCCGGCGGCTCGCAATTGCGCCGCAATTTCCACATCGGGCCGATGGGCTGATACGGGCAATGGGAAAGAAACCAGAATCGGTAGCTCCGCATTCCGCATTCCGAAATCCGCAATGACCGAATCCACCACCTCTTGCACCGTGTCGCGTCTCACGTCCCGCCCGCATTGCAGACACGCCTGCGTCCCGGCGCGCGCCCACAACAGCCGCAGGAAATCGGCGATCTCGGTGGCGGTGCCGACTGTCGAACGGCTCGAGGTCGTGGGATTTTTCTGCTCGATCGCGACGGCTGGGGACAGTCCCTCCATCGCATCCACGAGCGGCTTCGGCATCCGCTCGAGGAACTGCTTGGCGTACGTGGACAGCGATTCGATGTAGCGCCGCTGGCCCTCGGCGTAGAGCGTGTCGAACGCGAGCGAGCTTTTCCCCGATCCCGACGGGCCGGTGACGACCGACAGCGCCCGGCGCGGGAACTCGACGGTGATGTTCTTCAGATTATGCTGGCGTACGTTGCGGAGAACGACGCGCTCGGGGGGATGGCGCATAACCCCCAAAAATAACAGCTTTGGCCATTAGATGGCCCTCGCCCTGACCCCGCGGCTGCTCCGTCGTGGCCTCGAGTTGTTCGCTGCCATCTCCCTCGGTGGAGTCGCACTCCTCGTCGGGTACTACCTGATCCGGTTCGGCGATCGAGCGGACGTCTTTCTCGAGCCGTTCCTGCGCCTGCACTGGGGATGGATGGCGCTGGGGCTGGTCCTGGCGTCGATGGACTGGGTGGGCGGTGGGCTACGGCTGTGGGTGTGCGCGCGGCACGTATATCCGCCCGTCCGGTTAAAGGATTGCATACTCGCCGGGGGCTTCGGTGCCTGGGGTGCCTACCTCACCCCGTTCCAGTCCGGGTCTGCCCCGATGTCGATGTGGGTGTTGAAACGCGCCGGCGTGCCGGTGCCCGTGGCCCTCAGCTCGATTTTCGTGACGTTCATCGCCACGGTCGGGTTTTTCGCGATCGCGGGACCGCTCGCGGTCTGGCTCGGCGCCGGTAAATCGCTCGCCCAGCACGGACTGGTCCTCGGTATCACCCTGTATGACCTGTTCAAGACGAGTCTGACGATTTTTGGCGTGATTGGGCTGGTCATGCTCGGCGCCATGGTGTTTCCCGGCCTGATGAAGCGCCTGATCCAGCGGGTCGCGGTGCGCATTGGACGGCGGAGCCCGCGGGCCGCCGCGCGCATGGAGAAGCTGTTAGGGGGCGTGGACCGGGCCCACGACTGCATGGTCGCGTTCGGGAGTCCTAAGGGCCTGCTGACGTTGTTCCTGGCGATCCTCATTTCGGCGCCGTCGCACGCGAACAAGCTGTTGGCGGGATATGTGACGCTGCGCGTGCTCGGCATTCCGGCAGATTTCACTGACATCCTTCTCCTACAAACCCTCATCTCCTTCCTTCTTTACTTTGCGCCCACGCCAGGTGGCTCGGGCCTCGCGGAGCTGACGTCCGCGGCCGTGATGTCGATCTATGTGCCGCGCGAGATCACGCCGAGCTACACCTTGATCTGGCGGTTCATCAACAGTTACGCGACCGTCATCGTCGGCTCGCTGATCTTCTGGTATTGGCTGCGGCGCGGGCTGATCGGACGCGAAGAGGCGGTCGGGATCACCTAACTGCAGCTTCCTTGCCCGGTTACACTCACAGGCGTAACTTCTCGGCCTGACCACGGATACGGGAGTGCGAGTGCATGGGGTTGCTTGAACTAGGCGGGAAGCGGTTCCCCCTCCCGCAGGGGGAAGTTGTGCTCGGCTCTGATCCGAGCAGCCCGATCTCGCTTGCCGTTCCAGGCGTCCTCCCGCGTCACGCGAAATTGAAGAGCCTGCCAGACGGTCAAGTCGTCATTATCAAGGCGGTTCCAGAGGCTGAGGTCTTGATCAACGGCGTCCGGCTCGGCGCCGAGCCGACGCCGCTGCTGCACGGTGACAAAGTGGAAGTCGGCGGTCAGGAGCTGACGTTTGTGGACGAGCGGCGCAGCGGCAGCACACAATACGTCCAGGCGATGAGTGTCCCTCAGGCGATGGCGCAGGCCAAGGCGGAGGCGAAGGGCGGGAAGGTCACGGTGAATACCGGCGGCCGGGTAGTCTCCCTGACCGACGGGAGGGAATACGCCATCGCCGGTTCGTCACTGGTCTTTGGCCGCGACGCCTCCTGCGACGTCGTGGTACCCGGAAAAGACGTCTCACGCCGCCATGCCGAGATCGTGCAGA
>JBOHSJ010000215.1:0-6632 GCA_050733035.1 Gemmatimonadales bacterium | reverse complement strand
CGCAGGGGCTGACGCAGAACACGGATAAGCTCTCGATCCTGCACGCGCCGTTTCTCCTGGGTCTCGTCACCGGGGGCGCCATCATCTATTGGTTCACCGGGGCGTCGACGCAGGCGGTGACGACCGGCGCGTACCGTGCGGTCGAGTTCATCAAGGCAAATATCCGGCTCGAGGGCACGACCAGGGCCTCGGTGGCGGACAGCAAGAAGGTGGTGGCGATCTGCACGCAATACGCGCAGAAGGGGATGTTCAACATCTTCCTGACGGTCTTTTTCGCGACGCTCGCGTTCGCGTTCTTCGAGCCGTACTTCTTCATCGGCTATCTGATCTCGATCGCGCTGTTCGGTCTCTACCAGGCCATCTTCATGGCCAACGCGGGGGGCGCGTGGGACAACGCCAAGAAGATCGTCGAGACCGAGCTGAAACATAAAGGCACGGAGCTGCACGCCGCGACCGTGGTGGGCGACACGGTGGGCGATCCGTTCAAGGACACCTCGTCGGTCGCGATGAACCCGATCATCAAGTTCACGACGTTATTCGGGCTACTGGCGGTCGAGCTGGCGGTGTCGCTGACCGCCGAACGGGGTTCGACCTTGAGCCTGGTGCTGGCCGGCGCGTTCCTCGTCGTCGCGTTGACATTTGTGTGGCGCTCGTTCTACGCGATGCGCATCGAGCAGCCCACGCGAGCTCCCGTGCGCTAACGAGGGACGCATGACGTCCACCCAGATCCTCGTCACGGCGCTGGGCGCCGTCGCCATCGTCTGGGTGCTGTGGTACTTCCTGCTCTCGCGGGGCACGGCCGTGGCGGCGACGGCGAGCGCCGGCGGAGTGCAGGAAGTCCACGTGATCGTGAAGGGCGGGTACACCCCCGACACGATCGTCGTGCAGGCGGGGAAGCCGGTACGGCTCCAGTTCTATCGCGACGAAACCGCCGACTGCTCGGAGCGAGTCGTGTTCGAGCGGTTCGGCATCGACCAGCAGCTCCCGGCATTCCAAACGACCGCCATCGAGTTCACCCCTGAACAGCCGGGGGAATACCCCTTCCGCTGCGGCATGAACATGCTCAAGGGGCTGCTGGTCGTGGAGCCGCAGGGCGAGCGCCGGCCCGCGTCGTCGCCGCACAAGTTCCATGGGGCCAAGCATGAGTAAGGCCCGGATCCTGCTGCCCATCGAAGGCATGACGTGCGCAAGCTGCGCCGCGACCGTACAGGAGGCGCTCGCGGGCGCGACCGGCGTGACATCCGCGGGCGTCAACTTCGCGACCAACAAGGCGGCGATCGAGTATGACGCCGCCCAGACGAACGTCGGCCAGCTCATCAAGACGGTGCGCGAGGCGGGCTACAACTGCGGCAAGGCGAGCGTCACGTTCGGCATCACCGATCTGCACTATGCGCCCAGCGTCACCCCGCTCGAGCAGGCGCTGTCGCGCGTGAACGGCGTCATCCGCGCGGCCGCGAATCAGGCGACCGAGACGGCGACCGTGGATTACGTCCCCGGCGTCGTCAGCGCGCAGGACCTCGAACAAGCGGTCGCCGCAGCCGGCTTCGAGGTCGCGGAGCCGATTGCCGCGGAAGACCCGCTGGAACGCGAGCGCATCGCGCGCGGCCGCGAAATCAAGACGCTCACGTGGAAGTTCGTGGTGGCGGCGGTCGTGGCGGTCGTCGCGATGGTCGGCTCGATGCTGCTCATGGCCGACCGTCCGATGGGCGAGATGGGGACCATGAAGCAGGTGGATCTCATGGGCCGTCTGCTCATGCCGCTCGCCGTCGCGTTACGGGACTGGATCGCCGGCCAGGGCTGGATCCTCGAGCTCAACTGGATCAAGTGGGGACTCGCCGCTATTACGATTCCCGTCGTGGCGTGGTCCGGCCAGCAGTTCTACAAGGGCACGTGGAGCGGCTTTCGTCATCGCACCGCCGACATGAACACGCTGATCGGCGTCGGCACGGGGGCTGCGTTTCTGTACTCGCTCGTCGCGACGGCGGCGCCGTCGCTCTTCCTCCACGCCGGACTCCCGGCCGACGTCTACTACGAGGCCGTCGCCGCCATCATCGCGCTGGTGCTGCTGGGCCGGCTGCTGGAGGCCCGCGCCAAGGGCCGCACGTCGGAAGCGATTCGCCGCCTGGCGGCGCTGCGGGCGAAGTCCGCGCACGTGATCCGCGAGGGCCACGAGACCGATATCCCCGTCGAGGCGGTGGTGGTCGGCGACCTCGTGATCGTGAAGCCGGGCGAGAAAGTGCCGGTGGATGGGGTCGTTACCGAAGGCGCCTCCGCGGTGAACGAGTCGATGCTCACGGGTGAGCCGATGCCCGTCGCCAAAAAGCCCGGTGACGAAGTCATCGGCGGCACGCTGAACACGACCGGGAGCATCACGTTCCGCGCGACGCGCGTGGGGAAAGAGACCGCGCTCGGACAAATCGTGCAGCTGGTCGAGGATGCCCAGGCGACGAAGGCGCCGATTCAGAAACTCGCCGACCGCGTCGCGGGCGTGTTCGTGCCGATCGTCATCGCGATCGCGATCGCCGCATTCATCGCGTGGTTCGATTTCGGGCCGGCACCCCAGGCGCGCGCGCTCGTGTTCGCGACGGTGGCGTTTGTCACGGTGCTGATCATCGCCTGTCCCTGCGCGTTGGGTCTGGCGACACCGACCGCCATTCTGGTCGGCACCGGGAAGGCGGCGGAGTACGGGATCCTGATCCGCAGCGGCGAAGCGCTGGAGCGTCTCGCCAAAATACGGACGGTACTGCTCGATAAGACCGGTACGATCACCGAGGGCAAGCCCGCCGTGACGCACATCGTCACCGCCAAGAAGCCCGACGGCACGCCCATCAGCCCCGCCGATGTGCTGAAATGGGCAGCCTCCGTGGAGCAGCGCTCGGAGCACCCGCTCGCCACCGCGATTCTCAAGGCGGCTCAGGACAAGCAGGTGGCGCTGCTGCCCGTCGAGAAGTTCGCGGCGATGGAAGGCCGGGGCGTGCGCGGGACGGTGGACCGCCGCATCATCGAAGTGATCTCTTTGCGCCACGCGCGCGAGCGCAGCCTCGAGCTGGGCTCACTCGGCGCCGATGCCGATCGCCTGGCGATCCAAGGGCGCTCGCCCATCATCGTCGTCGTGAACAACACCGTGTACGCGGTGATCGCGATCTCCGATCCGATCAAGCCCACGTCGAAGACGGCGGTGGAGCTGTTGAAGCGGCGCGGCATTTCGGTGGTCATGGTCTCGGGCGATTCGCGGAAGGGCGCGGACGCCGTCGCGGCCGACGTCGGCATCGACGACGTGATCGCCGAGGTGTTGCCGTCGCAGAAGGCCGACCTGGTGAAGAAGCTGCAGCGGCAGAGTGGGGGTGCCGACATCGTGATGGTCGGCGACGGCATCAACGACGCGCCGGCGCTGGCGCAGGCGAACGTCGGCATCGCGATCGGGACGGGCACCGACATCGCGATGGAGGCGTCCGACGTGACGCTGATTCGCGGCGACCTGCGCGCGGTGTTCACCGCGATCGAGCTGGCGCGGCGCACGATGCGCACGATTCGCTGGAATCTGATCTGGGCGTTTGGGTACAACGCGCTGCTGATTCCCGTCGCGGCCGGCGTCCTGTATCCTGTGACGGGCTGGCTGCTCTCGCCGGTGCTCGCCAGCGCGGCGATGGCGTGGTCGAGTCTCTCGGTGGTGCTCAACAGCCTTACATTGCGGGCCTTCAAGGCTCCAGGAGCTGCCAGTCATGCGGTACGTCCATAGAACTAGCGCCAGTCCCGAAGCGGCGCTCGACGTGGCAAAGAGCTTCTTCGGCGGGCGGCTCGCGCCGGCCGAGGAGTCGCCGCGGCGCCGTGCCTATCAGGGGACGCTCGGCCGTATCACGATCAGCGCGCGGCCCGAGGGCGGTCACTACACCTTCGTCGAAGTGGCGACCGATCAGGTGGGGGAATCGGAGCTCGACAAGCTCGCCAAACGGTTCCTCGCTGAAGTGCACCGCCTCGTCGAGCCGGCGCACGTCATGCGCGGCGCGTACTAGCCGGCGAGCTTCGCGCCGTACCCTGCTTTCGCGACCGCGGCGACGAGCTGGTCCGTCGTCACGCAATCATCGTCAAAATCGACTTCCGCTTCGCCGTCGGGTAAGTCAACGACGGCGGTGTAGACGCCATTCACACCCTTCAATGCCTTCTCGACCTTGGCCTGACAGTGGCCGCAGGTCATTCCGGTCACGCGTAGTTTGACGTTCGCCATGGCTCTTCCCTCCCAACTATAATTTATGGCTATGGCTCTTCCTGCCACACGGCCCACCGCCGCGGTGCCCTCCGGGGCGGCGCTGTCGCCAGATCAGCTGCTCGAGGTCTACTACTACCTCCGGCTGACCCGGACCCTGGAAGAGCGCCTGGTCGCCTTGTATCGCCAAACCAAGGTAATCGGCGGGCTGTTTCGGTCCCTCGGACAGGAGGGGGAGTCGGTCGCGTCGGCGTACGCGCTGGAGCGCGGCCGGAACAAGGATATTCTCTCGCCGCTGATCCGTAACCTTGGCTCCCTGCTGGTGATGGGGGCGCAGCCGATCGAGATCCTGCGGCAGTACATGGCCAAGGCCGATAGCCCGACGCGCGGCCGCGAGCTCAACGTCCATTTCAACGATCTCGAAAAGGGCTATCTCGGCCAGATCTCGCATCTCGGCGACATGATTCCCGTGATGGCCGGCATCGCGCTGACCTTCAAAATGCGGCGCGAGCCCCGAGTCGGGTTGGTCTACATCGGGGACGGTGGGACGTCCACTGGGACCTTTCACGAAGGGCTCAACTTCGCTGCCGTGCAGCGGCTGCCGCTGGTGGTGATCGGTGAATACAACCACTGGGCCTACTCCACGCCGCCTGAAAAGCAGTTCGCGGTGAAGGACCTGGCCGAGAAGGCCAAGGGGTACGGCATTCCGGCCGTGACGGTGGATGGCAACGATGTGTTCGCGGTTTACGAAGCGACCAAGTTCGCCGTCGAGCGGGCGCGGCGCGGGAAAGGCGTGCACTTCATCGAAGTGAAGACCTACCGGCGCAAGGGCCACGCCGAGCACGACGACCAGCACTACGTGCCGAAGGACGAGCTGGAGCAGTGGGCGAAGGCGAACGACCCGGTCGATCGCTACGTGCAGCGCCTGCTCGCCGCCGATCTCGTCGGTGAGGTCGACATGAAAGACATCGACGAGCGTGTGCGCGTGGAAGTGGATCAAGCGACGGACGCCTGTGTGGACGAGCCGCTGCCCCCGGCCGAGAGCGCGTTGCCCGGCGTTTACGTCGAGCCGGCCGCCGCCGACAAACTCTGGTTCAAGGGGCTCTGATGGCCGAAGTCACGTTCCTCGAAGCACTGCGCCAGGGTCTCTGGGAAGAGATGGAGCGCGACGAGCGCGTCTTCATCCTGGGCGAGGACGTTGGGCCGTACGGCGGCGCGTTCAAGGTCACCGACGGCTTCAGCAAGCGCTTCGGCGAGTCGCGCGTGATCGATACGCCGATCTCGGAAGCGGCGATCGTCGGCGCGGCGGCCGGCGCGGCGCACATGGGGCTACGGCCGGTCGCGGAGATGCAGTTCATCGACTTCATCTCGTGCGCCTACGACATGTTGACCAACTACGTCGCGACCGCCCGCTACCGCGCCGGCCTGTCGACGCCGATGGTCGTGCGCGGGCCGTGCGGTGGCTACGTGCGCGGCGGGCCGTTCCACTCGCAGAACCCCGAGGCCGCATTCCTCCACACGCCGGGGCTCAAGATCGTGTATCCGGCGACCGCGCGAGACGCGAAGGGTCTCATCAAGGCGTCGATTCGGGACGAGGATCCCGTCTTGTATCTCGAGCACAAATGGCTGTACCGCCGCATCAAGGAGCAGCTGCCCGAAGGCGAGGAAATCCTTACGCCGATCGGGCAGGCGCGGCTCGTGCGGGAAGGGAAGCACCTTTCCATCATCAGTTACGGCGCGACGCTGTGGAAATCACTCGAAGCAGCGGACAAGCTCGAGAAGGAAGATGGCGTGTCGGTCGAGGTGCTCGACCTGCGCACGCTGCTGCCGATGGATGATGCCGCGATCGTCGCGACGGTGAAGAAGACGAACAAAGTTCTCATCGTGCATGAAGACACGCGCACGGGCGGCATCGCCGGGGAAATCGCCGCACGCATCAACGAGCAGGCGTTCGAATGGCTCGACGGACCGATCATGCGCGTGACGGCGCACGACGTGCCGTTGCCTTATGCTCCAACACTGGAAGATTTCGTGCTGCCGCAAACTGATGACATCGTGAAGGCCGCGCGCTGGCTTGCGGCGTACTGACGGAGACGAGGATGGCACGCGTTGACGTACTGATGCCGCAAATGGGCGAGTCGATCGCCGAAGGGACCTTGAGCAAATGGCTCAAGAAGGTCGGCGACGAAGTCAAACGGGACGAGCCGTTGTTCGAGATCTCGACCGACAAGGTCGACGCCGAGATTCCGGCGCCGGCCGCCGGCGTGCTGGCGGAGATCAAGGTGCAAGAAGGGCAGACGGTCCCCGTCCAGACGCTCGTGGCAGTGATCGAGACGCACGCGAGTGCTGCAGTCGCGGCCGCGGCAGCCCCCGCGGCGGCGCCCAAGGCGGCCGCGCCAGTGGCGCCCCCCTCCGCGGCAGCCCAGCG
>JBOHSJ010000214.1:0-12021 GCA_050733035.1 Gemmatimonadales bacterium | reverse complement strand
CCCGGATGCGAGACCACGGCCCGCACGCCAAGCGCGCGCGATCGCTCCAGTTCCTTCGTGAAGCTTTCCATGCTGCGGGCGCGCAGCACCGGATCCGGCGATGCCAGGTTGATGAGGTAGCTGTCGTGCGCCACCACCGCCTCGAGCTTATGACGCGCCACCTCACTTCGAAATCGCTCGATCTGCTCGTCCTCGAGCGTGCGCTCCCGCCATTGGCTCGGCGTCTTGGTGAAGAGCTGGATCGCCGTGGCTCGCAGCGCTGCGCCGCGCGCCGGCGCCATCGCCACGCCGCCCTGACTCGAGACGTGGGCGCCCAGCATCTATCGCTCTTCGGTAAACGCCAGCCGCGAGATCAACGGCACGAAGCGCACGCCGCCGGCCTGACGCTCCAGCAACCTGTCCCCACTCCCGCTCGCGGGCCGTTCCAAGATGACCAGCTCTTGCGACGTAAGGTCACCGACGGGGATGACCAACCGGCCGCCGGGGGCGAGCTGGGCAGTCAGGGGCTCGGGAATGCGGGGTGCCGCGGCGGCGACGATGATGCGGTCGAATGGTGCTTCCTCCGGCCATCCGGCGGCCCCATCCCCCAGGCGGGTCTCGATGTTCGTCAGCCCGAGTCGCCGGAATCGCTCTTCCGCCTCGACAAGCAGATCGGGCAGGCGCTCGGCCGTGAAGACCTTCCCGGCGCGGGCCAGAAACGCGAGGATCGCGGTCTGATAGCCGGAGCCCGTGCCGATCTCGAGAATCCGATGGTCGCGCCTCGGCTCGAGGCGCTCGATCATGAGTGCGACCACGTACGGTTGGGAGATCGTCTGCCCGCTGCCGATGGGGAGCGGCCCGTCGCTGTACGCGTCGCCCGCCAGATGCGGCGGCAGAAACCATTCGCGCGGCGCCCAGCGCATCGCCGCCAGCACGCGCTGATCCCGCACGCCGCGCCCCGCGAGCTGCCGCATCACCATGCGCGTGCGCGGGCCGCGGGTCTCTGGAGCGGGATGTGCTTGCCTGGCCATTGCCTGAACTATACCTTGGCCCCGCACCCAGCGCGGGACCCGATGACATGCCGGAAGCGTTTCGACATCGCATCCTCCTGCTCGGCAATCCCACGAGCCGCCCGGAAGATTTGGAGCGCGTGCTGGTGCGCGGCGGTTTCCAGGTCACCGAGACGCCGTCCGCGAGTCCACCCGATCTACTGCTCTATACTCCTGGTCCCAACGTCGCGAATGTCGCCGACGAGGTGCGCGCCTTGGCGACTCAAGCCCCGTACGGTGGCGCGCCGGTGTTCGTCTTGCTCGGCGAGGGCCGGATGAGTGCCGCGACCGAAGCGTTGCTCGCCGGGGCCAAAGATGCGCTCGTCGCCCCGATTCATCTCCCCGAGCTGCGGGCGCGCCTGGACGTCCACATGCGCAGCCGCGCCGAGGTGCGCGAGGCGCAAGAGGCGCTGCGGGCCCGCGACCTGCTGTTCGACATCTTCCAGGAAGTCTCTTCCGCGCTGCGCCCCGACGAGATCTTCCAGACGTTGGTGCGGCGGGTCGGTCAGGCGTTCGGATTGTCGCACTGCTCGTTCGTGTTGACGGCGCCTGGAGACGACAAGGGCCGGGTCGTTGCAGTATACGAAAACCCCGCCATCCGCGATCTGCGCGTCGATCTGGAGCGCTATCCCGAAATTCAGGAAGCGATCCGCACCGAGCGCCCGGTCGTCATTCACAACGTGCACGACCATCCGCTGTTCGCGGCGATTCGTCAGCATTGGAATAAACAGCAGATCGAGGTGAACGTGCAGGCCGCGGTCGCGCTGCCCGTCTTCGTGCAAGGCAGAGCGGCCGGGGTGTTCTTCCTGCGAACGGAAAAGGGCGATCCGCAGCTGCGTTCCGAAGACGTTGCCTTCGCCAACACCATCGCGCAGGCAGCGGCTCGCGTGCTCGAGAATGAAGAGCGCCGGTCGGCGATCTACCGTCGCCAGGTCAGCGCCGGCACGACCGATGAGCTGACCGGCTGCGGGTCGCTGGATGCGCTCGACCGCCGGCTGCGCGATGAATTCGAGCGCGCCCGCCGTTACTCGCTCCACTTCTCGCTGGTGCTCATCGACATCGATCAGCTGCGCGATATCAACGAGCGGCTGAGCCACGCCGCGGGAGACCGTGTGCTGGGCGAGATCGGCGCCATGCTGCAGCGGGAGCTGCGCGCGCCCGACTTCGTCGCGCGCTACGGCGGGGATGAGTTCGCCTGCGTGCTGCCGGAAACCGACGGACCGGGTGGCCGCCACTTCATCGAGCGGCTGCGGCAGGTGTTCGACCGGCACACCTTCGCGGACCTGGGGCCCGCCAAATCGCCGGGGATCTCCGCCGGCGTCGTGGCCTACCCGCACAGCGAGGCGCTGCGGCCCGAAGACCTCTTTACGCTGGCTGAGGGCGCGCTGCAGAAGGCCAAATCCGGCGTCCCCGACCGGATTGCGGTGGTGGGGGAGAACTAGTCGAGCGTCTTTTGGAAGCGGCGCACCGACAGCGCGATCAACACCGTCGCGAACAGCAGCAACACCCCCATCTCCTGCCACAGTTCAGCAACGCCGACACCTTTCAGCAGAATGCCGCGCAGCACCTTGAGGAAATGGGTCAGCGGCAACAGCGCGCCGATCCACTGAAATACCTCGGGCATCGCCTGCCGCGGGAACATGAATCCCGACAACAGGATGTTCGGCAAGACGAAGAAAAAGCTCGCCTGCATGGCTTGTTGCTGCGTGCGCACCAGCGTCGATACGAACAATCCCAGGGCCAAGCTCGCGACGATGAATATCAGGGCGACGGCGTACAGCAACAGCACGTTGCCGGTCAGCGGGACGTCGAACACGAATCTGCCGAGCAACAGCACGGTGGTCATTTGAATCAGTCCGACTCCGACGTATGGCGCGATCTTCCCGAGCATCAGCTCCGTTTTGGTGATCGGTGTGACGATGAGCTGCTCCAGCGTGCCGCGCTCGCGCTCGCGCACGATCGCCATCGCCGTCACCAACACCAGCGTGATCGTCAGGATGACGCCCACGAGGCCGGGCACGATGTAGTTGGGGCTGCGCAGGCCGGGGTTGTAGCGCGGCCGGACGCGCGTCTCCAGCGGGAGATCGCGGTGCGCCGCCGCCGAGAGGATGGCGAGATTGCGGACTTGGGCGACGCCGGCGGCCGCCGCCAGCGCGGCCTGCGACGACAGCGGATCGGATGCGTCCACGATCACCTGAATGGTCGCCGTCGTGCCGCGGGCCAGATCGCGCGGGAAGTCGTGCGGGATCGCAATGCCGGCCTGCGCGTCCCCGCGCGCGATCCACGCGTCGAGCGCGTCGCGCCCGTTGACATGGGCTACGATGCGGAAGTTGCCGGTATTCTCGAACGCCGCGATCGCGTCGCGGCTGGCCGGCGTGCGCGACTCATCGAGCACGACCGTCGGGATGTGGCGGACGTCGGTCTGAATGGCGAAGCCGAACAGCATCAGCTGAATCACCGGAATTCCGACCATGATGCCCAGCGTCAGCCGATCGCGCCGCATCTGGATGAATTCCTTGCGGAACATCGGGCCGAATCGCCTCATGTGTCCTGCTCTTGCTCGTCGCGCTCCTGCAGGATGATGAACGCGTCTTCGAGTGTCTTGCCGCCGACCTGCGCGGCCACCTCGTCCGGCGTGCCGAGCGCGATCAGATGGCCCTGGCTCAGCAGCGCGACCCGCCCGCACCGGCCGGCCTCGTCCATGTAGTGCGTGGTCACGATCACCGTCGTGCCACCGGCGGCCAGTGTTTTGATCGTGCTCCAGAATGCGCGCCGGGCCGCGGGATCCACGCCGGCTGTCGGCTCGTCGAGGAAGATGACGGCGGGACCGTGCATCAGGGCGCAGGCGAGCGCCAGCCGCTGCTTCCAGCCGCCCGAGAGGGTGCCCGCAAGCTGATTGAGGCGGCGGTCCAGGCCCAGGAATTTCACGACTTCGGCGATACGCCCGCGCCGGCCCGCGCCCTCCAGACCGTAGATGCCGCCGTAGAAGTCCATGTTCTCGGCGACGGTGAGATCCTCGTAGAGGCCGAAGCGCTGCGACATGTACCCGATCCGCTCCTTGATCAGATCGGGCGCTTCGCGCACGTCCACCCCGGCGACGATCGCGGTGCCTTCGGAAGGTGCCAGCAGGCCGCACAGCATGCGGACTGTGGTCGTCTTTCCCGAGCCGTTGGGTCCCAGCAACCCAAAGACTTCGCCTTTCGCGATCGAGAGATTGAGGTTACGCACGGCGACGATGGCGCCGAACCGCCTGGTGAGATGGCGGGTCTCGACGGTTATTGCGGAATCGCTCACGGCTGCAGCGGGATCTCCACCTGTACCGGCATCCCGGCCTTGAGCCGGCCCCCTCCGCCGTCGGTCGCGACCTTGATGCCGAACACGAGGTCGGCGCGCTCCCGCTCGGTGAGCGCCGCGCGCGGCGTGAACTCCGCCCGGGGCGCGATCTCGCTCACGTGACCCGCGAATGACGTGTCGGGATATCCATCGATGCGGATCCGCACTTCCTGGCCGGTGCGCAGGCGCGCGACGAACCGCTCGCCGACGTAGGCGCGAATCCACGGCGCGCGCACCAGGCCGACCGACACCACCGGCGTGCCGGCCACCAGAACCTCGCCGCGCTCCGCGAATCGCGTGAGCACGATTCCATCGGCGGGAGAAAGCACCACGAGCTGGTCGCGGATCGATTCGGTGGCCTCAGCGCCGGCGCGCGCCGCCTGAGATTCGCGGACGGCGGCGCGCACGGTGGCGAGCCGGGCCGCGGACGTGGCCGCCGCGGTCTCGAGACGGTCGAGCTCCTGGGGAGAGGCGATGCCCTGCTGACGAAGCACGCGGGCCCGCGCCAAATCATTCGCGGCGCGTTGGCTGTCCGCGATCGCGGCGCGGATCTCGGCGGTGCGGGTCGCGGCGGCGTCGGCGAGCGCGCGGCGCTGCTCGATCAGCGCGGAGAGACCAGGTTGCTCGAGGACGGCGACGGTATCGCCGGGTCGTACGGAATCGCCTTCGTCTTTCAGCAGGCGCAGCAACCGCCCGGAGGCGAGCGGGCTGAGGCGGACCTCGCGGATTTCGACCGTGCCGGCGACGGTGAGTGTGTTACTCGACCCGCCGCACGCCGCGGTGAGGAGCGCCAGTCCGACGGCTACCGGCGCGGTCGAGGAGGGCGCAGCCAATTGCCGGGATCCAGAGCAATGCCGCCCTGACCTCTGATCTCGAAGTGGAGGTGGGGTCCTTCGTCGCTCGATGCGCCGCCCACGTGTCCGATCACCTGACCGCGGATCACCTTCTCACCCATGCGCACGGTCGCGTCGTTCAGGTAGGCGTAGACGGTGTAGTAGCCGCCGCCGTGGTCGAGCAATACGGACGTCAGATACAGGCCCAGCGGGCCCGCCAGACTCACGGTGCCCGGCGCGACGGCGCGCACCGGCGCGCCGACGGGGGCCTTGATGCCGATGCCATGGCGCGGAATGCGCGTGTTGTTGGGGCCGGTCGTCGTGCCGAACGGATAGATGATCGTGCTGCCCGCCGCGACGTCCAGCGGCCAATCGAGATTACCGAGGTCCGCGGTGGTGATCGAGCCCGCCGCCGTTGCGGCGCCGCGCGACTCCGCTTCACGGCGCGCGCGCTCGAGCGCTTCGATCCGGTCGTTGAGCGAGCGCTCATCGCGCTCGAGGCGTGACAGCCGCTCCTCCGCCTGCCGGGCGCTGCGCCGCGTTTCACGCAGATTGGTTTCGCGCTCGCGCTCCAGCGCGAGATAGCGGCCCAGCTCGTCGGTGCGCTCGCGCCGGCGCCGGGCCACCGCTTCGCGCGAATCGACGAGCAGCTGCCGCTGCCGAGCCACGCGGTCCCGCAGCTTGTGCATGTCGTTCGTGAGCAGCCGGTCCTGGCGGCTCACCAGATAGAGGTACTTGTACCGCGAGAGAAGATCGCCGAAGCTCTCCGCGGCCAGCAACACTTGCCAGCTGTACAACGCGCCGCGCTTGTAAATGTCCACGAGCCGCCGCTCGAGCACGGCGCGCTTCTCGAGCAGCGCGTCCTGGGCAATCAAGAGGTCGACCGTGATCTGATCGATCTGCCTGCCGAGTCCGGTGATTTGGCGGTCGAGCTCGTTGACCATGCGGTTGGTGCTCGCCTTCTGCTGCTCGATGTTGGCGATCTCATCGGACAGGGAGTGCGCTTGCGTGCGCAGCCGGGCGAGCTCTTGCTCGACCTCCGAACGCTCCCGTTTGATTCCCTCGAGGCGTCGCTGGTTTTCCTGCATCTGCTGCTGGTAGGTCTGGCGCGGTTGCTGGGCCGCGAGCTTCGAGGCAACAAGCAGAAGCACCACGCACCACGCACCACGCACGGTTTTCATACGCGCTTGAGGTGCCGTCCGACGCTCGTCGCGCTTCCCAGGAGCCCGATCAGCGCCCCGAACCCGACGATCGCGGCCGCCTGCTCCTTGGTGAAAAACGACGATTGCAGCAGATACCGGTTGATGAGCAGGTAGGCCGCAAACGACAGGCCGACCGCCACAGCGCCGCCCAGCAGTCCTTTGATGGCCCCCTGCAGCAGGAACGGCCGCCGGATGAACCCGTCGGTCGCGCCCACGAGGCGCATGATGGCGATCTCCCGGCTCCGCTGCAGGACCGCCATGCGTATCGTCGTGCCGATGATGATGACGGCCACGATCGCGAAGGCCGCGCCGACGACGATGCCCACCGCCGCCGCGAGGCCGCGCAGCCGGTCGAGCTTCTCGACCCAGTCGCGCCCGAACCGGACGTCGTCCACGAACCCGAATCCCCGCAGCCGCTCCGCCACGACGCTCACGTGGTCGGCGTCGCGGAACCCCGGTTTGAGCTTGACCTCGATCGATGCGGGGAGCGGGTTGCGCTCCAGCTCCTGCATCACGTCGCGCAGCTCGATCAGCTCGGCGCGGGCGCGGGTGAGCGCGTCATCTTCCGAGACGTAGGTGGCCGATTGCACCTCCGGGAAGGCCTCGATGTCCTTGAGCGCCTGCGCGGTGCCCTCGATCGGCGCGCCGGGGAGCAGATACGCCACGACTTCGACCCGCTCCTCGACGCCGCGCAGCGCGTCCTGGAGGTTTACGACGACGAGACCAAAGAGGCCGAGCACGAAGAGCGAGAACGCGATCGTCGTGACGGACAGCGCCGAGAGCAGCGGCGCGCGCTTGAACGTCAGCATCGCCTCGCGCAGCGTGAGGTTCATGGTGCGGCCGCCTGGTCACGCGCTTCATCCACCGCCGAATCGTAGACCAGCGCCCCTTCCTGTAGCTCGATCACCCGGTAGGGGGCCTGGCGCACCAGGTCGAGGTCGTGCGTCGCCATCACGACGGCGGTGCCGCTGGCGTTGATGTCGCGCAGCAGCTGGAACACGCCGCGGGTCGCGCGCTCGTCGAGATTGCCGGTCGGCTCGTCGGCGAGCAGCACGGTGGGCTCGTTGACCAGCGCCCGCGCGATCGCCACACGCTGCTGCTCGCCACCGGACAGCTCGCGCGGATACGCCTGCGCCTTGGCGGCGAGGCCCACCTGCGTGAGCACGCGCATCACGCGCGCGGGAATCGTGGACGAGCGCGCGCCCGTCACTTCCAGGGCGAACGCCACGTTCTCTTCGGCCGTGCGATCCTCGAGCAGCCGGAAGTCTTGAAAGACGATGCCGAGCTTGCGGCGCAGCAACGGGACCTCACGCGGGCGCATCTCGTTCACGTTGTACCCGGACACGCGCACGTCACCGGACGTCGGCCGCTCGTCGGCGTAGATCAGCTTCATGACGGTGGACTTCCCGGCGCCGGAATGACCGGTCAGAAAGGCAAACTCGCCCTTGCCGACGTGGAAGGAGACGTCTTTGAGCGCAAGGCCTCCCTTGGGGAAGGCCTTGAAGACATTCGTGAACTTGATCACTTAGTGCCGCGCCAAGGCCTGGGCGAAGTCCGCGATGAGATCATCGGGATCCTCCAGTCCCAGGGAAAATCTCAGGAATCCGTCCGGAATGCCAGCCTGTGCCCGTTGTTCCGCCGTGAGACTGGCGTGGGAGGTGAGCCGCGGCTCGGAGACGAGCGTTTCGACGCCGCCCAGGCTCGGCGCGTGGGCCGCGATGGTCAGCGCTTTGAGAAAGCGCTCGGCCGCGCGCACGCCGCCCTTCAACTCGATGCCCAGCATCCCGCCGAAGCCGCCGAGGACGCGCTTTGCCAGCTCGTGATCCGGATGGGAGGGCAGGCCGGGGTAATGCACTTTCGCGATGGCGTCTTGCTTCGCGCACCATTCCGCGACCGCCACGCCGATCTCGTTCTGACGCTTGACGCGGACCGTGAGGGTGCGCATGCCGCGATCGATCAGCCAGGCGGCGAAGGGATCGATCGCCTGACCCCACACCTGCATGAGCCGCCGGACTTCGTCCACCACCTGGTCGGTGCCGGCGACCGCGCCCGCGATGACGTCGCTGTGGCCGTTGAGGTACTTCGTCGCGGAATGAATGACGATGTCGGCGCCGTGCTCGAGCGGCCGGAAGTTCACGGGCGACGCGAAGGTCGAATCGACGATCAGCGCGAGCCCCTCGGCCTTGCACAGCGTGGCGACGGGCTCGAGGTCGATCACGCGCATCACCGGATTGGTCGGCGTCTCCAGAAAGACGGCGCGCGTGGTCTTCCGCATCGCCCGCTTCCAGGTGCGTTGCTGGGTCGGATTCACGAATGAGACGTCGATGCCCAGCTTGCCGAACTCTTCACGGAAGAGGCGGAACACGCCGCCGTAGATCCATTCGCTGGCGAGGAGGTGATCGCCGGGCCGCAGCACGGCGAGGTGTGCCAACGCCACCGCTCCCATGCCGCTCGCCACGAACAGCGCCGCGTCGGCCCCTTCGAGCAACGCGAGCCGCCGGCCGATGTCCACCTGATTCGGATTGTTGCCGTAGCGGCTGTAGAGGACTTCGGCGGTCGAGCCGACGGGATTGGTGAAGGTGGCGCTTTGGTAGAGCGGGGGGGCGACAGCGGTCCAGTCGGCACGCGCCTTGGGGTCGCCGTGAATGGCGCGGGTGGACAGTCCTAAGCGACGGCGTTTCACGCCGCGGTGAGTCTGATGGAGCCTCCGGGATTGCGTGCGGCCAGCCGCCGCTCGACCAGCTCGTCGAGCAGCGCCGGAGCCGGCTCACTGGCGCCGAGTCCCTCGAGCGCGCCGTCGGCGCGCTCGCATAGAACCGCGAGACCGGCCCCCGCGAGTACGGGTTCGATCGCCTCACGATGGGCGTCCGTCAGCCCGCGCAGCAGCAGCACTTTGACCTTGTCGCGGACCAGCTTCGCCACGATTTCGTCGGCGCACGAATAGTCGAGGCACCCGACGCCGGTGAAGTCCATCACCGCGATGGTGCCTGGAGGAAGATCGCGCTCGATGTTTTCACGCACCGCGCGCCCGGTGGGCCGCGTGACGAGGTCGGTGTAGAAGCCGGCGACCGATTGCTGCAGGACCGCGTGCACCATGATATGTGGAATCATCACTTCTTCGACGACCCTTTCTCCGACGCTTGCTCCGGAATGATGAGCAGAACCTGCGACCCCGGAAACGCGGGCAGTCCGTCCTTGAGCGGTACATCGTCGTCCCAGCGGGGCACGATCGCGATGCGCGCGGTGCCGCTGCGGATGGCGACCTTGCCCTCCCAGCGGGCGAGGTAGCGCCGGATGCCGGCGAGTCCCTGGCCGCGCCCCGGATCGCGGAAGCGGCTCACGCCCTGAATCAGCGCCGCCTCCAGCGCCGCCGCATCGCCCCACCGCTCGCCGAACCGCTTGGCCTGCGTGGGCTCCAGAGAATGCCGGAAACCGACTCCGGCGTCCGCGACGGCGATCACCACCACGCGGCGCGCCAGTTTGCGCCGCCAGTTGTACGCCTGCACCGCAACCCATCCGCCAGTCCCGGCGTGCTCCACAATATTCTGACAAGACTCCGAAAGCGCCATAGCGAAGCCCATCGTCGCCTTCGGATCGAGTCCCAACTCCGAGCTGAGGATCGCGGAGGCGCGTTGCTGGATCGTGCTCACCACGGCGTGCACGTCTTCGGCGGCGCGCACCGGCGTCACGGGAAGCAACACGTCGCTTTCGACCGCCAGCTTGATCTTCGGCACTTTGCCATGCACCTCGAACAGATCACCCGCCTCGCGGAAGAATCCCGCCCGCGTCCAGTAGCTCACGACGTCGGGGTTCGTGGGCGCGGTGAGCAAGGGGCGGTCGCCGCCGCCTCGGCGCGTGGCGGCCTCGCCGGCCGCGAGCAGGCCCACGAGCCCGTACGGCGACGCCCATTCCGCGGCGTGCGCGTCGAACAGGAGGCGCTCGCCCTCGGCCGCCTGCGCGTACGCGGCGGCGAACTGGTCGAACGAGCGGTCGTCGAACGACGTCGGCACTTCGATCAGTCGTGTCATGCCACGGAGAGCTTGCCCATGAGGTGGTCGCGCAATCCGGTCGCGCCGCGGTGGCTCAGATTTCTCGCCCCGAGCTGCGTGCCGGCGCGCAGCGCGTCCTCCAACGAGGCGCCGCCCAGCAGTGACGCGGCGACGGTTCCGCCGAATACGTCGCCGCAGCCGGTCGGATCGCTCGCCTGGGGAAACGCCGGTTGGTGAATCGCGGGCGCGGGGATGCGCGCGGTGCGAATCGGATTGCCGGTGAAGTAGGCCGCGCCGCGCGCGCCGAGCGTGACGCACAAGGTCGTACAGCCCTGGCCCAGCGCGTCGGCCGCGAGCGCGAGCGGATCATTCCCGAGCTGGCCCATCTCGTCCTCGTTCAGCTGAATGACGTCGAAACAGCCGAACCACGCGGGCGCCTGCGGCAACGGGCGCGGGACGCGCAGCCCGTCCGGCTCTTTGCCGAGAAAGAGGCTGTGCAGATCCGCGTACATGAATCGGGGAAAGCCGCGGCGCAGCAGCTGTGCCGTCTCGAGCGTCAGTTCGAAGCCCGAAATGAAATTGATGTAAAGGGCATCGAGGTCCCGCACCAACGGGCCCAGCTCGGCCCAGGTCCAGGGCGGTACGCCGCCGCTCATCTGCTCACACCGTCGCTCCGCCGATTCATAGCGCAGCGTGACGCGATTGTTAGGCTCGGAAACCTCGATAAAGCGTGCGCCGTGCGCGGTGCGCCGTACGCCGGAAAGAAACTGATGCGCCGGGTTCGCGAGATCTCGGCCGACTTTGATGAGCGGGACGATCTGCCAGTCGTCGGCGAGTGTCGCATCAATCGCGGCGAGCGCGTAGGAGATGCCACCCCACTCCTGGACCGCCGGCTGCGCGGGATCGCGGCCGTAAATCGTGTCCCACACCATGGACCCGATGACGCCGAGTCGCTTCAGCGCAAACCCCAGTGCTTTTGGATGAACACGGCGGCCGCCCCGTAGACGCCGGCGGTGCCGGGGAGCGTGCCGGGCACGATCTTGCACGCCTCCCAGGCCGGCTTGAACGCGCGTCGCTTGACCTCGCTCCGCAGCGGATGAAACAGCTTGTCTCCGGCCTGCGTGACGCCACCGCAGATGACGACGACTTCAGGGTTGAAGATGTTGATGAAGCTCGCCACGGCCGCTCCCAGCAACGAGGCGGTTTCGCGCACGACTTCCAGCGCCCATTCGTCGCCGTCGTTGGCCGCTTCGTACACGATCTGCGCCGTGAGCTTGGAGAGGTCGCCCTGCACGTACTGCGCGAGCGACGTCTCCACTCCCGACTCGATGCCCTCGACCGCACGCTCCGCGATGGCTGGTCCCGACGCGTAGGCCTCGATGCAGCCGTAGTTGCCGCATTTGCAGCGGCGTCCGTTGGCATCAATGGTGACGTGTCCGAATTCGCCCGCGACGTCCGTGACGCCGTGATAGATCTCCCCGTCGATGACGATGCCGCCGCCAATTCCGGTGCCGAGGGTGAAACCGATCACGTACTTCGCGCCGCGCGCCGCGCCGCGCCACCACTCGCCGAAGATGGCGCAGTTGGCGTCGTTGTCGAGCGTCGCCGGCAGGTCCAGTCCTTCGCTGACGCGATC
>JBOHSJ010000213.1:0-5371 GCA_050733035.1 Gemmatimonadales bacterium | reverse complement strand
AGAGAGTGAGCCCTGAAACCGACGGAGGGCCATGCCGGAGCTCCCCGACATCACGATCTATCTCGAGGCGCTGGCGCCACGCATCGTGGGCCAGCCTCTCGAGCGCGCCCGCATCGTCAGCCCGTCGCTGCTCCGCACGGTCGATCCCCCACTCTCCGCGGCCGAGGGACGGAAGGTTGAGGGGCTGCGGCGCCTGGGGAAACGCATCGTCTGGGAGATGGAAGGAACGATCTTTCTCGTCTTCCATCTGATGATCGCGGGGCGCTTCAAGTGGCGGCCGGCAGGCACGAAGTCGCCGGCGAAGGTCGGCCTCGCCTCGTTCGACTTTCCAACCGGCACGCTGCTCCTCACTGAGGCAAGCCCGAAGCACCGGGCGTCGCTGCACGTTGTGGATGGTGAAGCAGGGCTGGCTCCTCACGATCGAGGCGGGCTCGACGTGCTCGCGACGGATCTCCCGGCGTTCAACGATCGGCTGAAATCCGAGTCGCACACACTCAAACGAGCGCTCACCGATCCGCGGCTGTTCGACGGCATCGGCAACTGGCTGTCGGATGAGATTCTGCACGCCGCCAAGCTTTCGCCGTTCCAGCTGACGGGAAAACTGAATGACGCAGAGATCGCTCGGCTCCATCACGCGACGCAAAGCACGGTACGCGACTGGATCGAGCGGCTCCGCGCCGAAGCCGGCGACAAATTCCCCGAGAAGGTGAGCGCGTTCAAAGACGGCATGGCGGTGCACGGCCGCTACAAGCAGCCCTGCCCTGTGTGCGGCTCTCCCGTGCAGCGCATTCGCTACGCCGACAATGAAGCGAACTACTGCGCGACCTGTCAGACCGGCGGTCGCGTGCTCGCGGACCGGTCGCTGTCTCGCCTACTCAAAGCCGATTGGCCACGCTCGCTGGAAGAGTGGGAAGCGAAGCTCGGCGGATGACCTTGCGCCGCGCGTCGCCCGCCGACGCCGAGGCCGTCGGCCGGATCCACGTGGAGTCCTGGAACGTCGCCTATCGCGGCATCATGCCCGACGACGTCATCGCGACAACCGATCTCGCCTACCGCACGCGATTCTGGGCGGAGCGGACCGCCGACCCTGAATGGCCCGTCTTCGTCATTGAAGAGGAGGGCCAATGCGTCGCGTTCTGCCAGATGATCCCCACGAGAGATGACGACGATGACCCGCGACGCGTCGGCCACATCACGTCGCTGCACGTGCTGCCGCAGCTGCGCAGCCGCGGCCACGGGCGCGCGCTCATGGAGCTCGTGCTCGCCGAGTTCCGGCGGCGCGGCTTCGCAGCAGTGACGTTGTGGGTGTTGGAGAAGAACTGGAATGCGCGCCGGTTCTACGAGAGATACGGCTTCCAATTGGATGGCGGCACACGGCGTTATCCCAAGACTGACGTGCCAGAAGTGCGCTACCGCATTAGACTTTCTCTCTCACCTTGATAATCAGGAGTTGCACGGTGCGACGCACTCTGTTTGCTCTGCTGTCCCTCACCGTCATCGCATCTACCGCCAACGCGCAGTTCGGACAACAGCCGACCGGCTTCGCCGTCGAAGACCCCGTGCTGCGCCGCATCTGGGCGATCGAAAGTGACAGCTCGCAGCTGCCGCGCCTGGCGCAGGCGTTGATGGATTCCGTCGGCCCCCGGCTCACGGCGTCCCCCGGCATGACCGCGGGGCAGAACTGGCTGATCGCTACCTACACGGCATGGGGCATTCCGGCGCGGAAGGAACAGTACGGCACGTGGCGCAGTTGGCGTCGCGGCAAGACCCACGTCGATCTGGTCTCTCCACGCCCACGGACGCTCGAAGCGACGATGCTCGCCTGGAGCCCAGGCACGCCGCGTGGCCGACCCGTGCGCGCGCCGGTCGTGATTCTGCCTGACGTCGCCGATAGCAGCGCGTTGGCGGCATGGTTGCCGCAAGCGAAGGGGAAATTCGCCTTGATCTCGTTCGCGCAGCCGACCTGCCGGCCCGACGACAGCTGGGAGAAATGGGCGGCTCCGGGTGGAGCCGACACGCTGAAGGCACGCCGCACCGCTGCGCAGCAGGCATGGACACAGCGCGTACAGCGCACCGGCTACACTGGGCAGGCGCTGCCGCGGCGGCTCGAAGCGGCGGGCGCAGCCGGCGTGATCCAAAGCAACTGGTCGCAGGGCTGGGGCGTTCAGAAAATCTTCGCGACTCAAACCGAGCGCACGCCGGTACTGGACATCGCCTGCGAGGACTACGGCTTGCTGTACCGCCTCGCCGAGAACAAACAGAGTCCCGTCATCGAAGTCACCGCCGATGCACAGGCGCTCGGCGAACAGCCGGTCTTCAACGTAGTCGGCGAAATTAAAGGGAGCGCGCTGCCCAACGAGTACGTGATGCTCTCGGCGCACTTCGATTCGTGGGACGGCGGCTCCGGCGCGACCGACAACGGCACCGGCACGCTCACGATGCTGGAGGCGATGCGCCTACTCAAGCTCGTCTATCCCAATCCGCGCCGCACGATTCTCGTCGGTCACTGGAGCGGCGAGGAGCAGGGACTGAACGGCTCGCGCGCCTTGGTGAAGGATCACCCGGAAATCGTCAGCGGCCTGCAGGCCTTGTTCAATCAGGACAACGGGACGGGCCGCGTCGAGAACATGAGCGCGTCGGGCTTCCCCGATGCCGCCCCGAGTCTCGCACGCTATCTCGCGCGCATCCCCGCCGACATCACGCGCAACATCAAATTCACCTTCCCCGGCAATCCGAGCGGTGGCGGAACAGATCACGCATCGTTCGTGTCGTGCGGTGCCCCGGGATTCGGCCTCGGCTCGGGCGACTGGGATTACGGCCGCTACACCTGGCATACCAACCGCGACACCTACGACAAGATCAGTTTCGACGATGTGAAGAACAACGCGGCGCTCACTGCGATGCTCGTCTATCTCGCTTCCGAGGACACGGTGCGCATGTCGCGTGAGAAGCGCACCGTCTTCGCGGTAACACAGAGCGGCCAACCGGGGTCGTGGCCGGAGTGCCGCGATGGGCAGCGCGTGACGCCGCCGCTCGCGCCCGCGCCGCCGCCACCGCCACCACCACCGGCGAGGCCCTGACGTTCGCAGATCATTTTTCCGGCGTATCAGCGGCCTACGCGACGTTCCGGCCGCGCTATCCGGACGCGCTGTTCGAATTCCTGGCGCGTGAAGCGCCGGCGCGGGACGAGGCGTGGGATGCGGGCACCGGTTCGGGCCAAGCGGCCGCCGGTCTGGCGCGTCACTTCAGTCACGTCAGCGCAACCGATGCCAGCGCGGCGCAGATCGAGCACGTCACGCCCCATGACCGCATCACCTACCGCGTCGCTCCGGCCGAAGCGAGCGGCTGCGCCGCGGCCTCGGTTGATCTCGTGACGGTGGCGCAGGCGTTGCACTGGTTCGACCGGCCGCGCTTCTGGAGCGAGGCGCGCCGCGTGCTGCGCCCGCGTGGAGTGATCGCGCTGTGGACCTATCACCTGCTCGAGATCTCTCCCCCGGTCGACGCGCTGGTGCGGCGCTTTTACCGCGATGTCGTCGGGCCGTACTGGGCGCCGGAACGGCGACTCGTCGAAGAGCGTTACCAGTCCATCGAGTTTCCATTTGCGGAATTCGCAGCGCCAGACTTCGAGATCGCGCAGCAGCTGAGCCTGGACGACGTCGCGGGCTACATTCGCACCTGGTCGGCGACGCGGGCGTTCATCCGACATCATGGTCGGGATCCGGTGGATGACCTCGTGCGGGAGCTCGCTCCTGCCTGGGGTCCGCCGGAGCAGTCACGACCGGGGCATTGGCCGGTCGCCATGCGGGTAGGGAGGGTCTGATGAAAGAGTGGATCACCAACGTCATCACGCGTGAGCTGAAGGCGTTGCGCCGCGAGATCGAGACATATCCGAGCGATACCGATCTCTGGGAAGTGCGGCCGGGCATCACGAATCCAGGCGGCAATCTCGCCCTGCATCTCGCGGGCAACATCCAATACTTCCTCGGCAACGTGCTCGGCAAGAACGGCTACGTCCGCAACCGCGACGCAGAGTTCGGCGACAAGGACGTGCCCCGGGCAGATCTGCTGCGCGAGATCGACAACGCGATTGCGGCGGTGCATGCCGGCATGAGCAGGATCAGCGAAGCCGATCTCGCCAGGCCCTACCCCGAGTCCGTCGGCGGTGTGAGCTCGACGACGGGTGCGTTTCTCGCCCACTTCGCCACGCATCTCGCCTACCACCTCGGGCAGGTGGACTACCACCGCCGCATTCTCACCGGTGAGGCGAAAACGGTGAAGGCGATGGCGCTGACGGAGCTGGGGGGCAAGCAGGCATGAACAACCGCACCGTCGGGCGCCCCGAGCCCGACGAGATCCCGTCGCACTACGTCGGCTACATCCAGCGCGTCCCGGAGCTGGATCCGGTGATCGTCTGCGCCGAGCAGATCGAGGAGACGACGACGCTGCTGCGCCCGCTCTCGGACACCGACGCCATGTACCGGTACGCTCGCGGCAAGTGGAGCATCAAGGAGGTCGTTGGACATCTCGCCGACGTCGAGCGTATCATGGCCTATCGGGCGCTGCGCATCGCGCGCGGCGACACGACGCCGCTGCCCAGCTTCGACGAGAACGCTTACGTTCCCGTGGCCAGGTTCGACAACCGCTCGCTCGCTGATCTCGTGGGCGAGCTGCGCACCACTCGCGCCGCGACACTGGCGCTGCTGCGCACGTTCGACGCCGAGGCCTGGTGGCGCCGTGGCACCGCGAGCGGCAAGCCGGTGAGCGTGCGCGCGCTCGGCTATATGATTCCGGGGCACGAGCGACATCATGTCGAGGTTTTGAGAACGCGGTACGGAGTGGGTGGGGAGGGGGATAGATGAGAGCAGCGCTGGCACTTGGTGCGGCCTGCCTGAGCGCGTCACCGCTCTTGGCGCAAGAGAAAACCGAACCGCCACCCCCTCCTGCGGACACTGTACACCTGCGATTCGGCTGGCCCGTCGGACTGAACGCGCGGGTGACGGCGCAGAAACTCCGCACGCGCTCGCGGGCCGGCAAGCCCGACACGACCAACGTGCAGATCACCTATCAATTCACCGTCCAACCGCACACCCGCGGGCGTCTCGTGCGCTTCCACGGGTTCGAGGTCCCCGGCATCGGGGTGCTCGGCGCTACAGCAGAGCTCGAAGAGCGGGTGAGCGCGATGATGCCCAGTGTGATCGTCGATACGACGGGTGCGTTCGTTGGGATCGACGGCGTGGACGCCTTGCAGCGCGAGCTCAACGCGCAGTTCGCGCCGTACCTCAAGCGGGCCGACACGCTCACCGCCGGCACGCGCACGTTACTGGAGCGGCTCCGCTCCCCGGAGGTACTGAGCGCCTTGACCGAATACGAG
>JBOHSJ010000212.1:0-1967 GCA_050733035.1 Gemmatimonadales bacterium | reverse complement strand
GCCCTTCACTACACCCGTAGGGCCGTATTGTGCGCGAGTACGGGACGCCTAGTGGTTGCCGGCGTGAGCCCTGGCGAGCACCGGAGCTTCCGTCTCGAAGATCAGGTGGCCCGACTCGAACCGGGCGCCTCGCAGCGCCAAGCTGAGTACGTCACCCAGCTCCTCCACCAGGTGCACCTTGAGCGTTTTGCGGACTTCCTCCGGCAACTCCTCCAGATCGCGCTCGTTTTCCTTCGGCAGGATCACCGACGTTAACCCAGCGCGAACTGCGCCAAGCACTTTTTCCTTCACGCCGCCGATCGGGAGGACTCGGCCTCGCAACGTGATCTCGCCGGTCATGGCGATGTCGTGACGCGCCGCGCGCCGCGACAGCGCCGACACCAGGGCCGTCGCCATCGTGATGCCCGCCGACGGACCATCCTTGGGAATGGCGCCCGCGGGGACGTGGACGTGAATGTCCGTATCCACGAACGCGCCTTCGGGAATGCCCAACAGGTCGGCGTGTGACTTCGCGTACGTCAACGCTGCCCGGGCCGACTCCTTCATGACGTCGCCGAGCTGGCCGGTGAGCACCAAGTCTCCCTTACCGCGCATCACACTGGCTTCGACGAACATGATGTCGCCGCCCACGGGCGTGTAGTACATGCCCGTAGACACACCCACCTGATCTTCTCCCGCCATCCGCTCGGGGTGGACCTTGGGCCGGCCGATCAGGTCGGGCACATCCTTGGCCGCGACGCTCACCTTTTCCGTTGCGCCGTCGGCGATCTTGCGGGCGACCTTGCGTCCCAGCTTTCCGATCTCGCGTTCCAGCTGGCGGACGCCCGCCTCGCGCGTGTAGCTGGCGATGATCTCCGTCAAAGCGCTGTCGTGGATCGCCAGCTGATCAGCCAGCAATCCGTTTTCACGGAGCTGCCGCGGCACGAGGTAGCGCTTCGCGATCTCGAGCTTCTCGCGTTCGGTGTAGCCCGCGAAATTCACAGTCTCCAGGCGATCGAGCAGCGGCCCGGGGATGCTCTGCAGGAAGTTCGCGGTCGCGATGAACAGGACCTCGGATAGATCGAACGGCACGCCGAGATAGTGATCGGTAAACGAGTCGTTCTGTGCCGGATCGAGCACCTCGAGCAGTGCGGCGGCCGGATCGCCCTGAAACGACACGCCCAACTTGTCCACTTCGTCGAGCAGAAAGATCGGGTTCTTCGCCCCGGCTTGCTTCATCCCCTGGATGATGCGACCCGGCATCGCACCGACGTAGGTGCGCCGGTGGCCGCGGATATCCGCCTCATCGCGCGCGCCGCCCAGGGAAATCCGCACGTAGGGCCGGCCCATCGCGCGTGCAATGGATTTGGCGATCGAGGTCTTGCCGACACCCGGCGGACCGACGAACAGCAGCGTCGGCGCGCGTGCGGCGCGGTCGTCCTCATTCCCCGGAGCTTCTTCCTTCGGCTGCCGCTGGCGCAGCTGGCGCACCGCCAGGAACTCGAGCACCTGATCCTTCACGTCCTGGAGCCCGTAATGATCCTCTTCGAGGATCTGCTCCGCGCGCTGCAGATCGAGCGATTCGTCCGCCCGCTTGTTCCAGGGCAGCTCCGCGATCGTCTCGAGATAGGTCCGGATGACCTGCGCTTCCATCGACTCGCGGCCGGCACGCTCCAGCCGCGCCAGCTCGCGATCCACTTCTTTGCGAGCCGCGTCAGGCAGCTCGAGCGCATCGAGGCGCTTCTTCAGGTCGTCGGCCTCGGCGGCCTCCGATTCCTCGCCCAGCTCCTTGCGGATCGCCTTCATCTGCTCGCGCAGCAACATTTCGCGCTGGCGCTCACCCAGCTCTTCCTGGACCTGTGACTTGATGTCCTCCTGGGCGTCGAGCACGGCGATCTGGCGCTGGACGTGCACGAGCACGCGGCGCAGGCGGTCCTCGACGGCGAGCGTTTCGAGCAGCTGCTGGCGCTCGAGCGACTGGATATCGA
>JBOHSJ010000211.1:0-2475 GCA_050733035.1 Gemmatimonadales bacterium | reverse complement strand
GAGGCATTCGCCGGTCCGTATCAAATGCTCGACGTGCGCTGCGCACGGATGACCGAATCGGAAAACAAAGTGGGCGACTTCGAAACGACTGAGGAGACGAGCGGTGGCGGGCTTTAGCAAACGCGTTGCGCAGTTGCCGACGTATCCGATGGCCGAGTTGCCCGCGATCAAGCGGCGGCTGCTCGAGCAGGGTGTGGACCTGATCGACGTCGGAGCGGGAGACGCGGACTTCGCGCCGCCGGACGTGGCGGTGAAAGCGCTGACGCGGGCGCTGCAGGATCCCGCGATGAGCCGCTACGCGTTCCAGCTGGGTCTCCCCGCCTTCCGTGAGGCCGCGGCAGCGTACATGCAGCGTCGCTTTGGCGTCGCGGTCGATCCCTTCAAGGAATTGCATCCGCTGCTGGGCTCCAAAGAAGGCATTGCCCACCTGGCGACCGCGCTGCTCAATCCCGGCGACGTCGCGATCGTCCCGGTGCCGGGCTACGCCGTGTATCACGGCGGCACGGTGCTCGCGGACGGCGAGCCGTATCTCTACGATCTCACGCCGCGCACCGATTTTCTGCTCGAGCTGGACGAGATTCCGCTCGATGTGTTGAAGCGCGCCAAGCTCGTGTATCTGAATTACCCGAACAATCCGACCGCTGCCGCCGCGCCGCGCGACTATCTCGAGCGCACGATCGCGGCGTGTCGCCAACACGACATCGTGCTCGCGTACGACAATCCGTACTGCGAGATCACCTTCGACGGCTACGTCGCGCCGTCGATTTTCGAGATCCCGGGAGCGATGGACGTCGCGGTCGAGTTCCACTCGCTTTCCAAGAGCTTCTGCATGACGGGCTGGCGGCTCGGCTGGGCCGTCGGACGCCCCGACCGGATCGCGGCGCTGGCGCGCGTGAAGAATTACGTGGACACCGGCGCGTTCCTCGCGGTGCAGGCGGCGGGGGCCGAAGTTCTGAAGCAGGCTGAGAAGATCGCCGCGGGCTACGCGGCGCAGTTCAAGGAGCGGCGTGACGCAATCGTGCCGGCGCTCCGGGCCAACGGATTCGAAATCGAGCCGCCCCGCGCCACCCTGTACCTGTGGATTCCGTTGCCCGAGGGACTCGCGTCCGCGGCCTTCCAGAAGCGCGCACTCGAAGACGTCGGCGTCGTGACGCTGCCGGGCAGCGCGTTCGGCGCCGGCGCGGACGGCTTCTTCCGCATCGCGCTCACCGTGCCGACGCCGCGGCTCATCGAAGCCTCGGAGCGGTTGGGCAAGGTGCTCGCCACTGTTTGACCGTCAGGTAGAGCGCCCGCCGATTGGCCGCGCGTGGTTGATCACGGCGGCGCTCCACGCGATCGCCGTGGTGTTGTTTTTCACGGTGGCGTGGCAGGCGCCGTGGCGGAAATCAAATCGTGTCCCCGAGCAACCGGTGCAGGTCGGCGACACGCTGGTGTTCATCCTGGGCACCCGCGAGCTGCGCGCCAAAGGCCCGACGATCGTGTCGTCGCGCCGTGAGCCGAATCCGCCGCCGGCCGCCCCGACGCCGCCCCCCGTCACTCCCGCGCCGCCGGACACCGGCACCACTCTGCCCGCATACGACCCGAATGCGGGCAACATCGCTCCAGCCCCACAAGTCGGCGACGGGCGCCTGTGGGTGAGCCCGCGGCCGGGCCTGCCCGCGCCCGTCGCCGAAGCGCTGTACGGCGATACGACGGGGCGCAGCGCCGCGGCGATGGGACGGCTCAAGGCCATGGTGGACACGTTGAATCAGGTGATCGATCAAATCCAGCGCGAGAACCGGCGGCCGTCGTGGGTCGTCGGCGGCACGCCGGACAAGCCGGCATGGGGCATCGACTCCGCCTACATCCACGTCGCGGGGATCAAGATTCCGACCGCCGCACTGGCGCTGCTGGGGAACCTGTTCCCGCAGGGCAACTTCGACGAGGCGATGCGCGCGCGCCAGCTGCAATACATGCGGGAAGACCTGATGCAGGCCGCGGCACGCGCGCAGTCCTTCCAGCAGTTCCGCCGCTACGTGCGCGAGCTGCGGGACCGGAAACAAGCAGAGCGCGACGCCGAACAGCGGCGCCGCGCTCAGGATACGGTCAAAGCGGTTCCGTAGCTACTGCTTCACGAGGGTGCCGCGAATCTCCCCGCCACCGTTGACCCTGGTGTGGATGTTTACGTACGAGCGGCCCGCCCGCATGAGCGCCAGGATGGAGTCGTGGACCGCTGCCTGTGAGCCGACCGTCAACGTCCCCGTAAAATCTAGGCCGCCGCCGGCCGGAATTTGAAAGTCCACCCGAACGTTTCCGGCCACCGAGTCGGGGTGGTGGCGGTGAATGTGCCCAGCGATGACGCTGTCAATCGGCGTATCGACATCGACCTTCCAACTCACGAGGTTACCCAGAACGGTGACGACAGCGTGACCCGTTGCCGTCGTGGTCACCGGCGTGGGCGCCTCGTTCGCGCCGTTCAACTGCGCTGTGTAGACC
>JBOHSJ010000210.1:0-4003 GCA_050733035.1 Gemmatimonadales bacterium | reverse complement strand
GTCGAGCACCCGCGCGCCGGCCCCCGCCGCGGTCGCCGCGGTGCCGTCGTGGGATCCCGCATCCACCACGATCACTTCCCCGGCCCAGGACAGGCCGCGGACGCAATCGCCGATCTGACTGGCTTCGTTGAGCGTGGGGATCACCACCGTAAGGGGTGCCTTGGAAGGCATGTTCCGAATGCTAACGGGTTCGCTCCCCTGCGAGCAATCGCCGCCGCTCGATGGCCTCGCGATAGACCACCTCGGTCCGTTCGGCGGTGCGCGGCATCGTGAACGCTTCGCGCGCGAGGGTGCGCCCCGCGCGCGCGACGTGGAGCCGAAACTCGTCGTCGCCGAGCATTCGCTCGAGCGCGCGGGTCCAGGCGGCGGGATCGAGCGGCGGGACCAGCAATCCGGTCTCGCCGGGGTACACGAGCTCCGGATTGCCGCCCGCCGCCGAGGCGATGACGGGCACGCCGAGCGCCATCGCCTCCAGCAGCGCCTGCGAGAGCCCTTCGATGCGCGATGGGAGGGCCGCCACCGTCGCAAACCGGTAGAACGCGAGCGGTCGCTCGGTGAAGGGGACGAATACGACGCGATGTCGCGCGGGCACCCCGGCCTGGGCGGCGGTCAGCTCCTCGTCGGGACGGATGCCGACGAACACCACGGTGACCGGGCGTTCGAGAGCCGGCAGCGCGCGCAGCAGGATCTGCTGATCCTTGCGGCGCGCCACGACCACGACGACGGGCCGGCCGGAATCTCCTCCGCCGAGCGCCGCTTGCGCGGCTTCGAGATCCTGCGGTGACGGCTCGGCCTCGACGCGGTCGAGATCGATGCCGTTGGGCACCACGCGCAAGCGACGTCTGGGGTGGAAGCGCCGGCGCAGCGCGCTCGCGACCGCGGCGCTGACCGCGATCGTGCGGTCGGCCGTGAACCCGACCGCGATGAGCTCCGGCGGCAATGTGAGCGGCATGGTGCGCCGGGTGACGACGAATGGTTGCTTGAGGCGGCCATGCCAGCGCAGCACGGTGAGCGCCCGGCGGTCGCCGGTGGCGTGGCTGTTCACCACATCCACCTGCTGCGCTGCGATCACGTCGGCGACGGCGTTCGCCACTCCGCGCAGCGAGGAAAAATCGAGCGGGACGAATTCGAGGGGCTGATTCGCGGCCACGGTGCGAGCGAGCAGCGTGCCGCTGGGGCACCCCACCAACACCCGATGTCCGCGCCGCGCCAGCTCGCGACTCAAACTGAAAATAGATTGTGTCGAGCCCGCGCCCTCGCCCTGATGCGTGAGCTGCAGGAGTGTAAGCCGCCCACCCGAACGACCCCCCGACATGTTCCGAAGCTAGTTATACTGGGACTCCGATGCACGTCGTCGTCGCATCCCATCACCGGCTCCCGGTCGAAGGCTACGGCGGCCCGCAGCGCGTCGTCGTCGCGCTGGTGCGCGGGCTCGCGGCACTCGGCCACCGCGTCACGATTCTCGCGCAGCCGGGCACGAAGCTGGCGGAGGCATCGAAGATCGTGGAGGTCGCGCCGCGCATCCTGAAGGATGGGAACGCCGATCTCAAGCGATTCATTCCTGAAGGCGCCGACATCCTGCACGCGCATTTTCCCATAAAGCAGGGGCCGAAAGGCCTGCCCTTCGTTCAGACGCTGCACGGGAACTGGAAGCCCGACACGCCACTCCCCCCGAACACGATCTTTCTGTCCCGCGACCACGCCAAGCGACACGGCAGCACCATCTTCGTTTACAACGGGCTCGATCCGGCCGAGTACATCTTTCGCGGGCGCAAGGAGAAATGGGATCTGTTCCTCGGGAAGCTGCACAGCGACCGGGGTTATCAGTGGGCGGTGGATGCCGCCAAGCGCACCGGCCGCCCTCTGATCATCGCCGGCGGATGGCGGCCGACGTTCACGGGCGGCATCAAGTACGTCGGCGAGGTCGGCGGCAAGCGGAAGGCGGTGCTGCTCGCCCGCGCCCGCTGTCTGTGGATGCCGGCGCAATGGGACGAGCCGTTCGGTCTCCCGACGATCGAGGCGTTGTTCTCGGGCACGCCCGTGCTGGGGACGCGGCGCGGCGCGCTGCCGGAAATCGTCACCCCCGCGGTGGGCGTGCTGCGGGACACGCTCGACGAGCTGATCAGCGCGGGCGACAAGGTCACGACGCTCGACCCGCGGGCGTGCCGGGAGCGCGCGGAGCGGCACTTCACCCACGTGGTGATGGCCGAAGCGTACGTGCGCATGTACGAGCAGATGCTGCAGAAGGGCGAGCTGAAATAGACCGCTCGCTGCAGCGCGTGCTCGTCATCGGCGGGCTGCTGCGCCTGCTCGCGGCCGTCTTCAGTCAGGGATTCCTCGCCAGCGACGATCATCACGTCGTCATTACCGCGGCCGACCAGATCGCCAGCGGAATCGGATTGCCGGCGACGTACGCGCGCTCGGCGCTCTTCCCCGGCGTTCTCGGCGCGATCATGGCGGTGACTCGGGGGCTGGGGATTCGGGACCCGGGCCTCGAAATGCTCGTGATCCGTCTGATCCAGGCCGCGTATTCCTTGCTCGTCGTGTATTTCGTATACCGCATCCTGGAACGCGCATCCGGTCGGGACCGCGCCATGCTGGGTGGGCTTCTGACGGCGGCGTTCTTCGCGATGCCCGTGACCGCCGTTCACCAGCTCGAGGAATCCGTCTGCCTGGTGCCGCTGCTGGCAGCGGTCTGGTGGTGGCAGCGCTGTGAGGACGGCCGTCAGCCGCCAGCCGTCTGGGGTGTCCTGGCTGGAGCCGCGCTCGGTGTCGCGCTCGTCCTGCGCTTTCCTTTGATAGGCTTCGTCGCGGCGTTCGTCGTACTGGCCATGCTGCGCCCGGTCACAATTGCCGACAAGGCCGCGTTTGCCGGCGGAATGGCGCTCGTGATCGTGCTGCAGGGCTACAGCAATGCGCTGATCAATCATGAGTGGTGGTACTCGTTCAGCCAACGGCTCGGCCCGATGCTGAACCCGCAACGCATGGCAGTCGAGGCCGAAGGCTATCCCAGCAGTCCGCCCTGGCACTACATCCTGACGCTGCTCGCCGCGCTCATTCCACCAGCTTCGATTCTGCTGCTCGGCGCCGCGATCAAGGGCGGGCGTCAACTGCCGCTGTTGGGCATCACGGCGCTGGCGTTCCTCGTGAGCCACAGCCTGATCGCCAACAAGCAGGAGCGTTTTCTCCTGCCGATCCTCCCCGTGCTCTTCATTCTTATTGTCGTGGGGCTACCGTGGCTCGCCGCCCGCATGGGCGGAGGTCGCACGTATCGCGGGATGTGGTGGTACTTCTGGACCGTGAACGCCCTGCTGCTCATCGTGGTGACGTTCAGTTCTGCAAAGAAGGACCGCGTGGACCCGCTGCTCTATGTGTATCGGCGGCACGACGCGACTGGGGTCCTCGTTGCGCAGTACAACCAGACGTTCCATGTGCCGGAGTATTATCTCGGCCCACGCCCCGAACGCCCGGAGCTCGTGGTCGTCACCGCGACGGACGACGTGCAACCCAACGCGGCCGTCAATTACGTCATTCTCTACAGCAACGCGCCCGAGTCAGATCGTGCGGCGCTCGCTCAGGCGCTGGGACGCAAGCTGACGCTGGTCAAGGTCATCACGCCCAGTCTCGCGGACCGCCTCGCGCACGCGATCAACCCGCGGCACAACAAGGCCCGCACGGCGGCGATCTACACCACCTCGTAGTTCCGAAACTCGAAGACGCGGGCGCCGGTCAGCCGTTCGATCCAATCGGAGATGTAGAAGCGCACGTGCTCGGGCTTGAACCGGGCGGGGCCGATGACGCGCTCCGGATCGTGCGAGCGCGCGGCGATCCATTCGTGCGCCGCGGCCGGATGCGTGCCGTCGAAGTCGCGGAGCAGCGGGATCCACTCCAGAAACCCGCGCGCCTGCTCTTTGTCGAAGCGATTGCCGCCCCAGGGATAGATCGTCTTGGAGATTTCGAGCTTCTCCTTGATCGCCTTCGCGGGCCGCGCCCAGCCGTAGTG
>JBOHSJ010000209.1:0-6493 GCA_050733035.1 Gemmatimonadales bacterium | reverse complement strand
CGCGTCGAGCGAGGGCATGTCGATCGGCGTGATCGCGTCCGGTCGCAAACCATCGGCAAGGACGAGGACTACGCGGCGCATGGGGCGGCTCCCTGTCCCGTGAGACCCGCTGCCTCGGTGTACTGCTGCAGCAGCGCCAGATTCTCGGGCGCGACGTCGCGCGCCACCGCGGCCGCGCGCGCCGCTGTCGCGATCTCGTGCCGGCGGTAGGGATTGATGACCAGCGCCAGGATCTCGGCAGCGAATCCCGTCGCATCCTCGGGGGCGACCAACGCGCCACTGCGCCCGTTCGTGATGCTTTCACGGAAGCCGCCCGCGTCCGCTGCGATGACCGCGAGGCCCGATGCCATCGCCTCGAGCGCGACCAAGCCGCACGTCTCGGTCTTCGACGGGAGCACGCAGATGTCCGCGCTCGCGTACACCTCGGCCAACCGGCCTCGGTCGAGGAAGCCGAGCTGCCGGACCCACGGCAGGTGCGTCAGGAGGCGCCGCGCCTCCGGTCCCTCGCCGGCCAGCACGAACGTCGCGCGCTGGCCCGCGCGCTCCCGCGCCGCCGTCCACGCCTGGGCGAGCACGTCGATGTTCTTCTCAGGGGCCAACCGGCCGACGTGCAGCACGATCGCGGTGTCGTCGCCGCCCGCGAGCCAGCGCCGCCACCCGGCGCTGCGCTTGGCGGGATGGAAATGCGTCGTGTCCACGCCGCGGCCCCACACGACCGGATTCCCGATGCCGCGCCGCACCAGCTCGTCCCGTACCGCCTCACCCGGCGTCTGGGTGAGCACGGCGGGCTGGTGGAACCAGCGCAGCCACTTCCACACGAGCGGCTCGATGACTCCGGCGCCGTAATGCCGTGCGTATTGGGGGAAATTCGTGTGATACGACGTCACCAGCGGGATCTTCCGCCGAACCGCGTAGCGGCGCCCCGTCAGGCCAAGCGGCCCTTCCGTCGCCACGTGCACGACATGGGGCTCAAAGGCATCGAGAAAGCGCGCGACGGCCCCGAACTGCGGGATCGAGAGCCGAATCGCGGGATAGGGTGGGAACGCGGCGGACGGAATGCGTAGCTCACCCGAGCTTCGTGTGGCGCCCCCGCCGATCCCGGGATAGCGCGGTGCAACGATCACGACCTCATGGCCGGACTCGCGCAGGACGTGCACGATCCGCTCGACCACGGTCGTGACGCCGTTGACCTGCGGCGTGTACGTGTCTGAAACAAGCGCAATTCGCACGAGCCAACGATGCTCGCGCGAGGTCAACGGTCCGTGACGCCTGCGTTACGGCTGTGTAACGGTGCCTAAGGCGGGAAATACAAAAGGATTGTGGTGCCTCGCCCCAGCTCACTTTCGGCTTCCACGCGGCCGCCGTGAGCCTCGACAAGATGCTTGACGATCGCTAGGCCCAGCCCCGTGCCACCCTCCTGGCGCGAGCGGCCGGGGTCCACGCGGTAAAATCGCTCGAAAATGCGCGGCAGGTGGTCCGCCGGGATGCCGCTGCCGGTATCGGTGACGCGGACCACCGTGTCGCTGCCGGCACGCTCCGTCGAGACGCGGATGCGTCCGCCCGGCGGGGTGTGGCGGAGCGCATTGTCGAACAGGTTGGTGAAAATCTGTCGCAGCGCCTCAGGATCACCGTTGATCGTCGCGGAATTCGCCGCGGTCTCGAGCTGGATCCGGCGGTCGCCGGCGCGATCGGCGAACGGACCCCAGGCTTCGCGGGCGGCGGCCTCGACGCCGAGCGACTTGGGTTCCGGCTCCCAGCCACCCGATTCGATGCGCGACAGATCGAGGAGATCGTCGACGAGGCGTTGCATGCGCCGGGCGTTTTCGACGATCGTTTGTGCGAACCCGACAGCCTGCTTGTCCGCCGCCTCCGCGGCGAGCGTCTCGGCGTACCCCACGATGGCGGTGAGCGGCGTTTTCAGCTCGTGCGAGACGTTCGCCACGAAGTCGCGACGGATCGTTTCGAGCCGCCGCAGATCGGTGACGTCGCTCAACACGAGCAGGGTGCCGCCGTCCGCGAGGGGGCGTGCCGAGACGACCACGGTACGATCGCCGAGCTGCAGCTCGCGTCCCTCGACGGCGGCGCCGGTTAAGACTTCCCGCATCAGCGTTCGGTGCGGGCGATCGTGGAACAGCTCACCGAGTGGGGGCAGCTGTTCGTTCTCTTCGTAGCCGAGCAGACGGCGCGCGGCCGCGTTGGTGGAGACGACGATGCCGCGGCGGTCGACAGCGAGCACGCCGTCCGACAGCGCCTCGAGCAGCGTGCGCGACTCTTCGCGCTCGCGCCGCAGGTCCTCGAAGCGGCGCTCCAGCTCGTGATGCATCGCCCGCAACGCGTCGACCTGATGGGCGAGCTCGGGAACGGAGACATCCGGAAACTCGGCCGGACGGCCCGCGGCGATGTCGCGCGCGGCGTCCGCGATCCGGAGCAACGGCCGCGCGAGCGCGCGCGCCAGCAGCCATGTCACAAATCCGGCGGCCAGCAGCATGAGCAATCCGGCTGCGGCGACCGCCCGCTGCACGGCATGGACCTGCGCGTTGACGCCGGCAAGCGAGGTGGAAACGCGCACGACGGCCAGCCCGGGCGGGCCACCGCGCACCGCGACGTACATCTGCGGCTCATTGGTGGATGCGCTCACCCGCTCGTTCATCCCGACGCCGCCCCCGGAGGAATCGAGCGCCGCGCGTACCTCGGGGCGGTCGCGGTGATTCTGCAGCTGGGCGAGCGAGCCGCGGTCGAACTCGGTGTCCCCGCGGACGTGACCCTCGGGATCGATGAGCGTGACACGCCGCCCCAGGCGCGCGCCCGCCAGCGCCGCGAACTCCGGCCACGCGCTCGAGTCCGCCGGCGTGACGGCCGCGACGAGCCGGGCCTCGCGTTCCAATTCCGCCGCGATTTCGCGTTCGAGATGGCGGCGCAGCAGCACGTCGGCGGCGATGATCGAGCCGGCGACCGCGGCAGCCACGAGCAGTCCGATGCTCGCGAAAAGCCGCGTGGACAGTTTCACGGCCGGCGGCGGCGAGGAGCCGAGGCGGGCTTCGGGGGCTCGCGGAAGCGGTAACCCACGGCGCGCACGGTCTCGATCCAGTTACCGGCGTCGCCCTGCTTGGTGCGGAGGCGCTGCACGTGCATGTCCACCGTGCGGGTCTGAATGTCGGGCTGCGCTTGCCAGACCTATACGAGCAACTGTGAGCGGGACTGCACCCGATCGCGGCGCTCGATCAGCCGCTCGAGCAGCTTGAACTCGGTGGCGGTGAGCTCGACATCCTTCCCGTCGGCGGTCACGCGATGGGCCGTGCGGTCGAGCACGATGGGTCCGCCCACGAGCCGCCCGCTGGCGGCGACCGGCGGCGCGGCGAGGCGCCGCAGGATCGCGCCGACCCGCAGCACGAGCTCCTTCGGTGAGAACGGTTTTGCGAGGTAGTCGTCGGCCCCGAGCGACAAGCCCTTGATGCGGTCGGGCTCGTCTTTGCGCGCCGTGAGCAGCAGCACGCCGACGTCGCGCGTTTCGTCGCGGCGCCGCAGCTCGGCGAGCACGTCGAAACCGGAGTGGCCGGGAAGCATCAGGTCGAGCACCACCATGTCGGGCCGCTCGTCGCGCGCGGAGCGCAGGGCGTCGGCGCCCGTTCCCGCGGTGGTGACGCGATAGCCTTCCTTTGCGAGGTGATACGCGACGAGCGCCGTAATGTCGGGCTCGTCGTCCACGACCAGAATCCGGTGCGGCTGTGTCGTCTCAGGCATTCATGACGGCGGCTCGTCCCCGGACCCTCGTCTCGAAGCGCGAGCGTGAACGGTCGAGCGCGGCACTGCGATCCGACTGCGCCGCGGGATCGCTCCGCACCGCATCGAGGACCGAGCGCACGAGCCGCTCGCGCGTACCGGGCAACGGTGCCAGCGCGTAAATCACGTATGGGACGACAGGATACGTACGGACAATTCCGAGCGTCTCGAGCACGTCCATATGCTCGCTCACCACACGGTCGGGGAGCTCGAGAATCGCAGCGAGATCGGACACGAACAGCGGGGCGGTGGAGAGGCAATTCACGATACGTAACCGCGTAGGTTCGGCGAGGGTTACCAGTAGATCGGCGACCGGGCGCGAAGTCACTGCCGTCTCCTTTGACAGGCACAACGTGGCCACACGCGCCAGGGCTACGCGGTGGTGGCTGCAAGCTATCCGCGCGCGGGTCGCCCGCAATTGGGAAGCGGTGAAGGAATGCACGAGGTTACATGAATGTAGCGGGTTCGTGACAATCGGTGTTTCAGCCGGATTCCCGAGGTAGCGGTAACTTTCCGTCGTTATGCCGACCCCTCCTCGCACTCCGTCGCTCATCCGTCTAGGCGCCATCGACATCGGTACGAACTCGATTCGCCTCGTCGTGGCCGAGGTCGAGTCCGACGGCCGCTATCGCGTACTCGAGGAGGAGCGCGAGATGACGCGTCTGGGGCATGGTCTCTTCGCGCGGGGCCGCCTCGTGAACGAGCCGATGGAGCGCTCGCTGGCGGCGCTCGCCAAGATGAACACGATCGCCAAGGGTTTCGAGGTCGCGGAGCTCCGTGCCGTTGCGACGAGTGCGGTGCGCGAAGCGGCGAACGGGAAAGCGTTCTGTCAGGAGATCCGGCGGCGCTGCGGGCTGCGCGTGGAGATCATTTCCGGCGAGGAAGAGGCCCAGCTCGCCCTGCGCAGCGCGCTCCAGCATTTCGATCTGGCCGGCCGTTCGGTGGCGATCGTGGACATCGGCGGCGGGAGCATGGAGGTCACGCTCACCGCCGGAGCGGTGGTGGACGAGGTGTTTACCCTGCCGCTCGGCGCCGTGCGGCTGACCGAGCGTTACGGCGGCGCGGATACCCTGTCGCCCAGGAGCTGGCGGAAGCTGCGTCGCGGGATCGATCGTACACTCGACGATCAGCTGCGCAAACCTCCGTTCCATCCCGAGATCATGATCGGCTCCGGCGGGACATTCACGAATCTCGCGGCGATGGTGCAGCTCGAGCGCGAAGGCAGCGCGCGCGGCGTGCAGGGATACGCGATGTCGCGGGCCGACGTCGTGCACCTGCTGCACCGCCTCCGCGCCACACCGCTCGCGGAGCGGCGCGAGACTCCGGGCCTGAACCCCAAGCGCGCCGACATCATCGTCGCCGGAGCGGCCGCGATCTCGCGCCTCGCCAAGCGGCTGGGCACGCAGCAGATCCTGGTGAACTCCGGCGGCCTCCGCGACGGGCTGCTGCTCGCGATGATCTCGGACCATGTCCCCGGCGAGAAGGTCGACGCGACGCGGCGCCCCCATCGGCTCGACTCGGCCCGCGCGTTCGCGCGGCAGTGCCGTTCGAGCGAGCGCCATTGCGAGCAGGTGGCACGGCTGGCTACGCAGTTGTTCGACGCATTGACCGAGCGTTTCGGCATTTCCCCGGACGGGCGCGAGCTGCTCGAGGCGGCCGCGCTGCTGCACGACATCGGGTACGTCATCAACCACGCCAAGCATCACAAGCACGCCTATCACCTCATTCTGCACGGCGATCTTCAGGGATTCACGCAGCGCGAGCTGGAGATCGTGGCCTGCGTCGCGCGCTATCACCGCAAGGCGTTTCCATCCAAGCGGCATGGCGCGTTCGCGCGGCTGGAGCGGGCGGACCGCCGGCTGGTGCGCGCGCTCGCGGGCATTCTGCGCGTGGCGGACGGATTGGATCGGACGCACACGCAGCGCATCGGCGCGGTCGAATGCTCGCTGCACCGCGGCTACGTAGAGTTCACGGTCCATGCCCGTACCGATCCGCGCGTGGAGATCTGGGACGCGGAGCGCAAGGCCGAGCTGTTCCAGCGGGCGTTCGACGTCGAGCCGCGGTTCGTGTGGGTGCGCGGCGCCGAGCGGCGCGTGCCGCGCGCGGCGCGGCTTCGGCTCGCCGCGGCGGGCTGATCATGGCGACGTCCTACCAGCCGGCGTTTCCGCCGGACCATTACCTCAATCGCGAGCTGAGCTGGCTCGAATTCAACGCACGCGTCCTGGACGAAGCGGCTGACAAGACGAACCCACTGCTCGAGCGCCTGAAGTTCGCCGCGATCTTCAGCTCGAATCTCGACGAGTTCTTCGAGGTGCGCGTGGCGGGTCTGCAGCAGCAGCTGTACGCCGGGATCGAGCCGCAGGACTACGGCGCCGACGGCCTGGATCCGGCGGAGCAGCTGTCGCGCATCGAAGGGCGGGTCCACAGCCTCGTCGCCGAACAGCACCGCCTGCTCGACACCGAGATCATGCCGGGTCTCGCGGCGGCGGGGATTCAGCGCGTCGCGCTCGATACGCTCGACGCCGCGGAGCGTGACTACCTCGACAAGCTGTTCGCGCGCGAGATCTATCCGGTGTTGACCCCCCTGGCCATTGATCCGGGCCACCCGTTCCCGCACGTCCACAACAAGAGCTTGAACATCGTGCTGCTGGTCGAGAACGCCGAATCGGGCCAGCAGCTGTACGGCGTGGTGCAAGTGCCGGCACTCCTGGAT
>JBOHSJ010000208.1:0-4852 GCA_050733035.1 Gemmatimonadales bacterium | reverse complement strand
TGGTGGCGCGCGAGCACCGCTTCCTCGAGCACGTCGAGCACGCGCCGGAGGGTGACGTGCTGCGCACGTTTCTCGTGGGCTACTATCTGCCGCTCGAGCAGCGCGCGCAGCGCGTCGTGCTGCCCTTTGCGCCCGCCGATTTCGACGCGCTGCGCGAGCTGGCGCCGGGTGTCGAGTTCGTCGTCCCGCAGCGCGGCTCGGCCGCCAAGCTGGTCGAGCTCGCCGACCAGAACGCGCGGCACTTGCTCGACAGCTTCAAGATCGAGTCGTTCGACATCGACGAGCGGGCGGCCGATCCGGTGTTCGCGCTGGGGCGTGACCTCGGCCTTCCGGTCGTGCCACGCGCGATGGTGTGCATCGACATCTCGACCAACCAGGGCCGCGACACGGTGGGCTCGCTAGTGTGGTTCGAGGGCGGACGGCCGCGCAAGGCCGAGTACCGCCGATATCGCATCAAAGGGGTACAAGGCATCGACGATTTTGCGGCTATGCAAGAGGTCGTCACGCGGTTTCTCACGCGCCGCATCGCCGAGAAAAAGCAGATCCCGGATTTGGTCGTGATCGACGGCGGGAAGGGCCAGCTGGCCGCCGCCGTCGAAGCCGCGCGCGCACAGGGACAGGAGAATCTACCGATCGTGAGCCTCGCCAAGCGGGAAGAAGAGGTGTTCTTACCGGGCGACCCCGAGCCGCTGCGGCTGTCGCGCCGGAGTCCGTCGCTCAAATTGTTGCAGCGCGCGCGGGACGAAGCGCATCGCGTCGCCGTCACCTACAGCCGCAAGCGCCGCTCGCAACGGACGATCACGTCCGAGCTGTTGCGCATCCCCGGCATCGGGCCCGCCCGCCGCCGGCTCCTCCTGGAGCGGTTCGGCTCGCTCGCGGGGGTGCGCACCGCGACGCCCGCGGAGATCGCCGCGCTCCCCGGATTCTCCAACAAACTCGCCGACCGCATTCTCGACCGGTTGCATCAGCGCGCGTGACAACCTGGACGCTGGAGTGCTCAGCGTGCGAACCTGTTCGCACGCGCGACGCCGACGGTTTCCCCGGCGTATGCGACGTGTGCGGGGCGCCGTACCTGGTCCGCTACGACGCCGTTCCTTCGCCCGAGATGAAATCACACCTGCGGCGCCAGCGCTGGACGATGTGGCGCTACGACATGTGGCTGCCGCTGACGGACGGCGAGCATCCAGTCACACTCGGCGAAGGTGGCACGCCGCTGCTCAAAGTCGAGCGGGTCGGAGCGCGCCAGGGTTTCGACCACCTCTGGGTCAAGGACGAAGCCACGAACCCCACGGGATCGTTCAAGGCCCGAGGACTGGCCGCTGCCGTCACACGCGCGGTGCTGGCTGGCGCGAAGGAGTTCGTCGTACCGACCGCCGGCAATGCGGGGATCGCGCTCGCCGCCTACGCGACCCGCGCGGGAGCGACGGCGCGAGTGTACGCGCCCGCCACGACGCCGCGCCCCATCCTTGATCAGATCCGCGCGTTTGGCGGAGATCTGATGCTTCTCGATGGTCACATCGGCGACTGTGGTATTGCGGCTCGGCTCCACGCCACGAACACAGGCGCCATCGACGTCTCCACGCTGAGAGAGCCGTATCGCATCGAGGGCAAGAAGACGCTCGGCCTCGAGTTGGCCGAGCAGTTGGGGTGGACCCTTCCCGACGCGATCGTCTATCCAACGGGCGGCGGGACGGGCTTGATCGGCATGTGGAAGGCGTTCCAGGAGCTGCGCCAAAGCGGCTGGCTGCGCGGGCCGCTGCCCCGGATGTACACGGTGCAAGCGAGCGGCTGCGCCCCGGTCGTGCAGGCGTTCGAATCGGGCGCCGAGCGATGCGAGCCGTGGCCCGATCCACAGACCGTCGCGGCCGGCTTGCGCGTGCCGTCTCCGCTGGGTGACCGGCTCATGCTGCGTGCGCTGCGGGAGAGCGGGGGCGGCGCGGTCGCCGTGAGCGACGAAGCGCTGGCGGCGGCAGCGCGCGAGCTGCAGCTCGCTGAGGGGATCGACGCATCGCCGGAGGGCGGAGCCGCCTTATCAGGTGCCGTCGCGCTCAAGAACAAAGGCGTGCTGCGTCCCGAGCAGCGCATCGTCCTGTTCAATACCGGTGCCGGGTGGCTCTACAGAGCCTAAGCCGTTTATATTTCTATACTTCGCCCCATGCGCATCGCCATCCTCGATCCGGCTGCCGGTATCAGCGGCGATATGACGTTAGGGGCCCTCCTCTCGCTCGGGGTACCAGCGGAATGGCTCGAGGAGTTGCCCGCGCGTCTCGGAGTCGGCGATGTGCGCGTTACGGTTCGAGACGTTCGTCGGGCCGGGATTACCTGCAAGCAGGTCGAGTTCGCGATTCCGTCGCAGCCGCCCGGCCGTCACGTGGGCGAGCTGCTGCGGCTCGTTGAGCGGGCTCCGGTGTCCGATTGGGTGAAGGAACGAGCAACTGCCGCCTTCCGGCTCGTGGGTGAAGCGGAAGGGCGCGTGCACGGTGTGGCGCCGGAAAAGGTGCATCTGCACGAGGTGGGTGCCGTGGACGCGGTGCTCGACATCGTGGGCGCGATTGAAGGATTCGAGCGACTGGGCTTCGACGCGATCCATCACCTGCCGGTGGCAGTAGGGCAGGGTTGGGTCGAGGCAGCGCATGGGCAGTTGCCGGTCCCGGCGCCGGCCACGGCGATCCTGCTCGAGGGGCTGGAGATCGCCGCGGACGGTCCAGTAGAGGGCGAAGCAACGACGCCGACGGGTGCGGCGCTTCTGCGTGTGCTCTCCGCCGGCGCGCCGCCGGACCGTTGGCGGATGGTGGGAAGCGGCTGGGGAGCGGGCCAGCGCGATCCCAAGCATTATCCCAACGCGCTGCGTATCCTCGTGGCGGAAGCCGCCAGCGAGGCTGGGCGCGTGGTGCTGCTGGCGACGGACGTGGATGACATGAGTCCCGAATACGTCGAGCCGTTGCGCCAGGCGTTGGGCGATGCCGGCGCGCTCGACGTGCAGACGTGGCCCGTTCAGATGAAGAAAGGGCGCCAGGGTTTCCGCGTGGAGGTCATGGTCCCGGAGGCACTCGCCGAGGCCGTCACGGCGGAGCTGTTCCGCCATAGCACCACGGCGGGAGTGCGCCGCTGGATCGCAGAACGGGCGACGTTGCCGCGGCATCAGCTGACGGTGCGGTTGGACGGTGTCGCGGTCCGGGTGAAGGTGTTGGACGGTGGCAGTGTGCGAGTGAAACCTGAGTACGATGATGTGCTGGCGGCGGCCAAGGCATTGGGCCGGGCGCCGATCGACGTGGCGCGCGCTGTGGAGCGCGACGCCGAGGCTCTTATCGCGAAAGCCAAGGAGTAAACGTGCGAACAGTACGGAATGGTGCGGTCGTGTTGCTGACGATGCTTGCGGCGCCGCTGGCGGGCCAGACGCAGCGCTGGGCAGAACCGAAGTGCGATCTGAAGCCGGGGCATTTTCTCGTCAATAGCGGCCTGTTGTATCTCAAGAGCGCCTCGAATACGAAGTTCGAGGATCAGCGCAAAAAGGATTTGAACGACGCGCAGCGCGTGCTGAATCAAGCGGTGACGACGGGAGGCCAGGAGAAGAATCCGGCCGCCTGGTATTACCTGGGCCGCTACTTCATCCTCACGAACGACGCCACCGGGGTCGATACCGCTTTCGCGCGTGCCGAGGGCCTCAAGCCCGAGTGCAAAGAAGACATCGGCTTGTGGCGCCGGGTGGTATGGGTGCCGACGTTCAACGCGGGCGTAGCAGCCTGGCAGGCGAACAACACCGATTCCGCCATCGCCTCGTTCCGGCGCGCCAATGCGATGCTGCCGAACGAGCCGACGGGGTTGAAGTACCTCGCGACGCTGTTCTTCAACGCCGGCAACGCCGATTCGGCGGTCGTCTACTTCCGGAAGACCGCCACGGTCGCGGCGACGGATCCGAAATTCGCGCAGGACCGCAAAGACGCGCTCTATAACCTCGCGCGAATCGAGCAGAGCCGGCAGCATTGGACCGAAGCGGAAGCGACCTATCGTGAATACCTGACGCTGTACCCCAACGATCCGGAAGTCGTGACGGCGCTGGGCAGCATTCTCATGCAGCGCGGCAACAAGGACAGCGCGTTCGCGATTTACCGGCAAGTCATCTCTCGCGCAGACTCGATGGGCTTCTTTCCGCTGCTGCGCGCGGGCGTGGAGATCTCACAGAGCGTTCCGGACGAGCCCGACACGGCGTCGGCCGGCAGGGACTGCCGGAGCACAGCTCGGTCCGCGCGGCCCGCGCTCACCCCGGCGCGCATCCGGGCCCGCTGCGACTCAGTGACGGCCGGTGCCGTCAAAGCCTATGAGGCGAGCTCGAAGGAGGCCTTCGATCTGGCCGCGCAGGCCCTCGATGCTAGCCTCAAGCTGAATCCGTACTATCGCGAGACGCTCATCCACCGGGCCAACACTGCCCTCGGGCAGAAGAATCCCGCGACCGCGCTGGAGTATTCCCGCCGCTTGCTGGTCATCGATCCGATGAACAGCCAGTCGATTCAAGTCATGGCGTACGCGCAGCGGGCATCGGGCAAGGTCGATTCGGCGCTGTATTACTTCCGACTGCACGATTCGACCTTGATCGCCACCGTCACCATCAGTCAGTTCGACTCGACTGACGGCGGCAGAGACGTCAAAGGTCTCGTGACGAACACGCGATCCACGCCGAGCCCCGCGATGAGCCTGGTATTCGAGTTCGTGACCGCCAAAGGCGAAGTGGTCGCGACGGATACCGTGCAGGTGGCGCCGATTCAGCCCCAGCAGAGCCAGGTGTTCGAGAGTCATCCGAAGGGTGCCGGCATCATCGCGTGGCGGTATCGAAAACTGTAATCCTCACCGCCTA
>JBOHSJ010000207.1:0-2952 GCA_050733035.1 Gemmatimonadales bacterium | reverse complement strand
GCCGGGGACTTGGGGTCCTGGACCTTCTCGCACCGGACCCGCAGCACCGGGTCACCGAGTTGCCGAATGTGACGAATGGCCATAGGGGTGGCTAATGTGGGGCCCGACGGCCGGTGTGACAACGGGTCCATTTGCCGGACCGGGACATTCGCGGTATATGGTTCCGTTCCAGAGAGTTAGGAGCACAGGCCGATGACTCTCGCCGGAGTTATCCTCGCCGCCGGGCAATCCGCCCGGATGGGGGCACCCAAGGCGCTGCTCGATTTCCGCGGCGCGCCGTTTATCGTGCGCATCCTCGAGGCGATGGAGACCCTCGACCTGAAAACCCGGCTTGTGGTGCTGGGACCGGACGCGCCCCGGATCCGGCCCGCCATTGCCGCCCACGATTGCATCATCACCGACAACCCCGACGTGGACGCCGGCCCGATTGCCTCGTTGCGCTGCGCCCTCAGCGCCCTCAAATCCGTGAGCCCCGGCGGCATGATCGTCTGGCCGGTGGATCTCCCGCATGTGCGCATCACGACGGTGGAACGCCTCATTGAGGCCTGGCGCCGCTCCGCTGCGCCGATTGTTGTCCCCAGCTTCGCGGAACGGCGTGGCCATCCGGTGTTCTGGGACAGCAGGCTGTTTGCGGAACTGGAGACGAGCGCCGCCGCGGACCGCGAGGGAGCACGTGCAGTGGTACACGCCCATGATGCCGAGGTGGCGAGCGTCCCCGTCGACGACCCTGCGGTGATCGACCGCGTGAACACGCCGGAGGACTACGAGCGGTTGGTCCGGGAGTGGAATCGCGACATCTACTGAGGGTTGGCGGCTGGCCGCTGGCCGCAACCCGCTAGCCGCAACCCGCTAGCCGCCAGCGACTTATCAATTCGCACCATTATTCTTGTATTAAGTTTGACAATCCGGCCGCAGACCGATAGAATCCCCTTCATGACCAGTCACCAGCCGCAACTCCCGGCGCATAAAGGACTTCGGGGTGACATCCTTGTTGTTCTGAAGCGCGAGCAGCCGCTCACGGCGCGCGATCTCGCCGACCGCCTCGGCGTCTCCACCAACGCCATCCGGCACCATCTCAAGGAGCTCGAGACCGAGGCGCTCGTGTCGTACGGTCGCGAGCAGCGCGGCGTGGGGGCGCCCACCTTCGCATACCGGTTGTCGCCGCGCGGGGAGGATCTCTTCCCCAACCGCTACGAAGAGACGCTGACCGACCTGTTGACGCGCGTCTCGGAAAAGCAGGGTCGGGACGCGGCGGTGGGGATGTTCGTCGAGCACTACGACGAGCTGACGCGCCGGCTCAATGCCGAGCTCGAGGGCGTGGCCCCCGAGCGGCGGCTGGAAGCGGTGGCGCGCGTGATGAGCGACGCCGGGTACATGGCGGAATGGAATGAGAGCGCGGGTGGCGGGGTCTTTCGGCTGGCGGAGCACAACTGTGCGATCCGCGCCGTGGCCGAACGCTTCCCTGAAGTGTGCGCCGCGGAAGAGCGCTTTCTGCAGAGCGTGCTCACCGCGCGCGTCGAGCGCCGGGCGCACATCGTGAGCGGCTGCAACGCCTGCGAGTACGCCATCAGCTTTGGTGCGGCGGCGAAGGAATCGGTATGACGAGCATCGAATCCCAGGTCCTGCAGCCGTACAAGTACGGCTTCGTCACGGACATCGCTGCCGACGTCGTGCCGCCCGGCCTGAACGAAGACATCATCCGGCTCATCTCGGCAAAGAAAAAAGAGCCTCCGTTCATGCTGGAGTGGCGGCTCAAGGCGTATCGCCACTGGCTCACCATGAAGGAGCCGCACTGGCCGAACGTCACGTACGGGCCGATCGACTATCAGGGCGTGACCTACTACTCGGCCCCGAAACAACAAAAGCAGGTCGGGAGCCTGGAGGAGGTCGACCCGAAGCTGCTCGAGACGTTCGAGAAGCTCGGTATCCCCATTTCCGAGCAGAAGCGACTCACGGGCGTTGCCGTGGACGCCGTGTTCGACAGCGTGTCGGTCGCGACCACGTTCCAGGCCGAGCTCGCCAAGTCCGGGGTGATCTTCTGCGCCTTCTCGGAAGCCGTCCAGAAACATCCTGAACTGATCGAGCGCTGGCTCGGCACCGTGGTTCCGCCGGGCGACAATTTCTTCGCGGCCCTCAATGCGGCCGTGTTCTCCGACGGCTCGTTCGCCTACATCCCGAAGGGCGTGCGCTGCCCGCTCGAGCTCTCGACCTACTTCCGTATCAATCAGGCCTCGTCGGGACAGTTCGAGCGCACCCTGATCGTCGCGGAAGAGGACAGCTACGTCAGCTACCTCGAAGGCTGTTCCGCCCCGGTGCGCGACGAGCACCAGCTGCACGCTGCGGTCGTGGAGCTCGTGGCGCTCGACAACGCGCAGATCAAGTACTCGACGATTCAGAACTGGTATCCGGGCGACGAGAACGGCAAAGGCGGGATCTACAACTTCGTCACCAAGCGCGGGGCCTGCCGCGGGAAGAACTCCAAGATCTCCTGGACCCAGGTGGAGACGGGGTCCGCCATCACCTGGAAGTACCCGGGGTGCATTCTCCAGGGCGACAACTCGATCGGCGAGTTCTACTCGGTGGCGGTGACCAACAACCGCCAACAGGCCGACACCGGCACCAAGATGATTCACATCGGCAAGAACACCCGCTCGACCATCGTCTCGAAGGGGATTTCCGCCGGGCACGGCCAGAACACCTATCGCGGGCTCGTGAAGATCATGAAGGGCGCCGATGGCGCGCGGAATTACTCGCAGTGCGATTCGATGCTGATCGGCGATCAGTGCGGCGCCCATACCTTCCCGTACATCGACGTGCGCAACAGCACCGCCATCATGGAGCACGAGGCCTCGACCTCGAAGATCGGCGAAGACCAGATCTTCTACTGCAAACAACGGGGCTTGTCCGGCGAGGACGCGGTCTCGATGATCGTCAACGGCTTCTGCAAGGAAG
>JBOHSJ010000206.1:0-6438 GCA_050733035.1 Gemmatimonadales bacterium | reverse complement strand
AAGGCGCCCCGGTGCTCTTCCCGGGGTGCCCGGCACGACGCCTGACGCGACTTAATGTCGGAGACCGAGCTCGTCGATGAGCTGCCGGTACTTCGCGAGATCGGTGCGCTTCAAGTATTCCAGCAGGCGGCGGCGGCGGCTCACCATGCGCAGCAGACCGCGTTGCCCGTGGAAGTCCTTCGCGTGGACCCGGAAGTGCTCGGTGAGGCTGTTGATGCGCTCGGTGAGCAGCGCTACCTGTACCCGGCTGGAGCCGGTGTCCCGGTCGTGCAGCCCGTGTTTCCTGACCGGCGTCGTCTTGTCGTACATCGTCCCTGTTCCCTAATCGTTGGAAGCGCCGTAGGTTAACCGGCTTCGACGCCTTTGTAAAGTGACCGCGATAAACGCCCCGACCGACCTCGTCGGCCAGACTCTTGGCCCGTATACGCTGGAGCGCCTGCTAGGCCAGGGGGGCTTCGCCTGGGCGTTCGCCGGCCGCCAGCCCGACGGCACCCCCGTCGCTATCAAGGTCCTGAAGCCCCGCTACGCCGGCGACTCGCAGTTCGAATCCCGCTTCCGGAACGAGAGCGAGACCGCCGCCAAGCTCGAGCACCCGAACATCATCCGGATTCGCTCGGTCGCGAAGAGCGGCGAGCACGTCTATTTCGCGATGGACCTGTGCGCCGACAGCCTGGGCGCCCGGATCGCCCGGGAGGGCCCTCTCCCCGAAGACGACATCCTGCGGCTGGCCCGGGACATCGCGGCGGCGCTCGAGTTCGCCCATCACCAGGGCGTCATTCACCGCGACTTGAAGCCCGACAACGTGCTGATTCGCTCCGATGGCGGCGCGGTGCTGACCGACTTCGGCATCGCCCGCGCCGTGTCGGGATACGTCGCCTCGACCGGCGTCAACATGACGATCGGCACTCCCCACTACCTGTCGCCCGAACAGGCCCAAGGCCGGCCGCTCGACCAGCGCGTGGACTTCTACGCCCTGGGCGTCACGCTGTACAAGGCGGCGACCGGCGAGGTGCCGTTCAGCTCGACCGACTGGTTCGAGCTGGCGCGCATGCACGTGGAAGACCCACCGCCACCCTTGCGCCGCAAACGGCCCGAGCTGTCGAAGCGATTCGAGCGCGTCGTGCTGAAGTGCCTCGCCAAACATCCCGACGACCGCTACGCCAATGCCGCCGAGTTCCGGGCTGATCTCGATGAAGTGGACCAGAAGCGCCGACCGACCGCGACCATGGGCGCGGCCCCGCTGGGCACGTGGCAGCGCGAAGCGCTCGCCGAGCCGCCAGCAAAGCGCACGATGTGGCTCCTGGCGGTCGGTGCGGGAATCGGATTGGTGTTGTTGATCGGTTTGGTTGTGAAGCTTATGCGCTGAAGACCTTCCGGATTGCTCGGAGGATTCTGGTCAACAAACTGGGAGCCGGGAGCAGGGAGCGGGGAGCAGTAACCAACGTCGACACGACCTGTCGCAGCTCATTCTCGTATTGTTTTGGAAATGGGCGCTCAGCCAGGCGCACAGCGAACCCCGGTTTCTCGCCGTTCCCCGAGAGCTCGACCACTCCCGGATGTGCCCGTTCTATGATCTCGATCAGTGGCCTCAACTGCTCTCTGCTCCCCGCTCCCTGCTCCTTGTAGTACGCCCCCACCACGACGCTCACCAACTGCTCCGCCGTCATACGACCCGCGGCGTAGCCGGTGAGAGCGTCGTTAACGGAGGTTGCGGATGACATCGTTCGAAATCGCGAGGACCATGATCGCGAGCACGAGCAGCATGCCGACCTGCGTGAGCCGTAGCCGCAGCTGCGGAGACAGCGGCTTGCGCCGGATGCCCTCCGCGATCAGGAACATCGCGTGCCCACCGTCGAGCACGGGGATCGGCAGCAGGTTGAGAACCGCGAGACTGATCGATACGAACGCAATGAACCCGACCAGCCACGAAAAGCCCAACCGCAGCATTTGCCCCGACACCTGCGCGATCAGAATCGGGCCGCCCACTTCGCTGGCGGATACCTTCCCCGTGACCAGGCGCTTGACCATGACGACCGTGGTCGCCACCTGAAAGCCCGTCTCCCGCACCGCTTCGACGATCGCCGTGCCGACGCCGAGGCGCACACGCACGATGGGGCCGCGCGGATCGGGGCTGGCGCCGATCATCCCAAACGTGATCTCCCGGCCGCTGCTGTCCTTCTGCGTCTGCACCTCAGGCGTGACCGTCACCTGGAACACGCTGTCGCCGCGCAGCACGTCGAGCTGCAGCGGCTTCCCGCCGCTGGCGCGGACTTTCTGAACCATTTCATCCCAGCCGCGGATCGTGTCGCCGCCGGCCCGGATGATGACATCGCCCAACTCCAGCCCCGCCCGTGACGCCGGCTGCCCGACCGACACCAGTCCAATGCTCGCCGGGATGAGCGGCCGCATCGCCCGCAGCGCCAGTTCCCTGGCTCCCTTGTCTCCCGGCGAAAACCGCACCACGAGCGGCTCCGCTCGGCCCGCGAGGGAGATGCGGACGGTGTCCGGCCCCTGCAGGATCCGGTCTTGCACCTCATTCCATGTCCTGACGGTGTCGTCGTTGATCCGCGTGATCACGTCGCCGCGCCGCACGGTGCCGAGCGCTTCCGCCCCGGTTGGGAGCCCGCTGACCGCCACGGTGTCCAGCGGCGTAATCGCCATCCGCGGCTCACCGGCAGTCATGAACAGGCCGGCGTAGATGACGATCGCAAACAGCAGATTCATCGTGACGCCCGCGAGAATGACCGCCATGCGGGCCCAGAGCGGCTTGCTGTCGAACGTCCGCGCCGGATCGATTGGGACCGCGCTCTTGCCACCCTCCAGCTCACCCTGGGGGCCTTCGTCGTCGAGCCCCGCCATCTTCACGTAGCCCCCCAGCGGAATCCACGAGATCCAGTACTCGGTCTCGCCGCGCACCCACTTGATCAGCGGCCGGCCGAATCCCAGTGAGAAGCGCAATACCTGGATGCCCACCGCTTTCGCGACGACGAAATGGCCGAGCTCGTGCACGAAGATCAGTGGTCCGAGCACAATGAGAAAAGCGAGCAGCGCTAGCATGCAGCCTCCAGCGCCAGCCGCCGCGCCTCAGCGTCGGCGGCGAGCACCCCTTCGAGCGACTTGGGGTCACCCGGACGACCCTGACCGACCACGCGCTCGATAATCTCCGCGATCCGGCCAAACGTGATGCGCTCGTCCAGAAACAGTTGCACGGCCACTTCATTGGCGGCGTTGAACATCGCCGGCGCGGTCCCACCCATTCGCGCGGCCTCGCGTCCCACCACGTACGCCGGGAAGCGATCCGGCTGCACCGCTTCGAACGTGAGCGTGCCCGCCGCGACCGGGTCGAACCGCCGGACGCCCTGATCCGGCACGCGGTCGGGGTAGGTCAACGCGTACAGAATCGGAAGCTCCATCGTCGGAAAGCCGACCTGGGCCAGCACGGAGCCGTCCACGAACTCGGCAAACCCGTGAATCACCGACTGCGGATGTATTACCACGTCAATCTTTCCGTACTGGACATCAAACAAGAAACGAGCTTCGATCACCTCCAGCGCCTTGTTCACTAGGGTCGCCGAATCGACGGTGATCTTCTTCCCCATCGTCCAGGTGGGATGCTTCAGCGCCTCGGCGACGGTCGCGCGCGACACGCGCTCCGGGCCCCAGGTGCGGAACGGGCCGCCGGACGCGGTGAGGATCAGGCGCGCCAGCTCCGTGGGCCGCCGCCCCGCGACGCACTGCAAAACCGCGCTGTGCTCGGAGTCCACGGGGACGATTTCCCCGCCCCCCTCGCGCGCCGCCTGCGCTACCAGCTCGCCCGCCATCACGAGCGTTTCCTTATTCGCGAGCGCCACGCGTTTGCCCGCGCGTAGAGCCGCAAGTGTCGCCTCGAGCCCCGCGGCGCCGACGATTCCGTTGACGACGATACGGACGTCAGGATGGGTAGCGGCTTCGACGAGACAGGAGGAGCCGTTCCTGCTCCCCGCTCCCTGCTCCCCGCTCCCTCCATTCACGAGCCCCACGTACGCCGGCTTCCACTCCGCCGCCTGCTGGGCGAGCAGCTCCTTGTTGGAGTGACCGGTGATGGCGACGACGCGGAACCGCTCCCGCTGTCTGGCCAGCACCTGCAGCGTGGATCGCCCGATCGAACCGGTCGAGCCGAGTACGGCGACGCCGATGCTCATATCACCCCGAACATGCGATACAATCCTGCCGCCGCGGGAATCACGAAGTACAGAGAATCGAGCCGGTCGAGCACGCCACCGTGCCCCGGTATGATGGACGAGGAGTCCTTGAGCGACACCTCGCGCTTGAGCAGCGACTCGGCGACGTCACCGACCTGCCCCACGACCGCGACGACGAGACCGAACAGCAGGAGCTGGCCGTCGCTGAAATGCCATCCCTGACGATTGAGGACGAATTTGCCGAGCGCGAGGGCCGTGATGATGCCCCCGAGCGTCCCGGCGATCGCGCCGGAATACGTCTTGTTCGGCGACAGCACGGGGGCGAGCTTCGGCCCGCCTGCGAATGTCCCGACCGCCATCGCCGCGGTGTCGCACACCCAGGTGATCACGAGGGGAAACAGCGTGAGCAGCACGTACGCGCTGGGTCGAACGACGGCGACGCCGCCGTGTCGGATCGCGATCAGGAATGACAGCAGCCCCGACGCATACAGGGCGCCGAAGACGGTGATCGCGACGCTCGTGAGCGGCCGGCCGCCGGGACCGCGCCGCACCATGGCAATCGCCAGCGCCAGCATCAGCCAGATTGCGCCGAGATACAGCGCCGGCTCGGCCCAATGGATCTCGGAGCCTTTGGCCCAGTACGCGAGCAGCGGAATCCCGGCGGCCGCGAGCCAACCGGTCCGTTCGAGCGGCTGGATCGCCTGGCGCCGCCCGAAGTCGTAGACCTCGCGCGCGCCGAGCACGCCCAGCAGCGCCAGCGTCGCCGCGAGCACCCAGCCGCCCAGCCAGATGATGCCGACGACCAGCGGAATGGCGATCGCGGCCACCACGATGCGCTGCACCAGGTTTTGGGAGGGCATCAGGACGCGGTGACTTTACCGAATCGCCGATCGCGGCGCTGATAATCGAGGATGGCTTCGCGCAGCGTGCGGCGGTTGAAGTCCGGCCACAACACGGGCGTGATGTACAGCTCGGTGTAGGCGAGCTGCCAGAGCAGAAAATTCGACAGGCGCTGCTCGCCGGAGGTCCGAATGAGGAGGTCGGGATCGCCCCAGGGCGCCGTGTACAGCTTCGCGCGGATCGCTTCTTCGTCGATGTCCTCGAGCTGCTTCGTGCCCTTCAGCACTTCCTCCGCAAGCAGCCGCGCCGCCCGCGCGATCTCGCCGCGCGAGGAGTACGAAATGCAGAGGTTGAGCGACAGCTTCTCGCCCGCCGCCGTTTCGCTCTCCACCCGTTCGACCGCCGATCGACCACCCCCCGTGAGCCGGCTGCGGTCGCCGAGCACGTGCACCTGGACACCCTGGCCCTTCAGCTCGGCGACTTCCTTCGCGATGTATTCCTCGAGCAGGTCCATCAGCGCCGAGATCTCGGTGGCCGGCCGGTTCCAGTTCTCCTCGGAGAACGCGAACAGCGTCAGCACCTCGACCCCGGCCTCGATCGCACCCTCGACAGCCTCGCGAACGGCCTTCATACCTGCCCTGTGGCCGAACGGCCGCGGCAGCCGGCGTTCGCTCGCCCAGCGGCCGTTGCCGTCCATGATGATCGCGACGTGACGCGGAATCGGACCTGGCAGCATCAGACTTCCATGATCTCCGCTTCTTTGGCCTTGACCGCCGCATCCACCGCCTTGAGGTGATCGTCGTGCGTCTTCTGCACCTCTTTCTCGGCGTGCTTCTGATCGTCAGAGGAGACGTGCTCCGTCTTCTTGATGCGGTTCATCGTCTCCGTGCGCGCATGACGAATCGCGACGCGGCTTTCCTCGGCGAACTTGTGGATCACCTTCACCAACTCTTTGCGGCGCTCTTCGGTCAGCGGCGGAATCGGGATGCGGATGATGTTGCCGTCGTTCGACGGCGTGAGCCCGAGATCCGACGCGAGGATGCCCTTCTCGACCGCCTTCAGCAGACTCTTGTCCCATGGCTGCACGGTGAGGAGCTTGGGCTCCGGCGCGGCGACGCTCGCCACCTGCGTCAGTGGCATCTCGTTGCCGTACGCGTCCACGCGCACGAGGTCGAGCAGCGCCGTCGTCGCCTTGCCGGTGCGGACGGTGGTGAATTCGCGCTTCACCGCTTCGACCGCTTTATCCATGAGCAGCTTGGCGTGTTTGACGTGATCGGTCAGGGAGGCAGTTGGTGCAGGAGTCATTGGACGATCGTGCCGACGCGCTCGCCGGACAGGACTCGCGCCGTCGCGCCGGGCTGGTTGATGTTGAACACCACGATGGGCAGCTTGTTCTCCTTGCACAACCCAAAAGCAT
>JBOHSJ010000205.1:0-20366 GCA_050733035.1 Gemmatimonadales bacterium | reverse complement strand
CGAGGTGGGGCGCGATGTTCGCAGTATCTCGGGCGCGACGATCAGCGTGAACGCCGTCACGCTCGGCGTGCGGCGCGCGTTGGGCGATCTCACCACCTGGCACCGCAGCGGGGCGATCAAGTGAGCTCGTCGTGGGCCACGCTGCCGCGTCCCGTGCGCACGCTGGGCCGATGGATCACGATCGTCCAGCTCGTCGGCTACACGACGTCGCTCGTGTTCGTATGGCACACCACCCGACTGGTACCCTCGGGCGTGGCCACGCGCTACCGCGGTGCCGCCGTGGATTCCCTCGCGACGGGCGCGATGCAATTCCCGAAGTCATTCGGCGAAATGCTGACCATCACGCATACGCATCTGCTGAGCATGGCGGTCATCTTCGTGATCACGGGCGTCGGCATCGCCCTGTGCTCGCGGCCGGACGAGCGCTGGCGCCGTTTCCTCATCGCCGAGCCGTTCGTGGCCTTGCTGGTTTCCTTTTCGGCCATGTGGCTGATGCGCTATGTGAACCCGCATTTCTCTTGGCTGCTCGAGGCCTCGAGCGCGGTCCTCGCGATTACGTTCTATGTACAGTCTTTCTTGATCTTGCGAGAGCTGGGGAGCGTCCATGAAACGCCGTAGGTTCGTCGCGACGTTGGGCGCCGGGTTGGCGGGTGTGTTCCTGCCGGCGCTCCCGCCGCTGTCGCCGTTACCGCGCCTCAAGCGCGAGCGGTTTGTGGAGCGCTGGTCGTGGGGGATGGGGCAGGCGGTGCACGTCATGGTCTACGCGGAGTCCGAGGACCAGGGTCTCGAGGCGTGTGCGAAAGCGCTCGCGGAGCTGCGCCAGATCGAGGCGAAACTCTCTCTGTTCGACGACGCGAGTGAGCTCTGCGAGCTGAACCGGCGTGCCGGTAAACGCCCGCTGCGGGCCAGTGGCGAGTTGCGTTGGGCAGTGTCGGCGGCGGAGCAGTTGCGCGAGATCACGCAGGGGGCGTTCAACGTTGCCGTCGAGCCGCTGATGCGCGTGTGGGGTTTTCATCGCGCCCGTCGTACGATCGCGAGTCCCACCGAGCTCGCGGCCGCCCGGAAGTCCGTTGCCACAGCCACCGTGCGTTGTGACGATCGTGCGCTGTCACTGCCCAATTCCCACACCAAACTGGACCTCGGGGGCATTGGGGTAGGGCTTGGTATTGACTCGATGTGGGGTGTGCTCCTGAACGCCGGCATTCGTCGGGCCTTCATCGACGTCAGCGGAGACTGTTTCGGCTTGGGTGCCCCGCCTGGCGAACCCGAAGGATGGGCGGTGGGCATCGCCGGGTCGGAGCACGTCGTGCGGTTACGAAATCACGCCCTCGCGACGTCCTCCAACACCACCTCCGTGATCGAACTCGAGAAGCACGTACTCGGACACATCATGGATCCGGAACGGGGTGTGCCGGTCGACACACGACGGCAGGTGACGGTGGTCTCATCCTCGGCGATCGAGGCGGACGCGCTCTCGACGGCCTCGCTGGTGAGCGGGCGATCCTACCAACCTCGCACTGCCATCACGTATATCACGGAGTGAAGCCGCTCCGCCTCGCTTTACTCGCGGCGCTTGCGACTTGTAGCTCCGGCCCACGCACCAAGACAGTCGCAGCCACATGGCAGATGGTAGGCTCGACCGTGAGCGTCGCCGCCTGGTCTCATGATTCGGCGGCACTGCAGGGAGCCGTCACGCGCATGCGCGACTCCACGCGCTCGGTGGATTCGGGCGCCATCCGCGCGGCCGTGCGCCGGGCCTGGGTGGCGCAACGCGGCGGTCTGTCCGTGCGCCCCGAATGGCGCGACGTCGCCGACAGCTACGTGCTGGACCGCGCGGTGCCGCTGCTCGCGGCGGCGGCCGACAGCGCGCTGATCGATCTCGGCGGCCTGTTCTTGTGGATCGGCCCCGCTACGAAGCGGCCGGTGGGCATCGCGAACCCCGGCAACGCGCTCGACCCGGTCGCGCAGGTGGAGCTGCGCTCCGGCGCCATCAGCACCGTGTCGGGACGGGGTGAGCACCGCGCGACGACGGTACTCGCCGGCGACGCGTTCACGGCGTCGGCCTGGGCCAGTGTGTTGTTCGCTTTTGGATGTGACCAGGCGCTGGCAATGGCGCAGCGCGGGGAGGGTCGGATCAGCGTGGTTTGCGCGGATTCGGCGGGGGTTCGCTGGACTACTGACCTCCAGAATCGGGTCGTGCTTCCAGCTGCGCGCGCGCCTTGACCCGCGCCCGCTCCTGATCGAGCAGCCGCAGCGAGCGGCTCCACCCCTCGCTGGACATTCCCTGATAGCTGACCGTCAATTCCTCGCGCACGCTGATCCCCGGCTCGAACAGATAGATCGCGGCCGCTTGCTGCCGGGCGTCGAGCTGGTAGGAGCTCCACGTTGGCGAGAGCGGCACGATTCCCACCGGGCGAAACAGGCGGCCGCGGCTCGTGATGTTCAGGTCTTCCGGATTGAACCGCGCCTGCGGGACGACGCCGAGGAACGTCACCATCACCAGCGTGGGATGGTCGGTGCCGCCGCGCTGCGCCGCGTCCTCGATCTCGAGCGACCGGCTCTGTACGAGCCGCGTCAGCGAGCGGTAGGTGTCCGGCGCGAGCAGCCGGATCACCTGCTCGTCGAGCGGGAGGATCTGGACTTCGATCGTGGCCGTGGTCATGCGCATCACGACGTCGTCGCGGCGGAGGGTGCCGTAACCGGGCGGCACGCTATCCTGAGCCACGAGACCCAGCAGCAGCGCGAGGATCATTGCGCCACTCCGGCAATCAGTCCCGCAATCGCTTCCTTCAAATCGACGATCCCGTCGCCCGTCTTGGCGCTCGTCACCATCACCTGGTCCTCCGGGAGCCCCAGCTCCGCACGCAGCTCGCGCTCTCGCTCGCTCCGTTTGCTCGAGGAAAGCTTATCACCTTTGGTGAGGGCCGCGAGCACCTGCGTTGCTTCCTCCGCGAGGGCGTCCTGCATCGACTGGTCGTCCGCGGACAGCGGGTGCCGGATATCGAGCAGCCAGACGACGCCACGCAAGCGCTCGCGTCGCAAGGCGTGCTTCACGAGTCCCCGAAACGCCGCGCGCTGCGCCTTGCCGGCGCGCGCATAACCATACCCGGGTAAGTCGAGAAAGTAGTGCGTCCGGTCGATGAGGAAGACATTGAGAGCGCGAGTCTTCCCCGGCGTCCCGGAGGTCTTGGCGATCCGCCGCCCCACCAGCGCATTGAGTAACGACGACTTGCCCACGTTGGAGCGGCCGACGAACGCGACTTCGGGGAGCGGGGGATCGAGCAGCGTATCAGCTCGCGGAAAGGAGCCGATGTATTGAGGGTCGGTCAGGCTTCTTTCTTCTGGCGGGGGCGCTCGGTGACGAGGAGCGGTGCGCGGCCGGAGGTGACGCATTCGGCGGTGATCGCGACCTCGCGCACGTCATCGCGGCTGGGCAGCTCAAACATGATCTCCGTCATCATCTCTTCGAGGATGGCGCGTAACCCTCTGGCGCCGGTGCCGCGCTTCATCGCCTTCGCCGCGATCGCCTTCAGCGCATCCTTCTCGAGCGTGAGCCGCACGTCCTCGAGGTCGAAGAGCTTCTGGTACTGCTTGGCGAGCGCGTTCTTGGGCTCGGTCAGGATCCGTATGAGCGCGTCCTCGTCGAGCGCGTCGAGCGGCACCGTCACCGGCAGCCGCCCCACGAGCTCGGGGATCAGGCCGTAGCGGAGCAGGTCGTCCGGCTCGACGTCGCCAAAGGGATTCTTCTTCACCTTGGCGGCGACGCCCTCCGCCACTTCTTCCTTCGTAAACCCGATCTGACGCCGGCCGGTGCGCGATTCGATGATCTTCTCGAGCCCGTCGAATGCGCCGCCGCAGATGAAGAGGATGTCCTTGGTGTTGACCTGGATGTACTCCTGCTGCGGATGCTTGCGGCCGCCCTGCGGCGGGACGCTGGCGACCGTCCCCTCGAGAATCTTGAGCAACGCCTGCTGCACACCTTCGCCCGAGACGTCGCGCGTGATGCTGGGGTTCTCTGACTTGCGCGCGATCTTGTCGATCTCGTCGATATAGACGATGCCCCGCTCGGCCTCGGAAACGTTGAAATCGGCGGCTTGCAGCAGGCGCACCAGGATGTTTTCCACGTCCTCACCGACATACCCCGCTTCGGTGAGCGTCGTCGCGTCCGCGATCGTAAAGGGGACGTCCAGAATGCGCGCCAATGTCTGCGCCAACAGTGTTTTGCCGACGCCCGTCGGGCCGATCAGGAGGATGTTGCTCTTGTCGAGCTCTACCTCGTTATCGCGTCCCGAGTGGGAATTGATCCGTTTGTAGTGATTGTAGACGGCAACGGCGAGGGTCTTCTTGGCGCGGTCCTGTCCGATCACGTATTGGTCCAGCACGTCCTTGATCTCGGCCGGCGTGGGGACCTGCGTGATCGCTTCGGCGACTTCGCGCTCTTCGTCCTCCGCCAGGATCTCATTGCACAGCGCGATGCACTCATTGCAGATGTAGACCGAGGGCCCGGAGATGAATTTCCGGACTGAATCCTTGGACTTACCGCAAAACGAGCAGCGGAGATGCTTGTCGTGAGACATCGTATCCTAGTATGGGAAGGCGCTTCTAGCGGCGCAAGGGATCACTTCTTTGCCTTCCCGTCTTCCTTGATTTCCTCGAAGTTCGAGATGACGTGATCGATCAATCCATAGTCCTTCGCCTCTTCGGCTGACATGAAGCGGTCGCGGTCCATGTCCTTCTCGATCTGGTCGCCGGTCTTCCCCGTATGCTTGCCGTAGAGCTCGTTGAGCTTCCGCCGCAGGAACAGGATCTCCCGCGCCTGAATCTCGATGTCCGCTGCCGTGCCCTGCGTGCCACCCGACGGCTGGTGCATCATGATGCGCGCGTGGGGCAGCGCTGAGCGTTTTCCCTTGCGGCCGGCGGTGAGCAGGAACGACCCCATCGAGGCCGCCATCCCCATGCAGATCGTGTTCACCGGCGCGCGCAGGAACTGCATCGTGTCGTAAATCGCCATCCCCGACGACACGAGGCCGCCCGGCGAGTTGATGTACAGATAGATGTCCCGCTCGGGGTTGTCGGCATCCAGGAACAGGAGCTGCGCGATGATGATGTTGGCGACGTCGTCGCTGATGGATGTGCCGAGGAACACGATACGGTCCATCAAGAGGCGGCTGAAGATGTCGTAGGTGCGCTCGCCACGGCTCGAGCGCTCGATGATGTACGGCGGATAGATGTGGCTTTCGCTCTTCGTCACGCTTGCTCCACGGTGGACTGCGACAGGAGATAGGCGAACACCTTCTCCTCGGTGATGCTCCGCGCGACATCACGGAGCCGCTTGGCTTTCTCCAGCGACGCATACAGCTCCGCCGCCTTCATCCCGCGCCGGTCGGCGAGCTCTTGAATCTTCTGGTCCAGCTCGGCCTCGGTCGCCCGCAGGCTCTGCGATTCGACGACGTAGTCGAGCACCAGATCGCGCCGCACCTGCGACTCGGCGACGGTGCGGAACTCCTGCGCGAACTGCTGCCAGCGCTCTTCCGGGACCTCGTAGGCCTGCGCGTACATCCCCAGCACGCGCTCGACCAGCGGGCGCGGCGCAACCACGGTGTTCGCCTGGATGATCTGGTCGATCAGCTCGCCGCGGACCCGGGCTTCCGCCTCGCGCTCGGCTTCCTTGCCGAGATCGGCGGTGACGGCCGCGCGCAGCGCTTCCAGCGACTCGAAGTCGCCCGCTTCCCGCGCGAAGGCATCGTCGAGCGCGGCCAGCTCCTGGCGTTTCACCTCACGCAGCGTCACCTCGATGTCGCGCGTCTGCCCGCGCTTGGCTTCCTCGGCGAAATCATCGGGGAAACGGACGGTGGCACCCACCGACTCACCCGGCGTCAGCGTCATGATACGCTCTTCGACGTCGGGGATCGCTCGCCCCTCGCCCAGCACGAACTGATAGGGCTGCGGGTCTTTGACTTCGCCGTTCTCGCGCGTCGCGATGATGACGTCCACGAGATCCTTGGGCTTCGGCTTCTCGCCGGCCACCGGGGTCCAGGGCGCGCGCTGGTCGCGCAACGCGTTCAGCTGGGCGTCCACCTGCGCCGCCGTGACCGCGGGAACCGTGCGCGTCAGCCGGAAGCCGCCGAGCCGCTGCAGCTTCAGCTCGGGCTTCAGCTCGACGTGGAACTCGAACGTGACCGGCGAGCCCGCTTCCCATTTCAGGTTGTGAATGTGCGGATCGGCGATGGGCTTGAGCTCTTCCTGCTTCTGCGCGACGCGCCAGCTCTCCTGCACCAGCTCGCGCAGCGTGTCCTGGCGGATGTCGTCGGCGAACTTTTTCCGCACGACCGCGGCGGGTGCCTTTCCCTGGCGGAAACCGGGCAAGCGCGCGCGCTGCTGGTAGACCTTCAGCGCGCGCGCTTCGGCCGCTTTGACGTTCTCGGGCGGAATGCTCACCTCGAGCGATGCCTCGCCCGGTTCAACCTTAGTCTTTTTGACGAGGATCTCTGGCATGTGGGTGGGAATCTAATACTGGGGGCTAGGGGTTCGGGGTTGAGGACCGGGGTATCCGAGTGCGGGAATTCGAGTCGACTGGAAGTCCCGAGTCCCGAACCACTAGCCCCAAGTCCCCAGATGCGACCGGAGGGACTCGAACCCCCACGGGTTGCCCCACCAGCTCCTAAGGCTGGCGCGTCTGCCAATTCCGCCACGGTCGCGTGTCTGGACGGGCTATGTATAATAATCCCCTCCCTTGTCCCGGAGCACGTCGTGCCCAGCGCCAAAACGCTCTCGTTGCTCGCTCTGTTTCTCGCCTCGCCCCTGGCCGCGCAGGACAAAGAGCAGCTCTGCAATGACATCCAGAAACGGCCGATGCAGGTGGGGCAGTGGGCGAGCTACAACTGGAGCGGCGGCCGGGCCGACGGCAGCTCGATGCGCATGGCGGTCGTAGGGACCGAGCCGGTGGACGGCACGGCGTACTTCTGGTACGAAATGGCGTTCAGCGATCCCAAGAAGGGCGACAAAGGCAAGACCGTCATGCAGATGCTGGTTCCCGGGCTCACCCTTCAGACCGGCGCCGTGCGCGGACTGATCATGAAAAACGGGAACGACCCGGCGATGCGCATGCCCGACCAGATGGTGAGCATGATGGGCGGACGGATGGCCAATCAGAACTTCGCCGCCGAGATCGCCCGTCGCTGTCGCGAGATGGAGTTGGTCGGGTGGGAGCAGGTCCCGGTGCCCGCGGGGACGTTCCGGGCCCTGCACATCAGATCCGCGGCCGAGCAAACCGAAGCGTGGGTGCTGCCCGATCTCTATTTCGGTCTGCTCAAGGCGACGATGAAAGATGGCTCGTCGATGGTCCTGACGGGGCGGGGCACGGACGCCAAGTCGTCGATCACGGAGACTCCGCAGACGATGCCTTCTCCCCGCTAAGCCGCACTAACGCCTGTCGGGATTCATCGACGAACGGCTGCAGCTCCGGGTCGGGGTTGCGCCACGCCTGCACGACCCGCGCATACGCGTCGATGGCGCGCTCGCGGTAGCCCAGCCGCTCATTCACACGGCCGCGCTCGAGCGCCCGCAAGATTTCGACGACTGACACTCCGGGATTGAAACCGACGGGCGGACGCTCGAGCAATGCCAACGCCTCCGTCGGTCGGCCGCGCGTCGCGAGCAGCTGGGCATGCACGAGATCATCAATGGCGTTCCCACCGTATGCCGCCGTATCGGGACGGGCGTCGAACAGGCGCAGCGCCGCGGCGCTGTCGCCCCGGGCCAGTGCCAGGTAGGCGCGCTCCGCCGCGATCGCGTAGTTCAGGAAGTCCTTGCCGATCGGTGGGAAATTCGCCGGCGGATGCTGCCGCACCGAGTCGACCTTGCGTAGTGCACGGGCGATGGCGGCGGTGTCGCGCGCGGCCGCGAGCAGTGGCACTGCAAAGAGGAGCCCGTCGCCGGGGCGGTCCACCCAGCTCCGCGCCATGCGGGTCGCGCTGTCGCGCGGGATCGCTCCCACCAGGGCGTACTGTGCCAGGAGCGCGGGGATCGTGGACAGTGGCGCTGCGTCCTTGACGTGCCCCCGCGCGGCCAGGACGCTCGGCAACATGAACACACCGACATTCGTTTTCCTGCCCGCCTTTTTCTCCGCGTCCACGCGCGCGCGCACCATGGCGATCATCGTTTCCGCCGAGTCCATCCACCGCCCGAGCGCGAGCCACACGGTCTGGATGAGGTGGGAATCCGCGCTGTCGGCCAGATAGGCGATGGCTTTCGCACGGGTCGCAGGACTCATGAGCTGCACGACGAGATCGGTGCTTTGGGCATACGTGCCCATGGCGCCCGCGGCGAGAAACGCTTCCGCATAGCGCCGGCCGGCTTCAGTTCCGCCGTTGTCGATCCCGAGCGGGATCGCGTGGACGTATGACGGCGTAAACGCCGAGTCGAGCGCGATCGCGCGATCGAACGCCTCGAGGGCGGCGTGCGGTTGCAGTCTCGCCAGAGAGCCGGCGTGAAAGCGCGCGTCGCCGAGCATGTACCACAGCTCCGGATCGTTCGGATAGCGGCGGACCGCATCGTCGAGCGTCGCAACCAGTCGCTTGCCATGCGTCCACCAGCGACCCGCCGTCTGTGCGGGACCCTCGTACACGACTGCCGCGAGCGATTCCGCCTGGACGATCAAGCTCTCGCGCGGCGCGAGCCCGTGATTCATCGCCCCCGCGCGCAGCTTGTACGAGCGCGAAAGCGAGTCATTGGCCGCGTGCTGCCAGCCGGCTGCCATCCCCGCGTGACTCCAGGCGAGTGTAAAGCCGCTGTCGAGTCCGATGGCGCGTTGGTGGTAGGCCAGCGCTGAGTCCCATTCCGAGCGGCGCAGGTACTGTTCCCCTTGCAGGAACGCCTTCAGCGCCGGCAGGGAGGGCGAGCCGAGCGGCGCGCTCCGCACCAGCCCGATGGCGCGCGTCCGGCCCAGCTCGCGCAGCACCCGCACCGTGAGCGAGTCCACCAGCTGATCCATCCGTTCCGACGACTCGCGCAGCTCGATCTCGCCGAGCGACGCTGCGTTGGCCACGTTCAGCACGGTCGCGTTGAGGCGCACCGAGTCGGCGCCGGCTTGCAAGAGATCGCCGAAGACGACCGTCCCCGCACCGGTCGCACGCCCCAGCGCCTGTGCGGACCCGGCATCTCCGCGCCCGCTCCAGCGGCGCACGATCAGTGTGGGGGACGCCGATCGCATGGGACCGGCGCCGTCGAGGCTCCGCGACAGCACGTCCACCAGCCCTTCCCGCCACAGCGCCAGCTCCGGCCCGCCACCGCGTACGTCGAACGGGGCGATGGCGATGCGGTTTGGATCGAGCGCGAGCGCGGGCTGAGGCCGGATCGCGATCCACCCGGCGAGCAGCATGACCGCGCCGGCAGCCACGAGCGCGATGTTGCGATTGCGCGGCCGCCGCAGCACATGCCGGAACGTCGCGATCGGCGACGTGACGGCGACCGAGCCGCTCGGCGTCGCCATGCCTTCGAGCGCTTGTAGGATCTCATGCGCGGTCTGCGGGCGGTCCGCCGGATTCTTCGCCAGGCAGGACATCACCAGCTCCGCGAGCGCCGGCGGCAGCGCCGGACGGCGGTCGGTGACCGGCACGACGGGCTCGGTCACGTGCGCGGCCAGCATCTGATGCGGCGCCATGCCGGAGAAGGGCGCGCGTCCGGTCAGCATCTCGTACGCCATCGCCCCGAACGCGTAGATGTCCGCGCGGTGGTCGATGTTGGGATCGCCGGCCGCCTGCTCGGGCGCCATGTAGGCCGGCGTGCCGAGCGCGACGCCGACGGACGTGAGCCCGCTCTCGGTCTTGGCCTGGCTGACGGCTTTCGCGACGCCGAAATCGGCGACGACGGCGTGGTTTCCCGAGAGCAGCACGTTGTCGGGCTTGATGTCGCGGTGCACCACGCCGCGGGCGTGTGCGTAGGCGAGCGCGTCCGCGACGTCCTTCAGGATGCGCACGGTGTCGCGCACCGGCAGCTCGCCTTCGCGGCTCAGGCGCGTCCGGAGGGCTTCGCCTTCCACGAACGGCATCGTGTAATAGAGGAGGTCATCGGACCCGCCGGCCGCGAGCAACGGCACGATGTGCGGGTGTTGCAGCGACGCGGAGAGCTGGATCTCGCGATTGAAACGGTCCACGCGCATTTCCAGCGCGAGCTCCGGTGGCAGAACCTTGATGACGACATGGCGCGCCAGTCGCGTGTCTTGCGCGACGAACACGCGACTCATGCCACCGCCGCCGAGCTCCCGCTCCAGGCGATACGCGGTCCCGAGCTCGCTCTGCAAACGTTCGGACAATTCAGCCATGGCCGCCTAAGATAACTTGCGCGTTGACGTGTCGCGGGGGTCCGTCTACTTTGACGCCGTGCCGTTAGTACTTGCCGGAGTCCTGCTCCTGCTCACCGCCTGCAGCGGGGGGGGACCCTTTCCGCAATCGGTGTTCGCTCCCAAATCGGATTTCAGCCGCGAGGTCGACGGCCTGTTTTGGAACATCTTCTGGTGGGCGATTGTCGTTTTTCTCATCGTCGAGACGCTGCTGATCATCGCGATCGCGCGCTATCGCGCCCGTCCCGGCGCTGCCGCACCCAAGCCGGTGCACGGCCACACGGCGCTGGAGATCGGGTGGACGCTCGCGCCGGCGTTGATCCTCGTGTTCATCGCCGTCCCCACGATGCGCACGATTTTCGCGACCGCCGGCCATGCCCCGGAGGGCGCGCTGCGCGTCGAGGTCATCGGACATCAGTGGTGGTGGGAGTATCGCTACCCGACGCTCGGCATCGGCACGTCGAACGAGCTGCACCTGCCGGTGGGGACGCCGATCCAGGTCGAGATGACGTCGGCGGACGTGATCCACAGCTTCTGGGTGCCCGCCCTGGGCGGCAAGCGCGATCTCTCCCAGGGACACACCAATCGCATCGCGTTTCGGGCCGATTCGACGGGCGAGTACTGGGGCCAGTGCGCGGAATTCTGCGGCGCCTCACACGCCAACATGCGGCTGCGCGTCGTGGTGGAACCCGACTCCGTCTTCCAGGCCTGGGTGGACCGGCAGCGTAGCGCTCCGGTGACGCCCGCCAAGGGTTCGCGGGAAGAAACGGGCCAGCAAGTCTTCCGCCGCAGCGCGTGCATCGGCTGTCATACGATCACCGGTATTTCCCCTGGCACGGTCGGCCCGAATCTGAATCACGTCGGTAGCCGGGCAACCATCGCGGGAGCGCTGTTCCCGAACAACACCGAATCGCTGCAACGCTGGATCATGAACGCGCCGGCGTTGAAGCCGGGTGCGCTGATGCCGCCGCAGAATTTCTCGGCCGAGGATCTCGATGCATTGGTCGCCTATTTGCAGAGCTTGAAATGAAGCGCTGGCTGACGACCACCGACCACAAGCGGATCGGCCTCCTCTATTTCTGGACGGCGTTCGTCTTCTTTCTGATCGGCGGACTCGAGGCGTTGATCATCCGCGCCCAGCTCGCGTCGCCCGCGGGCATCGGCGTCAGCGCCGAGACGTACAATCAGCTGTTCACGATGCACGGCACGACGATGGTGTTCCTGGCGTTGATGCCGCTGTCGGCCGCGTTCTTCAACTTCATCGTTCCGCTCCAGATCGGCGCGCGCGACGTGGCGTTCCCGCGCCTCAACGCGTTCAGCTACTGGGTCTTTCTCCTGGGCGGGCTGTTCATGAACGCCAGCTTCATCGCCGGGCCGTTGTTCGGCGCGGAACGGCTGTCGGTCGCCCCCGACGCCGGATGGTTCGGCTACGCCAACCTCACGTCGCGGCAGTTCTCGCCGGGGCCCAACGTCGATTTCTGGCTGCTGGGACTGCAGATCCTCGGCATCGCGTCGCTCGCCGCCGGTTTCAACTTCATCGTGACGATCCTGAACATGCGCGCGCCCGGCATGCGCATGCTGCGGCTGCCGGTGTTCACGTGGATGACGCTCGTCACGCAGTTCCTCGTGATCACCGCGTTCCCGGTCATCACCGTCGCGCTGGTGCTGCTCATGTTCGACCGCTTCTTCGGCACGCACTTCTTCGTGCCGTCGGGTGGCGGCGATCCGATTCTGTGGCAGCACCTGTTCTGGATGTTCGGCCATCCCGAGGTCTACATCCTGATTCTGCCGGCGATGGGAATCGTGTCGGAGGTATTGCCGACATTTTCCAAGAAGCCGCTGTTCGGCTACACCGTCGTCGTGTATTCCGGCGTGCTGATCGCGTTTCTGGGATGGAGCGTGTGGAGCCACCACATGTTCGCGACGGGCCTCGGGCCGATCGCCGACTCCGTCTTCGCCGGCACGACGATGCTGATCGCGATTCCCACCGGCGTGAAGATCTTCAACTGGATCGGAACGCTGTGGGGCGGGCAAATCCGCTTTACGACGGCGATGCTGTTCGCGATTGCCTTCATCGCGATGTTCATCATCGGCGGCCTGGTGGGTGTCTCGCACGCATCGCCGCCGACCGATCTCCAGCAGACCGACACCTATTACATCGTCGCCCACATCCACTATGTGCTGTTCGGTGGGACGATCCTGGGACTCTTCGCCGGGATGTACTACTGGTGGCCCAAGATGACGGGCCGGATGCTCTCCGAGACGCTGGGGAAGTGGCACTTCTGGCTGACGATGATCGGCATGAACCTGGCCTTCTTCCCGATGCACCTGTCGGGCCTGCTCGGCATGCCGCGGCGCATCTACACCTACTCCGCCGATCTCGGCGTCGCGGGATTCAATGTTCTGTCGACGATCGGCGCGTTCATCATCGGCCTGGCGACGCTCATTGTCGTGTGGAACCTGTTCCGCACCGGCCGCCGGCCGATCGACGCGCCCAACGATCCATGGGGCGGGGCGACGCTCGAGTGGGCGATTCCTTCGCCGCCGCCGGTCTACAACTTCACCGTCATCCCCACGGTCGAAAGCCGACTCCCCCTGTGGCCCACCGAACGCCACGGGCCCATGGCACCGCTCCCGGAGCGGCCACCCGCGCCGATCCACGTGCCGAGCGGGTCATGGTGGCCGATGATCACGGCGCTCGGCCTGCCGGTGATGGCCATCGGCGCGATCGCGCACCTCGTGCCCGTCGTCATTTTCGGCGCGCTCGTCGTGATCGTCGGGATCTACCGCTGGGCTTACGAGCCCTTCGAGATGTAGATGGCACACGACACGGCACACGCGCACCGCACGAGCATGGGGCTCGACAGCCGCAAGATGGCGTTCTGGGCGTTCATCGGCTCGGAATGCCTGCTCTTCGGCTCGCTCATCTCGACCTACCTCCTCTACAAGGGAAGAAGCCAGGTCGGGCCGTTCCCGCACGAAATCCTGAACATTCCATTTACCTCGTTCAGCACGTTCGACCTGTTGATGTCGAGTCTCGCGATGGTGCTGGCGCTGGCAGCGGTGCAGCGCGGCGACATGAAGCAGGGCAAGCTCTGGCTGCTCGTCACGGCGCTGCTGGGACTCGTCTTTCTGGGCGGGCAGGTCTGGGAGTTCAGCCATTTTTATCACGAGGGTCTCGGCCTCACCACGAATCTGTTCGGCTCGACGTTTTACGTTCTGACCGGAACGCACGGCGCGCACGTGACGGTGGGCGTCATCTGGCTGCTCACGCTGTGGGTGCAGGCGCTGCGAGGGAAGCTCGGCCCCGCGCAGGCGATGACCGTCGAGATCACCGGATTGTACTGGCACTTCGTGGACGTCGTGTGGATCATCATCTTTACGGTCGTCTATCTGATTCAGTGAGGGCAACGGCACGATGAGCGAGCAAGCACACGCGACGACGGGCACGTACCTCCGGGTGGCCGCGATCCTCGTGATGATCACGTTGATCGAGGTCGGGGTCTTCTATGTGCCCGCGTTTCAGGGGATGCTCGTCCCGCTGTTGCTCGTGCTCTCCGCGGTGAAGTTCGCGCTGGTGGTGATGTTCTACATGCACCTCAAGTTCGATAACCGGTTCTTTACGTTCCTGTTCGGCGGACCGTTGCTGCTGGCGTTCGCGGTCGTCGTCAGCCTGCTCTTCCTCTTTTACGGAACGGTGCGGCTACGCACCGGCACGTAGACGAATGACCAATGATCAATGTTCACTGTTCAATGATCATTGATTATTGGACATTGGATATTCCGCAGGTATGGAACCGGTGGGATCTGCACCCGAGCGTAGTGGCCGGCGTCGTCCTTCTGGGCGGGCTCTACGTCTATTGGGGTGGTCTGAGAGCTCCACGACGCCACGTTGTCAGCTTCCTGGGCGCACTCGCGGTCCTCTTTGTCGCTTTGAACGGCCCGCTGCACAATCTCTCGGACAACTATCTCTTCAGCGCGCACATGGCGCAGCATCTGCTGCTGACGCTCGTGTTCCCGCCGCTGCTGTTGTACGGGTGTCCCGCCGATGTGGTGCGGCCGCTGCTGCGCCCGCGCTGGGTCATGGCGCTGGGACGTGTCGTCACTCGTCCGCTCATCGCCGCGTCGTTGTTCACCGCACCGATCGTGCTCTGGCATGTCCCGGCGTTGTACGAAGCGGCGTTACGAAATCACAACATCCACATCGTTCAGCACTTGGTGTTTCTCACGACGGCGGTGCTCATGTGGTGGCCGGTGTTATCCCCGGTCCCGGAGCTGCCCCGGATACAGCATCTGATGCAGATGCTGTACCTGTTCCTGCTCGGCATACCGATGTCGGTGACGGGCGCGTTGATCACGCTCTCGAGCTCGGTGCTGTATCCGTTTTATGGCGCGGCGCCGCGCGTAGGTGCGTTATCGCCGCTCGACGACCAGCAAATCGGCGGCCTGCTGATGTGGGTGCTGGGCGGGTTGATGCTGTGGATCGTAATGACCGTTATTTGGTTCCGATACTCCGTGTGGGATCAGAGATCGGATGCTGAGACGGAGGTGCCGGACGAGGCCTATGACGTGCGGCGTTAAGCGTGCGGCGTGCGGCGTAGCAATGATCGTTCCGTGCGTACGCCACACGCCACACGCCGCACGTTACTCTCCGTCTTCGGTCTCCCCGATGGGATGCCGTCTCAACTCCTCACCAATCTTGGGGTGTTCACGCCACAGGAAGTACCCCATGCCAAGCGCCGCCAGTCCATTCCCGATCGCCACGCTCCACCACGCGAGATAACCGAGCAGCGGCTTGGCGAGCAGCGCCACCAGGATGTAGAAGCCGACCTCGAAGAAGCAGAATCCGACGATGACGAGAAACAGGGTGGAGGGGGCGAACTCGACTTCGGCGGCGAGCGCCGCGGCGATGCACCCGACGACGACGAACGCGCTGACGTGAATCATCGTGTAGCCGAAGATGCGCGCCGGCTCGATGACGACGGTGGTCGGATCGTGCGCACCCCAGAACACGGCGCTGCCCAGCATCGCCGGAGTGAACAGGGGTCGACCGCTGATGGTGTCGACGATCAGAAACCAGACGGCGACGACGGCGGCGCCAATGCAGCCGGCGATGAAGCCTTCGCGCAGGATGCGATTGAGATCCATTGCGGTCAATATATCGTCCGACCGAATGCGTGCTAGATTAGGGCCCCATGGTCGTGACGCGCCGCCCGCTGTTTTACGGATTGTGTCTGCTCGTCGGCACCCTGCTGTTCGGCGTCGCCGGCGCGGTGCACCCCCTGCTCTCGGGCGATGGGGCCGCGCAGCTCGAACGCGTCGCCGCCACGAGCGCCTGGCGCGTGATTCATTGGGCGCTGTTGTTCGGGCTCGCGTTCATGTACGCCGGGTTGATCGGCGTCTCGCTGCGCCACAACGACACCGCCGGATCTGCGCCCTCGCGCGCGGGAATCCGCCTTGGCGCATTCGCCTTCTCGGTCTGGTCCCTCAACATCCTGTTCATGGTCGGCGCGGGTCACCAGCTCGCGCAGGCGTATGCCACGTCCGACACGGGGCTGACCGGCACGCACGCGGTGTTCGTGTACGACATGCTGCATCCGATGGGATTGGCGGCCGAGCGCCTCGCAACGTTGCTGCTGGGCCTGGTGGCCTACACATTCGGCTGGGCGATCCGCAACGGTGCCGTGTGGCCCAAGTGGTTGGCCTGGCTCGCGTGGTTCGTCGCCGTCGCTTGTGCCGTGGTGGCGCTCGTCTTCAGCGAGTTGCTGCCGTACATGTTCTTTGCGCAGGGCGTATTCGTCGCGTGGCTGTTCCTCACCTCCATCGTCATGCTGACGGAGCGCCGTCCCGTTTAGGGCCTAGGGTTCGGGGCTAGGGCCTCGGTGATGCGCAGGGCCCTAGCCCCTAACCTCAAGTCCCTAGCCCCTAGTTACGGTACGCGAATCCGCACGACGTCGCCGAGCCATCCGTCCGGAGTCCGGCGGAGTACGGAGAGCGTCGCGATCTCGCCCGTCCGCAGCGCGTTCACCGCGGTACGGAAGTCGGCCACGGTGCGGGTCGGCTGACCGTTCACCTTGAGGATGATGTCCGGGTACCCTGAGCTGGCATCAGCCAGTTTCTGATACGCGGGCCCGTCGGGCGAGACCTGGGTCACGACCAACGCGCCACCGGAGCGCAGGATCGGACGCAGCTCCGTGTCCCGCACGTCTTCCTGGGTCAGCGGCTGCACTGAAATCCCGAGCGGGCCTTGCGCCGAAGCCGGTTCTTCCCGCCGCCGCGGCAAATCGGTGGCCAGGTCGTCCTCGTCGCTGCTGGGAGGCGCGGCGAGCCGCACGGAGACCGTTTGCTGCTGGCCCTTGCTCCGGACCAACGTCACCTTCACGACGTCGCCGGGCCTTTTGAAGCCGACGCGCTGCTGCAGCTGGGGCACCGATTGAACGGCTTGACCTTCCACCGCAACAATCACGTCACCCTGCTGGATGCCGGCGCGCCGCGCCGGAGAGTCGTCGGACGTGTAGTCCCGCACGACCACGCCTCTGATGGTCGACAGCCCGACCGCCTCGGCGTCCTCCTGCGTCGCGTCCTTGATGCTGACGCCCATGACCGCGCGCTCGACGTGCCCTGTGGCGATCAGCTGCGTCATCACGGTGCGGGCGAGGTTGATCGGGATTGCAAACCCGTACCCGGCGTACAACCCGGTCTCACTGGCGATGGCCGAGTTGATACCGATGACCTCGCCACGCACGTTGACCAGCGGTCCACCCGAATTGCCCGGATTGATCGCGGCGTCCGTCTGAATGAAGTCCTGAATCGCGTAGCGGCTCGGATTCAGCCCCGCGAGCAGCCGGCCCTTGGCGCTGACGATGCCGGCCGTGACGGTAAAGGTGAATGCCTCGCCCAACGGGTTGCCGATCGCCAGGACGAAGTTGCCGATCTTGGTCGAGTCGGCGTCGCCCAGCCGGACGGTCGGCAAGCCCGTCGCCTGGATCTTGATGACCGCGACGTCGGTGGACGGATCGGTCCCCACGGTCTTCGCGGAGAATTCACGATTGTCGTACAGACGAACCGTCACGCGGTCCGCGCCCTGCACGACGTGATTGTTCGTGAGGATGTAGCCGTCCTGGGAGACGATGAAGCCCGAGCCCGAGCCTTGCTCGACCTGGGGGCGGCGCGGGATCTGGAAGAAATCCTCCAGGCCCGGCCGCGAGCGCCGGCTGGTGACGCGCTCGCGGCGTTCAGACTTGATGAACACCACCGCCGGCTTCACATGCTCGGCCACCGAGGCGAAGGCTTCGCCCAGATCGACCGCCGCCTTGGCCTGAGGAATTGGCCGGCTCACGTCCTGTAAGACCGAGCGGACTGCCGCCTCACCCCGCGTGGGCAGCCGGAACGCCGAGGCGAATGCCAGGCCGAGCGCAAACGCCATCGCCACCAAAGTGCCGAATTTCAGCCAATCCCTCGTCTTCACCGACATCCGCGCCCCCTTTTAGGACTTCTTCGATTTATCGTCGTCCATGATTTCGTAATCCGCATCCACGACCTTGTCATCCTTCTTTGCTTCGGCGCCAGGTTGCCCATCGCCGCCACTCGCCGCCCCTTCGCCGCCGGGCGCGTCCGCACCAGCCGTTCCACGAGCAGCGTACAATGATGCGCCCGCCGCCGAATATGCCTGCTGCAGCTCTTCCAGTGCCTTGCTGATCTCATCGGCGTTGCCGCTGCGCAGCGCCGCCTGCGCCCCCTGGATGGCCGCGTCGAGCCGAGTCTTGAGGCCCGCTTCGAGCTTGTCCACCCAATCCTTCGACTCCTTGGTGACCTGGTACACCATGTTGTCGAGGCGGTTACGCTGCTCGATCACGTCGCGCCGCTTCTTGTCCTCGGCGGCGTGCGCCTCGGCGTCCTTCACCATCTTGTCGATGTCCTTATCGGCGATCCCGGACGACGCTTCGATCCGGATCTTCTGCTCTTTGCCCGTCGCCTTGTCCTTCGCCGACACGTGCAAGATGCCGTTCGCGTCGATGTCGAACGTCACCTCGACCTGCGGGATGCCGCGCGGAGCCGGCGGAATACCCGTGAGCTGGAACTTGCCGATGGTGCGGTTGTCCTGCGCCATCTGCCGTTCGCCCTGCAGCACGTGGATCTCGACGGTGGTCTGGTTGTCCTCGGCCGTCGAGAACACCTCCGACTTCTTCGTCGGAATCGTCGTGTTGCGCGGGATGAGCACGGTCGTGACGCCGCCCAACGTCTCGATGCCGAGCGACAGCGGCGTGACGTCGAGCAACAGCACGTCCTTCACCTCACCGGCGAGCACGCCGCCCTGAATCGCGGCGCCGATCGCGACCACCTCGTCGGGGTTCACGCCCTTGTGCGGCTCCTTGCCGAAGAAGCTCTTCACGATTTCCTGCACCTTCGGCATGCGCGTCTGACCACCGACCAGGATGACCTCGTTGATGTCCCCCGGCTTCAGCCCCGCGTCCGTCAGGGCCTGCTGCATCGGTGGAATCGTCCGTTTCACCAAATCGTCCACCAGCTGCTCGAGCTTGGCGCGCGTGAGCGACAGGTTCAGATGCTTCGGCCCCGACTGATCGGCCGTGATGAACGGCAGGTTGATCTCCGTCTGCATCACCGTTGACAGCTCCATCTTGGCCTTCTCGGCCGCTTCCTTCAGCCGCTGCAGCGCCATCGGATCCTTGGAGAGATCGATCCCCTGCTCGCGCTTGAACTCCGCGACCAACCATTCGATCACGCGAGAGTCGAAATCGTCACCACCGAGGTGCGTGTCGCCGTTCGTGCTCTTGACCTCGAACACGCCTTCGGCGAGCTCGAGAATCGAGATGTCGTAGGTACCGCCGCCGAGGTCGTAGACCGCGACTTTCTCTTCCTTTTTCTTATCGAGCCCGTAGGCGAGCGCGGACGCCGTCGGCTCGTTGATGATGCGCACGACGTCGAGCCCGGCGATCTTGCCGGCGTCCTTCGTGGCCTGACGCTGCGAATCGTTGAAGTAGGCTGGTACGGTGATGACGGCCTTCTCGACTTTGTGGCCGAGATAGTCTTCCGCCGTCTGGCGCATCTTCTGGAGAATCATCGCCGAGATCTCCGGCGGTGTGTACACCTTGCCACTGACTTCAACGGCGGCGAGGCCGTTCGGGCCTTTCACCACTTTGTAGGGGACGCGCTTCGATTCCTCTACCACTTCCTCCAGCCGCCGGCCCATGAACCGTTTTATCGAGAAGATCGTGTTCTGCGGGTTGGTTACTGCTTGCCGCTTCGCCACTTGCCCAACCAGCCGCTCACCGTCCTTGGTGAACGCGACGACCGAGGGCGTGGTGCGGCCGCCTTCGGCGTTGGGGATGACGACGGGATCGCCACCTTCCATGACGGCCACCACGGAGTTGGTCGTCCCGAGGTCAATACCGATGATCTTCTCAGCCATACTTTCAGCTCCTGATAGGGATTTGATGCGGGCCTGATGTCGCGAGTCGCAAAGGGCAAGCATCGTGCCCGCATTCGCTGCCAAAAAGGCAGCGCGGCGGCCTCGGCGCTAGACGCGTAGATTCCGCGGAATGTTTCCCTATAAGGATGAGAACCCCACCGAGCGTCCTGCCCTCGTCACCGGTGCCATCATCGCCGCCAACGTCCTTGCCTTCATTTTTCTTCAGGGGGCCGGCGCTGAGGGACCGCTGGCGCGCTCCGTTTGCAATCTCGGCCTCATCCCCGGAGAGATCCTGCGTACCGCCCCGCCGGGCGCCGGTGTCGAGCTCGCCCCCGGCATGCTCTGCACGGTGGAGGCGCCGAAGTACTGGACCGTGCTCACGTCCATGTTCATGCACGGCGGGTGGTTCCATCTGATCGGCAACATGGTGTTCCTCTGGGTATTCGGAAACAACATCGAAGATGTGATGGGGCATGCGAAGTTCCTGATCTTCTATCTGCTGTGCGGTACCGCGGCCGCCGCCGCCCAGACGTTCATCAGCCCTCATTCGCTCGTTCCGATGGTCGGCGCGTCCGGCGCGATCAGCGGCGTGCTCGG
>JBOHSJ010000204.1:0-10535 GCA_050733035.1 Gemmatimonadales bacterium | reverse complement strand
AAACTCCCGGGCCGGTGACCGTCCCTGGGCGGGATCCACGATGATCGCTCCGTACATCCCGTTCGCGATGTGCAGCGCCACCGGCGCGGTCCCGCAATGGTACATGAACGCCCCCGGAACGCGGGCGACAAACCGGTAGCTCAGTGAATCGTTCGGCATCAGGTTCCGGTACGCTCGATTGGGCGCGATTTCCGCTGCGTGAAAGTCCAGACTGTGCGGCATCGGCGCGCGATTCACGAGCGTGAAGTCGACCGTATCGCCCTCGGTCACCCGCAGCGCGGGTCCGGGAACGCGGCCGTCGAAGGTCCAGGCGTCATAGGTCACACCGGCCGCAATGGTGAGCTTCTTGTGGTTGATCTCGATGCGTAACCGATGGAGACGGCGGTTGGAGCGCGGTGGGGCGGCCGGATCTATCGGAGACGGTTGCTCCGTCGAGCCAACAGGCGCCTCACCGTGTGAGAGGTCGGCCGGCGCCGCAGTCGGCGGTGTCTCGGGCTGCTGGTCGGCTTCCGGCGGCCGCTCGTGACAGGCGACGAGCACCGCGAGGAGGTACATCGAAACAGTCAGATGGCGCATTGAGCACTCCTTCGCATGGGTTTCACGGGAACTTCACCCCGGAGCGGCGACCCTAGGACATACTCGCTTCCGGAGGATGCATGAAAGTCGCCGAGCTGATGCAGGCCAATCTCAAGACGATCAGCACCGATGCCACGATTGCCGAGGCGGTCGAGGCCTTCGCGTCGGCCGGCGTATCCGCCCTCCCGGTGCTCGATCGGCTGGGACGCGCGGTCGGTGTGGTCTCGACGCGCGAGATCCTCAAGGCGGAGAGCACCTGCGACACGCCGTTAATGCGCGAGCGGCTGTTCGAGCGTACGCGCGTGCTCGAGATCATGACCCCATGGCCGACGACGATCGATCCGGATCTCGACGTGCGGCAGGCGGCGCAGGAGATGCTCTATCTGAACGTGCAGCGTCTCTTCGTGGAGTACGACGGCGCCCTGGTGGGCGTCATCTCCCAGACCGACATCGTCGGGGCCGTCGCGACCGCAAAGGTCTAGCTGCGCCGTTGCACCGACCAGCGGCCGATCTGCGTTTCACCCGACGGCAGCCTGGTCGTGTACGTCCCCGCGATGGAGTTTCCGTTCACCTCACCGGTGAACGTCGTGAGCAGGCGCGCGCCCGTCTGAGGATCGGCATAGGGATCCAGCGTGCCGCTCACATGGCCCTGCTGCACACGCACAAAGCGAATCGTGAGGACGGTCGTTTCGGGAGCCTGGCCTCCGGCGGCGGTTTGCTGGCGATATGGCATGAGCGGACGTCCCCACGCGGCGGGAATCATGATGACATCGCCGAACGCGGAGTCCCCTGCGGCACGCAGGGTGAAGCTGATGCTGCCGCTGCGACCGGACTCGGTGCTGCTGTAATCGCCGGTCCATTCGCCGGCCAGCGCCGAGACATCCGCCGCCGCCCCCACGAGGGGGACGGGGCTACGGGATGCGGCACAAGCGCTTAGTGCCAAGACCAGGAGAGTGGGCAGCATGGGAGAACGAAACATGATCGCCTCGCGGTAAGGGTATGCGTCATTACGCGCGACGGCGGGCGCGCTGCGGCTGCCCTTAAGAATGAAGCCTGTACCGTGAATTGTCACTGTGCCTCGCATGAAGCATTATCACGCGTGACCCCTCGTCCCGAAGCGGACCGTATTCGTGAGCGATTCGAGCGACTCCTGGCGGCCGGTGTGGCGATCTTCTCCCGTCACGATCTCGACCACGTGTTGCAGGAGGTGGTGGACGCGGCCCGCGAAGTCGTCGGGGCGCGGTACGCCGCGCTCGGTGTGCTGGGCGAGGACCGGGAGACCCTCGTGCAATTCGTGACATCGGGCCTCGACGACGCCACGCGCCAGCGCATCGGCGACCTGCCGCGCGGGCGGGGACTCCTGGGGTACGTCATCCGCGAAGCCAATCCGATTCGCAGCGCCGACATCAGCCGGCACCCGCAGCGATACGGGTTTCCACCGCACCATCCTCCCATGAAGTCGTTTCTCGGCGTGCCCGTGAAGGGACCGAGCGGCGTCTTCGGGAATCTGTATCTCACCGAGAAGATCGACGCCGGTGAATTCAGTGACGAAGATGAGGCCATTGCGGTGCTGCTGGCGTCACAGGCCGCGGTCGCGGTAGAGAACGCGCGGCTGCACGGGGAGAGCGAGCAGCTCGTCGGCCAGATCCGGGCGATGCAGCGCCAGCGCGATCTGTTCTTCGCGATGATGAATCATGAGCTGCGCAACGCGCTGACCGGCGTGTATGGCTGGGCCGAGCGGCTCGTGCGGCGGAAGTCGCCCGAGACGTCGGAGCAAGCCGCGCGCGAGGTCTACGAGGCGGCGGACCGGACCATCGTACTGCTCAACAATTTTCTCGACCTCATGCGACTCGACGCCGGCAAGGTACGGCCGGTTCAGCGGGACGTGGAGATCCGTACGGCGCTGCAGCGTGCGATCACCGCCAGTGAGCCGGCTGCCGGGGCAAAAAACGTGCGGCTGGAGGCGGACGCCGACAGCACGCAGCAAGCGCTGCGCACCGATCCGGTGCTGCTCGAGCAGATCCTCGTCAATCTCTTGTCCAACGCCATTCGCCACAGCCCCGACGGCTCTCCGGTCCAGCTGGCGGTACGCGAGGACTCAGGGGCGATGCGGTTCGCCGTGATCGATCACGGTCCGGGAGTACCGGCCGAGCTGCGCGATCGGATCTTCGAGCCGTTCGAGCGCTTCGATCCACACTCCGGACTCGGCACCGGCCTTGGCCTCCCCGTCTCGCGGCGGCTGGCGGCGGCCCTCGGCGGCACGCTGATCGTGGAAGAGACGGCGGGTGGCGGAGCCACTTTCATTCTGAAGATTCCTTCACCAATCCTTTAGAAATGGTTCAGTGCGTGCCAGCTAGCCTGTCTTCATGAAGATTCTCGTGGTGGAAGACGACCGGAAGGTCGCGGGCTTCATCGAGCAAGGGCTGCGCGAGGAAGGGTACGTCGTGGACGTCGCCCCGGACGGGGATCAAGGCACGATGCTGGCGCACGTGTACGACTACGATCTACTCGTGCTCGACGTCATGCTCCCCAAGAAGACGGGTCTGCAGCTGGCGGCGGAGCTGCGGCGCGAGGGACGCGCGACCCCCATCCTCATGCTGACGGCACGCGATACAACGGAAGACGTTGTGCGCGGCCTGGACGCCGGAGCTGACGACTACCTCACCAAGCCGTTCAAGTTCGACGAGCTGCTCGCCCGGGTGCGCGCGCTGGTGCGCCGCGGCGGCTCCGGCCGCACCGAACTCCTGCGCTACGGCCCGGTGGAGCTGGACCGCCTGAAGCACAAGGCGCGGGTGGATGGTAAGGTGCTCGACCTCACACCCAAGGAGTTCCACCTCCTGCAGCACTTCCTGCTGCATCCCGAGGAAGTCGTGCGCCGCACGGAGCTGCTGGAGAAGGTCTGGGACATGCACTTCGATCCCGAGAGCAACGTCGTGGACGTGCATGTCGGGAACCTGCGCCGCAAGCTGAAGCAGGCCATCGGCCACGAGCTGATCGAGACGGTGCGCGGCGTGGGGTTCCGCCTGCAGACGCCCGATCGAGCGGAGGCGTGAGGGCCTCTCTGCGGCGCACGCTCGCGCTGCGCTTTGCGGCGACGATGGCAGTGGGCCTGCTCCTGGCGACGGGCGCGTTCTACTGGGCCGCCTCCCGCGCGCTGCACCAGCCGCTCTCGACGTCCACACTCGAGCTCGATCTGGTCCTGGTCCTCGCCGCCGTTGTGGTCGCCGGCACCGCAGCCACGCTCATGGGCGCCTGGCACTTCACGTCATCGGCCGTCCGACCGGTCACCGAAATCACCGCGCAGGCGACCCGCATCGAAGCGGGCACCCTGAATCAGCGCATTCTCGCGCACGCCGACACGGAGGAATACGAAGGGCTGGTCGCCGTGCTGAACCGCATGTTGGAGCGGTTGGAGGCGGGGTTCGCGGCACAGCGGCGGCTGACGGCCAACGTCAGCCACGAGCTGCGTACGCCGCTGACCGCGATGCGCGGGGAGATCGAGGTCGCGCTGCGCGCGCCCCGGTCGCAGCGCGAGTACGAACAGGTGCTGCGCAGCGGCCTGGAGGAGATCGACAGGCTGACCGAGCTTTGTGAAGACCTGCTGCTGGTCACGCGCGCGGAAGCGCGGCTCGTCAGCGCCAACCGCGTCGCCACGGACATGGAAGCGCTCGTGGACGGGCGGCTGGACCACCTGTGGCGCCGGGTCGAAGCGCAGGGCTTGACCGTCGAGCGCGCGCTGCGCGGCGGTCACGCGGCGGTACTGGTCGATCCCGAGCTCGTCCGCCATGTCGTGGATCATCTCCTTGATAATGCCCTGCGCTACACGCCCGTGGGCGGGGCGATCCGCGTCGGGCTCGAACCCCTGACCGCGGGCGGCGTTCGTCTCGCCGTCGAAAACACGGGACCCGGCATCGCGGCGGTCGATCTGCCGCATCTGTTCGAGCCGTTCTATCGCGGCGATCCCGCCCGGACCCGATCCGACGACGGCGGTCGCGGGATCGGTCTCGCCTTGGTCGCCTCCATCGCCCAGCTGCACGGCGGTGAGGCACGCGTTTCGAGCGTGCCGGGGCAAACCCGTTTCGAAGTGGATATTCCGGCGCCACCCGTTCACTGACGAGGAACCCATGCACGTCGCGCCTGCGAAGCCGGCCACCGAGCATCCACGGGGAACGCTGTTTCTGGTCGGGCTGTACGGACTGGTGTTCGCCGCCGCCTGGTTCGCGGTCTACGTGTTCGTCTATCTTCACCGCGGCGGGGTGACGCCATGAACGTCCCCTTCTACGAAAAGCTGTGGATGTGGGCGTCCGCCGTCCTGATCGTTGCGTTCCTGATCACGATCATGGTCGGCGTCGCCGGGAGCGCACTGCAACCGCCCAGCCACGTCGAAACGATCGATCCGCGCGCCGTGTGGAACGACGCGCGCTTCGCGAAGCGCGGGGTCACGGTGGATGAGCGCGGGGCGACCGTGGTGCTGATCGCGATGATGTTCGCGTTTCAACCGGCCGAGGTGCGCGTGCCCGCGGGACGTCCCGTGACGTTTCGGATGACGAGCGCGGACGTGACGCACGGCTTCCAGATCGTCGGCACGAACGGCAACACGATGGTCGTCCCGGGCTACGTCAGCCAATTCACGACCGTGTTCCGCACACCGGGTCAGTATCTGATCGTCTGCAACGAATACTGCGGGCTTTCCCATCACCTGATGTCGGCCAAGCTCATCGTGGAGGAGCGCCCATGACCCGCGGCGACCGGCTGTCCCTCGCGCATCTCTGGGTGGCGATCGGTGCGTTCGGGGTGGCATCGGCGATGGCGTTCATGCAAGCGCTGTCGCGTGCCAGTCTCGATCTGCCGTGGCGCTCGGCCCGCATGTACTACCTGTCCGTCACGGCGCACGGCGTGCTCATGGCGCTGGTGTTCACGACCTTCTTCATCATGGCATTCGGGTACGTCGTGGTGACGCGCACGCTCGAGCAGGAGCCACCGAGTCTCAAGCTGGCGTGGATGGGGTTCTGGGTCGCGCTGGCCGGGGCGACGGCGGCCGCGGCCGCCATTCTGACGGGCCAAGCCACCGTTCTGTACACGTTCTACCCGCCGCTACAGGCGCATCCGGCCTTCTATATCGGACTCGCGCTCGTCATCGTCGGATCCTGGTGCTGGGGTGCGGTGATGTTGCTGTCCTACCGGAGCTGGCGCCGCACGCGCCCCGACCGGCCCGCGCCGCTCGCGATGCACGGCATGATCGCGACGGTCGTGATCTGGTTCATCGCCACGGTGGGCGTCGCCGCCGAAGTCCTGTTTCAGCTGATCCCATGGTCGCTCGGCTGGACCAGCAGGGTTGATCCGGTGTTGTCGCGCATGTTGTTCTGGTATTTCGGCCATCCGCTCGTCTACTTCTGGCTGCTGCCGGCGTACGTGATCTGGTACACGGTCCTGCCGCGGGTGGCTGGCGGGAAGCTCTTCAGCGATCCGCTCGCGCGCCTCGTCTTCGTGCTGTTCATCCTGTTCTCCACGCCGGTGGGCTTTCATCATCAATTCATGGACCCCGGCGTCTCCGCGGGCTGGAAGCTGCTCCATACCTTCCTCACGTTCGCGATTCTGTTCCCGAGCTTCATCACCGCGTTCACGGTGACGGCGTCCATGGAAGTCGCGGGCCGCATGCGCGGCGCGACCGGTCTGGTAGACTGGATCGGGAAGCTTCCCTGGCGCGACCCGCTGTTCTCGAGCGTGGCGCTCTCGATGATTCTGTTTGCGGTAGGAGGGATCGGCGGGGCTATCAACGCGTCCTTCGGCATGAACGCGGTGGTGCACAACACCGCGTTCATCCAAGGCCACTTCCATCTGACCGTCGGGAGCGCCGTCGCCCTCACATTCATGGGGACCGCCTATTGGCTCGTGCCGCGGCTCTCGGGCCGCGAGCTCGAGCTCTCGCTGCTCGCACGCGTGCAGCCCTATCTGTGGTTCATCGGGATGATGCTGTTCTCGTTCTCGAACCACATCACGGGTCTCATGGGGATGCCGCGCCGAATCTACGACGCGAGCTACGGCGGGAGCGCGGTGGCCGAAGCGTGGCGCGGGCTGACCGGCGTATCGGCCCTGGGTGGAGTGTTCCTGTTCGCGAGCGCGGCGTTTTTCATGCTCGTCATGATCGGGACAGGCCTCGCGGGCAAGCGCATCACCCCCGAACGCATCGAATGGGCGGAGCCGCTCCATCCCGTCACGGCGCGCCGGACCTGGTTCGATCGATACTGGGTGTGGACGGCGGTCGCCGTCGGTCTCGTGATCGTCGCCTACGTCTATCCTTTGTGGACCCACCTGCAGATGCCCCGGTACGGATCTCCGGGGTTCAAGCCGTTCTGAGGATGCCTAGTGCTTCGCCTTCATGTACTCGACGCCGGGAGTGACCGTCTCCCGCCAGGCCGCCTCCACCGCCGGCGTGCATTCGCCATCGAACTGTTTGACCGTGGCGAGGAGAGCCTCGATGAAGGGGCGATAGAAGGCGGGGTCGATGTCCAAGTCGCGGCGGCTATGCCGCTCGGCCAGCCGAGCGAGCAGCGTCGGCTCCCTGGCGGGCTGCGTCGGAAAGATGAGCAACAGGCCGATGGCGTGACGCAGCAGCTTGGTCTGCTGCTCGAAGTTCGTTTGGGCGAAGCGGGGCGCCGCCTCCGGGCACGCCGTCAGAAAGCTTCGGTAAAAGGTCTGCAGAAAATCCGGAGCCTTGCAACAGCGATCGTAACTCGCCTTGGCCAGTGCCGTCACCGCTTTGTCGACCATGGGCCACAAAACTAACCGTTGGTTTCCCAGCCTGCTGAGCGTGGCGCGGGCGTTCCGCCGGCGCCCCGTCGCGCTGATCGCGGCCGCCGGTCTCGTGGCCGGCCTGCTTGCGCGCTCGGAGCAGATCTTCCTCGCCACGCTGCTGATCGGCGGCACCCCGCTGGTGTTCCAGACGCTCCGCGGCATGCTCCACGGCCGCTTCGCCTCCGATATCGTCGCCATGCTCGCGATCGGCACCGCATTGGTGCTCGGCCAGTACTTCGCCGGCGCCGTGATCGTGCTGATGCAGTCGGGCGGCGAGGCGCTGGAGGCGTACGCCATGCGGCGCGCCTCCGAGTCGCTCGAGGCCCTGTTGGCCCGCGCACCGAAAGTCGCCCACCGCGCGCGCGGCGCCGACGTGGAGGACGTGCCGGTCGAAGCTGTCGTGGTGGGAGACCAGCTCGTCGTACGCCCGGGTGACCTGGTGCCGGTGGATGCCGAGGTGCTCGAAGGGACGTCGAGCGTGGATCAGTCGGCGCTGACGGGAGAGCCGCTGCCGCTGCGGGCCGTCGCCGGGACCGCGCTGCTCAGCGGCAGCGTGAACCTGGAAGGGGCGTTGCGCGTGCGGGCGCTGCGGCCGAGCGCCCAGAGCCAGTACCAGCAGATCGTGAGCCTCGTCGAGCGCGCCCGGCGAGAGAAGCCGCCGATCCAGCGGCTCGCCGATCGGTTCGCCGTCTGGTTCACGCCGCTGACGCTCGCGATGTGCGGCGTGGCCTATCTCCTCACGGGCAGCGCCACCAGCGTGCTCGCCGTCCTCGTCGTCGCGACGCCCTGTCCGCTGATCCTCGCGGCGCCTGTCGCGGTGATCGCGGGAATCAGCCGAGCCGCCGACATCGGCGTCATCGTGAAGCACGGCCGCGCCATCGAGCAGCTGGGTCTCGCGCGCGCCGTCGTCTTCGACAAGACCGGGACCCTGACGCTCGGCCACCCCAGCGTGGCGCACGTCGACGTGCTCGACGGTCTCGCCGCGCCCGAGCTGCTGCGGTTGGCGGCTGCCGTCGAGCAGTTGTCGTCGCACCACCTCGGCCGCGCCGTCGTGGATGCCGGCCGGGCGCGGTTCCCCTCGCTCCCGTCCGTGACCGACTTCCGCGAAATACCGGGACGCGGCGTGTCGGGCCGAGTGGAGGGACGCCTGGTCAGTGTGGGTTCGCCGCGTTATCTGCGCGACACGGGCGTGCCCCTGACCGACGGATCGGGTGACGGCACGGTGGCCTATGTGGCGATCGACGGGCACGTGGCCGGGACGATCGAATTCGCCGACCGCATTCGCCATCAGGTACCGGCGCTGTTGCAACGCCTCAGCGTGTTGGGCGTGACGGAGACGGTCATGCTGACCGGCGATCGGGAGGCGCCGGCGGAGGCGATCGCCGCCCAAGCGGGGATTCGCACCGTGCGTGCCAATCTGTTGCCGGCTGACAAGGTCGCGGCGGTGCGAGAGCTGACGCAGCGCCACGGCACGGTCATAATGGTCGGCGACGGGATCAACGACGCTCCCGCCCTCGCCGCGGCCACAGTGGGCGTTGCGATGGGCGCGCACGGCACGGCCGTGTCGGCGGAAGCGGCGGACGTCGTGCTGCTGGTGGACGACATCGCGCGCGTCGGCGACGCGATGGCGATCAGTCGCCGCATGCGCCGGATCGCGCTGCAGAGCATCGGCGTCGGACTGGGCGTCAGCTTCGCGCTGATGGTGATCGCGAGCTTGGGGTACATCACGCCGGCCGCGGGCGCAGTCATGCAGGAAGCGCTGGACGCGGCCGTCATCCTCAATGCGCTCAGGGTGCGATGACGACCACACTCGATGCCATCCTCAAGCCGCGGTCGATCGCCGTGATCGGCGCCTCGCGGATGTCGGCCACGATCGGCCACCAGGTCTTCGCGAATCTGCTGCGGTACGGTTTTACGGGAGCGGTCTACCCGGTGAATCCGAATGCGACGTCCATTCAGTCGGTGCGCGCGTATCCCGACGTCGGGTCGCTTCCCGAGCGCCCGGATCTCGCGATCGTGGTCGTGCCGAAGGATCGGGTGCTCCAGGTCGCGCAGGGATGCGGACAGGCCGGCATCCCCGGACTGGTCGTCATCTCCGCGGGATTCCGGGAGATCGGCGGCGCGGGCGTGGACCGCGAGCGGCGCCTGATGGACATCGTGCGGCAGTACGGCATCCGAATGGTGGGGCCGAACTGCATGGGCGTGCTCAACACCGATCCGGCGGTCTCGATGAATGCCACGTTCGCGCCCGCCATGCCGCCTCACGGGCACGCCGCGTTCGTGTCGCAGTCCGGCGCGCTGGGCGTCAGCGTGCTCGACCACGCGGCGGAGTATGGCATCGGGATTTCGCAATTCGTCTCGGTGGGGAACAAGCCGGATGTCAGCGGCAACGATCTGCTGGAGCAATGGGAGCACGATCCCGCGGTGAGCGTGATCCTCATGTACGTCGAGAGTTTCGGCAATCCGCGGAAGTTTCTCGAGCTTGCGTCCCGCATCACGCGCACCAAACCGATCATCGCGGTGAAATCGGGGCGCTCGAAAGTCGGGGCCCGCGCGGCCTCGTCGCACACGGGTGCGCTCGCGGCCAGCGACAGCGCGGTGGACGCCCTGCTCACGCAGGCGGGAGTGCTGCGCGCGGAGTCGATCGAAGAGCTGTTCGACATGGCGATGGCGTTTGCGGGCCGTCCGCTGCCGCGTTCGAGCCGGACGGCCATTGTCACGAATTCCGGCGGTCCCGGCATCCTCGCCGCGGACGCGCTGGAGGCGCGCGGTCTCGAGCTGGTCGAGCTCGAGCCGGCCACCATTGCGCGGCTCAAGCCCCTGTTTCCTGAAGAGGCGTCGATCCGCAATCCGCTCGACATGATCGCGTCCGCGACCCCGGCTCATTACCGGACCGCGCTCGACGCGGTTCTCGCTGACCGCAACGTGGATTCCGCGCTCGCGGTGTTCGTGCCCCCCCTCGGCGTACGGCAACAGGACGTTGCGGAATCCATCGTGGGCGCGGCGGCGAGCCATACGCAGAAACCCGTGCTCGCGGTGCTCATGGGGAGCGAGGGGCTGCCACAGGGCCGCGCGGAGCTGCATAAGGCCGGCATCCCCGCATATGTGTTTCCCGAGTCCGCGGCGCGGGGGCTCGCCGCGCTCCGGCGACAACGCGCCTGGAC
>JBOHSJ010000203.1:0-4438 GCA_050733035.1 Gemmatimonadales bacterium | reverse complement strand
GCACCCAGCCGGAGATCACTATGGACCTGAGTTGGTGCATAGGGACGGCTCCCCGTGACTGATTCGTTTCAATCGCGTTTCAAACGCAACCATATCCCTGCGGTGGAGAACTGCTAGACCCCCTACTCCGGGTCACCTGATCAGTCTACAACGCGCGTGGCTGGCTCACGGGACGTTTACGACCGTTACTCGATTTTTTCGGGAGTGATCTGAATTCGGCGAAGACACGGACCAGCAACTCTTCTCGACTTTGGACCTGCAGCTTGCGGTAAATGCGCCACAGATAGGTGTGCACCGTATGCGGGGAGAGTCCCAGTCGTTCGGCGGTGCGCTTCTCGGAATCACCGTCGAACACCGCGCGCACGATGCCGCATTCGCGCGGCGAGAGACCGAGGCACGTAGCGAGCGAGCGCCATTCTCCCGGCACGAATACCGCCTGGCCGGCTCCGGTCATCACCGTGTCTCTCATGGCGTTCCAATATGGCGTGCGTTTCGTTCCCACCGCCAGACCAGTCCGTCCTCGGGATCGATGACCTCCCCGATATGCACGAAGCCGCACTTCGTCAGCACGCGGGTCGATGCATTCGCTTCCGGCAGCGTGTGCGCGCGCACCAGCCGCACGCGATCGTCAGCTGCGGCGAATCGCAGCAGCGCGCCAGCCGCTTCGGTGGCGTATCCCCGCCCCTCGCACGACGGCGCGACGCCATAGGCGATTTCCACCACGCCATCGGCATCAGGCGGGCCCTTGAATCCCGCGCTGCCCACCACCTCGCGCCCATTCCGCTCTGTCACCCAGAAGCCGTGCTTCCACGGATCGGGACCGGAGGCACGCCGCAATGCGGCGATCCACTGCGGCGAGACATCGCCCGTTGTGTAAAGCCCCCGCAGACCATCAGCGAGGGCGAGTCCGACGAGCTGCTCGAAGCGGTCGGGAGCTTCGAGCAGCGCGAGGTATGCTTGGGGAGTCGCCGGGACCAGCCTGAGACGCACCGTCTCAAGCGGGGTCGAAGCCGGCATACTCTCCTGTCTGGTACACGTTGCCCTTGTACCGCTGGTCGTCGTGAATGCCGACCTTCGAGCTGTAGTAGGCGCGGATCGTCGTCCGCTTGATCTGCCCGAAGAATTTCTCGGCCGGCGTCTTCGGATCCGACTCGGCCGCGGCCATGCGCGTGAGCACCGCGAGCCGCTGCTCCGGCGTCGCTGCCATGAACGACTCGCCGCTCATCTCCCGCGCGAGGTCCTCGACCGCCTTGAGTCCGGCGCGCCACTCCTCCCTCACCCCCTGACTCGGCTCCGATTCGAACGATTCCGCCACGCGCGCGTCGATGAACGCCGCGACGCCGGCGGCGCGCGCGCCGCCCGACTGCGCGTCGGCCGGAATGATCATGTCGCTGAGCTCGTCCACCAGCGCGAACTCGGCGGGGGTGAAAAACTTGGGATTAGGGATTGGGGACTGGGGGTTGGCGAGCGGTAAGGCCAGTGCCGCAGCCGTGGCCTGAATCATTTCCCGCCGAGAGATGGTCATAGGTTACCTCGCTTGAATTCGTCGGCCAGGTGCTCGCAGGAGCGCCACGCCAACGCCATGATCGTCCACGTGGGGTTTTGACACGACGCGCTGACGTGACTCGAACCGTCCACGACGAAGAGGTTCTTCACGTCGTGCGACTGCTGGAACTGGTTCAGGACGGACGTCTTGGGATCGTTGCCCATGCGGGCGGTGCCGAGCTCGTGGATCGACCAGCCCTCGGTCAGGACGTTCTTGTCCACGCCCACGACCTCGATGCCCGCCGCCTCGAACATCTCGCGCCCCGCCGCTGCCATGTCCTCGCACATTTTCTTTTCGTTGTCGCCGAACTGATAATGGAAGCGCAGCACCGGAATCCCCCAGCTGTCCTTCACCTCGGGATCCAGGTCCATGTAGTTCTCATAGCGCGCCAGCACTTCGCCGAACCCGCCCATACTGATGAAGGCGCCGGCGTGCTCACGCACCGATTTCTTGAACTGGCCCCCGAACCCGGGCGTATCCCACGCGTTGCCCGGGAAGATCGAAAACCCGCCGCCCCCCTCGAAGCCGTAGCCGCGGATGAATCCGGACTGGCGATCCTGAAGGTTGCGAAACCGGGGCACGTAGAAACCGCCCGGCTTCCCGTCATCCAATGTCGGCTGCTTGCCGACGAGGTCTTTGACGAGGCCCGTCACACCCGGTCCCATCACGTGCTCGCAGAAATTGTGGCCGACATGGCTGCTCGAGTTGCCGATGCCAGTGGGATGCTGTCGCGACTTGGACAACAGCAGCAACCTGGCGCTCTCCAATGTCGACGCGGCCACGACGACCACCTTGGCCTTTGCTTCGTAGGTGCGGTGATTCTGTGCGTCAACGAACGAGACGCCGCGCGCTTTCCCGGTGTTGGCGTCCACCAGCACTTCGTGCGCGATGGCATTCGTGCGCAGCGTGAGGTTTCCCGTGTCCATCGCGGGATAGATGAGCCCGGTCGGTGAGTCGAACGCGGCGTGAATGTCGCAGCCACCCGGCCGCCGGCCGCACGCGCCGCGCCCGAAACATTTGCTGCGGTACTTGTTGTGCTTCACGCCATCGGTCGTCACACCGGCGCGGTAGGGAGTCAGCGTGCGTCCCATCGTCGCGAGACTCTTGCGCAGCATGACTTCGGCGGCGGTGAGCTTGTTGGGCCGCTGAAACAGGCTGTCCGGCAAATGCGGAAGGTTTTCCTTGTGGCCGGAGATGCCGAGGTAGAGGTCGACCTTGTCGTAGTACGGCGCGACATCCGCGTACGAGATCGGCCAGTCTTCGCCGTAGCCGTCGCGCGACTTGGCCTTGAAGTCGTAGTCGGACAGGCGCAGCGCGAGCCGGCCCCAGATGTTCGTCTTGCCGCCCAACAGGCGCGCCCGCACCCAGGCGTACCGTGTCCCGGTGTAGGGATGGTCTTTCTCGTCCACCAGAATGTTCTTGACGTAGTCGGCGCCGCCCCAGCCGCCCACGTACGAGAACACGTGCTTGAACGCCGATTTGTTGGCGTAGGGAGGCTGCCGCACGTTGTACTCGTTGAAGCGGATCGCGTGGTAGCCGGGAGGAGCGTCGCCGCGGCGCGGATTGTCGTACGGCCATTCCATCGAGCGCAGCTCCTGCTCGATCGGGATCTTCTTCCCCGCTTCGAGCAGCAACACTTTCATCCCCTGCGACGTCAGGACGTGCGCCGCCATGCCCCCGGCGGCGCCGGAGCCAACCACGACGGCGTCGTAGGTGCGGGAGAGGTCGACGTCCTGCTCTACCGATGCCTTAAATCGAATGAGAGTCATCAGCCTCTTCCTTATTACTCCATCAGAATTCGAGTCCCCGCAGGTATTGGTAGTTCGCGCGCGCCGCCGCCAGCTGGCCGGCGGCATCCTGCGCGCCCTCTTCCTCCACGTGCGCGGGCTTCTGCTCGAGCGACGGCACTGACGCGAAGAAGCGCTTGAAGTCGAAGATCCCGGTGCCGAGCGCGGTGTCGCCCGACCGGTCGGCCTTGGCATCCTTGACGTGGAAGCTCCAGAAACGATTGGGATACTTCTGCATGTACTGGAACGGATCGCCGCCGCCGAGCAGCATGTTGCCGATGTCGAGCTGGAGCCGGGTCACCGATGGATCGAGCCGGTCGATGAACACGTCGAGCGGCACCTGGCCCTCGATCGGTTTCTGATGGTAGGGCTCGTTGTGGAACCCCAGCCAGATCCCCGACCGTCGCGCCACGGCGCCCGCCGCGTTGAAGCGATCGGCCCATTGCCGCCAGTGATCGAGCGTCTGTTTGGTCCAGCCGTCGAAATCGGGGACGAAGCAGTACTCCTGGCCGAGCATTTTGGCGATCTCCAGGCTCTTCTCCCAGCCGACGAAGATCGTCTCGGCCGACATGTGACACGACGGCGCGCGCAGCCCTTCGTTCTTGAGGGTCGCGGCGACCTGGGCGGGCGTGCGCCCGAAGTTGTTGAACGACCATAACAGCTCGACGTCCGTGTACCCGATGGCGCGAATCTGCGCCAGCGTGCGCTCGGGGTCAGCGGACATCGCGTCGCGCACCGCGAACAGCTCGAGTCCGATGCGGTCGAGCTTCTTCGGAAGGAGCGCGGAGGGAAACTTCAGGGAGGCGCCGGCAGCGACGGCGCCCATCGTCTGGACAAAGTCGCGTCGTTTCATAGGACGGTAATCTACCGGTCGCTCAACGAGTCAGCGAGCGATATCATACCCGCATGATCAACCTCATTGCGATCGTCGCGCTGCTCGGGGTGCAGGATACCGCGCTCTCCGTCATCCCCAGACCGGTCACCCTGACCCGCACCCCTGCGGCATTCGTGCTGACGCCGGGCACCGCGATCATCACCGACCGTTCGACGTATGACATCGGCATTCAACTCGCCGACTGGCTGCAGCCCGCGACCGGGTACCGGC
>JBOHSJ010000202.1:0-33762 GCA_050733035.1 Gemmatimonadales bacterium | reverse complement strand
GACGATCGCCTCGAGCTGGCGGTCCAGCACGCCGAGCACCGCGGGGTGCTCGGTACCGAGCGGCCGGCGGCAGGTCGGACATTCTCCCTCGGGCCCCAGCCGCGCGATCTTGTCGCGTTGCTCCTTCACCTCGTCGTGCTGCTTCAATAGTTCTTCACGCTTGGTGACGGCGTACTCCTTGTCGCGCACCCACGCGCCCTGCTGCTCCCGGGCGGCTTGATCCGCCGCTTCGAGCCGTTCCGCGAGCGCACGCGCCTCGTTGGTGGCGCTCGCGAGCGCCGTCTCGGCGTCGGCCAGCTCGGCGATGCGGCGGTCCAACACGTTGAGATTGCGCGTGAGCTCGGTGACTTTCGCCTGATCCTCGCGCCGGGCGGCATCCTCGCGGTGCAGCCGGTCGAGCTCGACGAGCTCGGCTTTGAGCTTGGTGATCGGAGCGACTTCGGCGTCGAGCTTGCGGAGATCCTCGCGCGCGGAGAGTGCTTCGGCCAGTTCCTTGTCCAATCGCTGGAATTCCTGCCGCGCGACCACCACGCCCTGCTCCGCCACGCGCAGATCGCCGTGCAACGACAAGGTGCGCTCGCGCCGCTCCACCCATTGCTGCCAGCGGGGCTCCTCGTCCGCGAGCGCCTGCTGCGCCTTGCTCCGCTCGCCCGCCGCGGCCGCCGCCGACTTGCGCGCTTCGTTCAACCGCGCTTCGGCGGCCTTGCGCTCCTTTTCCAGCTCGGACTGCGGCGGCAGTCCGGTCTCGAGCCCGTCCACCTCATGACCGAGAGCGTTGCGACGCTCGCGAATGCGCTCCTGCGCGATCGTGAGCTGCTCGTGGCGGAGCACCCGCGAGAGAAAAGCTGCGCGCTCCGGCCGCGTGGCATCCGCGAGCACCGCCAGCTCCTTCTGGCCGGTGAAGTAGGTGTTGAAGAATTCGTCGTGCGTCATCCCGAGGACGCGCTGCAGCCGCGCCGTCACTTCCTTGATCGAGTTGGCGACGACGATCCCGTTCTCGTGCAGCGTCGCTTCGTTGAGTTTCCGCTCCACGACATACGTCCGCGTGCCCAGCGCGAACTCGAGCTCGACCCGCATCGGCGCGCGCGCCTTCGCCCGCAGGTTGCGAATGGAGTCCTTGTCGCCGCGCGCCGCCGCATTGCCGTAGATGGCCCAGGCGATCGCCTCGAGCAGCGACGTCTTGCCGGAGCCGTTGGGGCCGATGATTCCCGTGATGCCGTCGCCGAACGCGATTTCGGTATCGGCGTGCTGGCGGAAGTTGACGAGCCGCAGGCGGTGCAGCTTCACGACTCGCCGTCCGCGCGGGCCGCCGTTTCGAAGTATTCGACGCCCAGCTTCACGAACGTTTCGCGATTCAGCTCGGCATCGAGCGGGCGGCGCCCCAGGAATTCTCGCACCGTCTCGTTCAGCGTTTGACGGCGAACACCGCTCGAGCCTCCCGCGCCCGCGGTGCGCTGCGCTTGGGGGCGCCGCAGATCGAGCTGAAAATTCAGGGCCCGGGCCTTGTACCCGCGGATCGCTGCGTGATCGAGATCCCGGGCGGTCGCGCGCTCGACATCCCACACCACGAGCCGCACGATTTGATCGTCGATCTTGGCGGCGGTCACCCGCTCGGCGATCTGCGCGTCGAGCTCCTTGGCGTTCAGGCCCGCGCCCTGAATGAACGGCAAGTCGATGTGCCGGCGGGCCGGCTCGATCGCCCGGAACGTGACCCGCGCGCCCGGCAGCTCCACGAGCAGGTATCCCTTGCCCTTGCGATCCTTCTTGCCCTTCGCCGCCGCTCGTTGCGCGGCTTCATCCTGGAGCTGGCCCCAGGGGTTGGGCGGCAAGTACTCGAGGCTGCCCGCGTACCACGCATTGGCGGCGATGGACTGCGCGGTATGGTAGTGGCCCAGCGCGATGTAGTCCCATTTCTCGGGCGCAAGCAGCTCGCGGGTCAGCTCGGCGCCGCCGTACTCGATCGTGCCGCGTTCCTCTCCCAGCCCACCGTACACCCCGTGCGTCACGAGCACGTTCAGCGTCGGGCCACCGGGTTCCGGACGCAGCGCGGGACGATCCGCTTTCGCGAGCGCCTGCTGCGGTACCGCGAGCACGGCGCAGTCGAGCTTGGGAAGCACGATGCGACGCGCGTCCTCCACCGCGATTTCGACGCCGAGCGCCTCATAGAGGCGCAGAATCGATCCGGTTTCGGTCGAGCGGGGAGTATCGTGCTCGCCGGCGACCACGACGACGGGTGAATACGGCAGGCCGGTCCGCAGCCGCTGCAGCTGCCGGAAGCAGTAGAGGATGGCGGCATTGGTCGGCCGCACCGAGTGAAACAGGTCACCGGCGATGACGATGAGCTCAGGTTTCTGCTCGAGGATGTCATCGACCGCCCGCCGGAACGCCTCCGCGACGTCCACCTCACGCTGGTTCGCGCCCTTCGCTGTCTGCCGGTCGAACTGGCGAAAGCCGAGATGCAGGTCGGCGAGGTGCGCGAGCTTCATTGCAGCCGGATCGTTGTTTGCGTTACCAGCTTGGACAAGAGCGTATCCCTGCCGAGCATCGGGGCGTCGGTTACGAGCATGAGCCTGCCGGACAGCTCGTGGGACAGCATCACACCACGCGGCAACGAGAACCTGTATTGGCCGACCACGTTCCCGGAAGATCGGGCGGGGAGCGACCCCAAGCTGGTGTTCACGCGCGTCTCGCGGGTGGGCAGCGATCCATGGATGCCCACTTCCGCGACCTTGTCATTCACCGATTCATGGATCGCATTGAGTGTGGCGCCCAACTGCAGCTCGGCGAGGTCGTCGGGGGGGGGGCCGATGCCGAACTCCTCGAGCAGGGACCGCGTGATCATCGTCCACCGATCCCCCGGTTCGACCGGCTCCTGCGGGAATGACGGGGCGGTTGCCGCGGCCATCGCGTGCAGCCGGAACACCATGTCCGGGGTGAGATTCGAGAACGCGCCGGGAGCGGGCTCCGTGCGCAGCAGCTGTCCACGGCCATCCAGAAAAACCGAGATCGTCCGACCCTTCATGGCCGACAGGTCCGGCGCGGGTTGGTCCGATTGGAGTTGCACCGAATCGATCTGCAGTGACACCTCGCTGCCCGCGCCGCGGAGATCAGTGAACCGGCCGAACTGCGTATAGTAGACCGTCCACACCTGATTGTGGCGCGGGACCGCTGACATGATCCGCACATCCTCGCGGGCGTAACGCATCGTCAGCACGTAGTGGTGCACTCCATCCCGACGCGGACGGTAGCGGAGAACGCCCTTGTCGCTGCAGGCGACGATCCCAGCCAGCAGGATGACCCAGTAATGGCGACGCATCAGTACGGCTCGTCCGAGATGGCATTGAGCGGCGGTACCGAGTGTTGCTCGCGGGCGGCGCTCGGTTCGGCTTCCACCCGCGCGCCGAGCACTTTCCGGAAGTAGGCGAACGCATCGTCCGGACGCTTCTGGCGTGCGGCCGCCAGTGCCCGGCGCACATCGTCCTGCTCCCGATCGGCGATCAGGTCTTTGACCTGGTTCGACCGAACGCGCCGGTCGAGTCGTACCAATTGCCGGACAACCGCTTCCTCGAATGGGACGTCGGCCGCCGGGGGAAAACGCTCCACGCCGTCCCGGCCCCGCAGGACGGGCGGCTTCGGAAAGCGCACGAAGATCGGCTGTGTGAAATGCGGGTGGCGCACCATCAGCTCGCCAATGGGTAATGTCGCCAGCTTGCTCTTGGTAGCCGGCGTCAGCACCTGATACCCAGGCGTCGCCAGCTCGTCCATGTCCATCCGGCCGAACAGCTGCGTGCCGGCATTCCCTACGACACGCCGATGCACCTGGGACCGGAATTGCTCGGCGCCGAACAGCACCAGGCCGAGATAGCGCCCCCGCTCCGAGATATCGAGTAGCATCTTCTTAACGTACGTGTCAGGCCCATCGCCCGGCGCGTACGTGTTCAGCTCATCCACGAACACGACGACCGCGTCCACACCGAGCTCCCGCCGCTCGAGCTGCTCGCGCAGCTTCGAGACGACGCGGGCGAACACCAGATCCTGCCCGAGCGGGTCCACGTTGGCGATGTCGATCACATAGACGGTGCGGTCCTCGAACTCCTTCCACGGCAGGTCACTGGACGGTCCGTCGTCGGTCACGAGCCCCTTACACCGCGTCGAGATGTTGAGCAGCCGGTTGCGCACTTTGCGCATCGTGGCGATGTGATGTGTGCGCCAGGTGTCGCCGCGGCCGCCTGAGATGACCTCCAGACCATCGAAGATGGACCGGAACAGCCGGTCCAGATCGGCGAACGTCTGCACGCGGTGCGTCTCGCCGAACCCGTCGTCGAACGTTCGTCCCAGCACCCGGTCGCGGAGGAAGTCGATGAAGGCGTCAGCCTTCGCGTCGATGTCGTCCCGATTGAGGAGCACCTCCGCGTAGTCCACGACCTCCTGCAATCCCCAGGTCAGCGGCTCGACATCGCCGACGAGATCGGGGTGCGTGCGCAGGGTGTTGAGATTGACACCGTCGGCCTTCAACGGGGCGTAGAGCCGCACGCTTGCGAACGGCGTGGACGGGATGTCGAGGCGCTCGTAGCGGCGCCGATCCTCGTCGCTCAGGTCGCCCGGCTGATCGAGGAAGCAGAGATCGGGGCCTTTGACGTTGAAGCATACGGCGGCAACGCGGCCTTTGTGCGCGGGGAAATGCGCGAAGATCGACGCGAGCAGGAACTCCACCGCACTCGTCTTCGTCGCGAGTCCCGAAACCCCCGAGATGTTGAGGTGCGCAGCCTCGGGGCCGAGCAGGAAATCGGCGTCGAGATAGACGGGCGCGTCGCGGCCGCCGGAGGTGTAGAGGCCAACCGGAATGGCGGTCGGCGTAGCCGAATAGAGGAACGAATCCATGCGCAACGCCTGCGCCACGTCCGCGTCGTCAGCCACAAACACCTGCGTCAGCGGCACCGGCTGCAGCGGCTCTTCGGGCGTCTGCCGCAGCACGGCAGCGGTCCAGTAGCGAATCTGCTGTCGCGCGGTCGGCGCCTCGATGCGCGAGGGGTCCCCTTCAGCGCCCACGACATCGTGCAGTGCCGTCGCCAGATCTGAGTAAGCGAACCCCTCCGTCACGACACCATAGACGACACGCCCTGCTCCCTGCTCCGTGCTCCCTGCTCCTTGGACCTTAACGATCGCCCCGATCCCAATGGACGTATCGGTTGCGGTCCAGAAATGGAACTGATGCGGTGTCGAGGGCTTCAGCTCAGTCGCGACGACGCGACCGATGGCGATCGGAGTCGGCTTATCGATCATAGGGCGACGGGCAACCGGGAACGGGCCGCCAGGGAACGTGGCGCGAGAGCTTTCAGGTATTCCTCCACCTGATGTAAAGGATACAACAGCCGGTCCCAACGTGTGGCCGGCGTCGCGAGCGGCGCCCGCTCCGCCCAGAGCCAACCGCTCAGCTCCGACGCGCACGCGACTGTCTCGGCGTGGGCGCGCGCTTCGATGCGCAGCAAACCGTAGAGCAGGTCGTTGCCCTCCCACGGCCACAGCCGCAAGTACCACGAGTGCACTTCGGTCCGCGTGTGGCCGCCGCGCACTGCGAAGACGCTCGTGCGATGACCGGCGGGTAATGTCAACGCGCGCTCAAGGCCCCGGCCCTCGAGAAACTGCGCGCCATGGCTCTTGATGACACCCACCGCGCGCGGATGCCGTGCCACGTTGGGGGATCGCGAGAGCAGCCCGTCCAGGATGAGCCATTCGTCGCTGCCGAGCCGGCCCAGGCTCGCCTCCGCGAGCTCCCGCTCGAGATGCGCGCGCGCTCGACGCACGGTGGTCTCGACTTGCTCCACGTAGCGCGCCGGCTGTCCAACGAACTCTCCGTCTATGGGCTCCACGTCAGGGGCGGATTCCTCCAGCCGTTGCCGTAGCCCGGGGCTCATCCTCTCGACCGGAGCGACCGCGAAGGTGCGGCTCTGTTGGGCGGTGGTATGGAGAACACCCCTGTCGTCCCGGCGGCGCACCGCCGCGGCGATGTACGCCTCCACGATCGGCATGACGCCGTCGTAGGCGCGGACGCTCCAGCGGTCGATCCCATTGAGAAAGGACACGGGATTGGGGATTGGGGATTTGGGAATGGGGTGCGCCTGCAGCTCCGATCCCTCCACGACACTGGTGTCGTATGTGGCGGTTTCTCCCTGATCCCAAACCCCTTGCCCCGAACCCCCAACAGCACCAGCGTCGACCAGCGCTTGCCACCAGGTCATGCGCTGTCCCGTGTTTTCACGCCGACCACCAAACCGTCGCGGACGGGGATGATCGTGGCGACTAGGCGTGGATCGCTGGCGGCGAGCTGGTTGAAGGCGCGCACGCCGAGGGCATTGCCGGACCGGTCGTTCTCGTCAATGGCTGCGCCATGAAAGAAGGCGTTGTCGCACAGCAGCAGGCCGCCGCGCCGCAGCAAGCGCATGCCCCAGTCGAAGTATTTGGGGAGTGGCTCCTTGTCGGCGTCGATGAACACCGCGTCGAATCCGGGTGAGAGCGTCGGCAGGACTTCGAGCGCGCCGCCTTCGATCAGCTCGACTCGCTCCTCGAGCCCGGCCGCCTTGAAGGCCTCGCGCGCGATCCTGGCGTGGTGCGGGTCTTTCTCGATCGTGATCAGTTTTCCGGTCGGCGGCAGAGCCCGGGCCAGCCACACGCCGCTGTACCCGCCCAGTGATCCGATTTCCAACACCCGCTGCGCCTGAATGCTCAGGAGCAGCAGGTGGAGGAGCTTGCCTTCCTCAGGCGAAACATTGATCGACGGGAGATGCTCGGCGGCATGGCGAGCGCGGATCTTAGAGAGAATCGGGTCTTCGACGGCGAACAGCTCAGTGACGTACCGCTCGAGCCGGGAAGGCTCGTCCACTACGCCGTCGCCTCGACGTTCGGGAAGGGCGGGACCTCCAGCAGCCATAATCCGGCGATGCGCGATTGTTTATCGACCTCCACCAGCATGTGATCGGCGACGCGGACGATCGTCGCGGCGCGCTGTCGTCCTACGCGAATGTGAAAAACCGACTCCGTTTGATTCTTGTCGACCGTGAGCGCTGTGTCGACTTCGACCGCCGCGACGCCCGGCTGCGAGCGCCGGCCCGGGAACGTGACCTGCCCTTGTTTCGTCGTGGCGGGCGGCTCCAACTCGGCCACGGTTCGGACGTCGTCGGGCCACGTCACCACGTCCACGCCGCGTAACGCGCCACCAGCGACGTCGATCACGACGAAGGAGCCGTCGCCGCCCTCGAGATCCACCGTGCCGTTCATCCCGTTCCCTTTCGGGACACCTTTGCAGGAAACGGTCAGGATGTCGGTTTCAGGATCCCAGCGGTACGACACCTTCGGAAGTTTTCCGTTCAGTGGCTCGATGCGTGCTTCGAAGTGCATGTGGCGTTAATATAGCTGCACGATGGAACGACGCGAGTTTCTGGCGACGACCGCGGGAATCGTGTCCCTGCCGTTCGTCAAAGACATCGTCTTCGGCCAACAGGGCGCAACGCTCGGTCCCGAGACGTACGCTCGCCGGATCGCGCGACTCCAGGAAGAGCTGAAGACGCGCAAATACGATCTCTTCGTTGCCGAGCCAAGCACCAATTTCCAGTACTTCACCGGCTACAATCCGGGCCGCAGCGAGCGCCTGATTCTGTTGATGGTCCCCGTCGCCGGCACTCCCGCGCTCATCTGCCCGTCGTTTGAAGTCGAGCGCATCAAGCGCAACAGCGCCATCAGCGATGTCCGGGGCTGGGAAGAGCAGCAGGATCCCTGGCGGCTCGTCGATAGCGCCGGCGACGAGATGAAGCCGAAGCGCCGCAACGGGACGGCCGCGGTCGAGCACTCGACGTCCTACCAGAGTTACCTGCGCCTGGCCGACAAGCTGGGTGGCTGGAAATTCGAGAACGGAGCCGTGGTGACGGAACGGCTGCGGATCATCAAGAGTCCGGAAGAGATCGAATTGATTCGGCGTGCCATCGCGGCGACGGAAGCGTCGATCGCGGCCACGTTCTCCCAGCTGGCGGTCGGCATGACCGAGCGGGACGTCGCGAGCCTGCTGTCGCGGGAAATGGCGCCGCGCGGCTCCCCGGGCGGCGGGCTCGTGCAGTTCGGGCCGTCGAGCGCCCTGCCTCATGGCGGCCCCTCGGCGGGACAACTGGCGCGAGAGACTGTCGTCCTGATCGACGCGGGATCGCGGGTCGAGGGCTACACCTCCGACATCACGCGTACGACCTGGTTCGGGGACGCCCCGTCCGATGAGTTCAAGAAGGTCTACAACCTGGTGCATGACGCGCAGACCGCGGCCCTCGAGACCGCGAAGCCATTCACGACGCAATGCCAGCAGCTGGATCGCGCGGCCCGCAAGGTCATTACCGAGGGCGGCTACGGCCAATACTTCACGCACCGCCTCGGCCACGGGATGGGAATGGACGGCCACGAGCCGCCGTATATGGTGGAAGGCAACGAGACCCGGCTCGAGCCCGGCATGGTATTCACGGACGAACCCGGGATTTACCAGCTCAACAAGTTCGGTGTTCGAATCGAAGATGACTGCGTGATGACGGACAGCGGGGTCGAGGTGCTATCCCACCGTCCCGCCAAACTCTAGTCGCCCAGCTTTCGGGCAAATCCGACGATCCGATCAAGCGCCCGCTTAATTGAATCCGTTGCCGCCGCGTAGGACAGACGTACCCAACGATCGTCACCAAATGCCGCCCCCGGAACGAGCGCTACGCCGGTTTGCGTGATCAACCGCGTGCAGAAGTCCGCCCCCGTGATCTTCCCGAATGAATCCACTCTAAAGAAGAAGTAGAAAGCGCCGAGCGGGTCCACGAACTCGACGCCCGGCAGATCCTGCCGGAACCGCGCCACTACAATGTCCCGCCGTTTCCTGAACTCGCCGACCATGCGATGCACGTCCTGCTCTACGCGTTCGTCGCCGAGGGCGGCCGCGGCCGCGAATTGGGCGGGATGATTAGCGCCGGTGGTGGTGTGCGACTGCAACGCCGCCATCGCTTTGGCGACTTTGGCGGGCGCGAGCGCAAAGCCGATGCGCCAGCCGGTCATCGCGTACGTCTTGCTGACGCCGGTGATGAGCACCACGCGCTCGAGCAGATCGTCGGGTAAATCGAGGAAGGACGGCGCCGGCCCAGGTCCGTAGTGAATCCGCCGGTAGATCTCGTCGGCGATCACCCACACCTTGCGGTCTTTCGCCCACTGCGCGATGGCGCGGATCTCGGCGTGCGTGTAGACCGCGCCGGTCGGATTACATGGGGAGCAGAGAATCAGGCCGGTGGCGCCGGGCAGCATCCGCTCGAGGTCCTTGACGCTGGCTTTGAGACTCCATTCCGGGTCGCCCGCGATCATCACCGGACGCGCGCGGGCCAGATGCACGATCTGTGGATACGACACCCAGGCAGGCGATGGAATCGCGACCACGTCCCCCGGACCGAACAGCGTGAAGCAGGCATTGAAGAGCGACTGCTTGGAGCCGTTCGACACGACGATGTGATCGGCGTTCACGGGACGCCCGCCCGAGAGCAGCGACAGATGCGTGGCCGCCGCCGCGCGCAACTCCAGAATGCCTTCGTTGGCCGAGTAGTGCGTCTTCCCGTCTTTGATCGCGCGGATGCCGGCGTCGGCGGGGACCTGAGGCGTCGGGAAATCGGGCTCGCCCGCCCCCAAATCGATCACGTCCTCCCCCGCGGCCTTGCGCCGCTTCGCCTCCGCCGAGATGGCAATCGTCGCGGATGTCTCGAGATGCTGGAGGTTGGCGGACAAACCGTCGGTCATCGAGGAATCGCTCCGTGGCGCTTGAGGATGGTGATCGTCGAGTCCACGGGAAGGGCACGCACGACGCCACGATAGCCCCGCACCGTCTCGGCGCGCAACATGGAATTGTAAATGGCTTCCTCGGTCGCGTCGATGACTGCTTGGAATAACGGTGACATCAAATCGTTCGACACTACGGCGGTCGGGCGGTCAAGCTGCAACGGCGGCGGTCGGGCGGTCGAAAACGCGATCACGTAGTCGCCGCTGCCGTTGCTCATCGAGCTGCCGGTGCGCGCGAGGCCGGCGAGGGCACGATTCGCGAGCCGAGTCAGCCGCAAATGATCGAGCGGGGCGTCCGTGGCGACGACCATGATGATCGAGCCATCGCCCGAGCCACGCTTCCCATTTCCCGTTTCCCGGAGTTCGCGCCCCACAGGCACACCGGAGATCAGCAGATCGCCGCCATAGTTGGTTTGCACCAGGACGCCGATGGTCCACCCTCCCCACTGCGCCGGCAGCTTGCGGCTCGACGTGCCGATCCCGCCTTTCCAGCCGAACGCGACCGTCCCCCGCCCCGCACCGACAGCGCCCTCCGCCACGGGGCCGTCGCTGGCACTGCGAATCGCGTTCAACACGTCCGCTTCGGTGATCGGGCGGGCGCGAATGTTGTTCAGGAAGCCGTCATTCGTCTCGCCCACCACCGGATTCGCCGACCGGACGTCTTCGTTGCCGGGCAGCGAGAGCAGCCAGGTCAGCACCGCGTCGGCGGCGCGGGGCACGCACAGCGTACAGGTCAACACGATCGGCGACTCGAGCTCACCCAGCTCATTCACCTGCGTGGAGCCGGCCAGCTTCCCGAACCCGTTTCCCACTACGACGGCCGCAGGGACCTTCTCGCGAAATGGATTGCCGCCGTGCGGCAGGATGGCTGTGACTCCGGTGTTGATCGAGTCGCCCCGGGCGATCGTCGTGTGACCGACGCGGACGCCGGCGACGTCGGTGATGGCGTTGAGGGGGCCAGTCGGAATCGACCCCACGACGATCCCGAGGTCTCGCGCGCGGGGACGGCGCTCTTGAGCCTGTACAGCTGCCAATAGAATGAAGAGCAGCAGACCGTTACCTTTCACGAGGCCGGAAATTAGCACCCTTTGACAATCGAGGCTCGTGTGCGGCATGTCGTGCTGGTGACCCCTCCCGCCGTCGAACGTGCGGGAAAGGCCTGGGAGTTGATGGATGCCCGTGCAGTCATCGTCTGTGCGGATCACGAACAGGCGGTGCTTTGGGCCGATGCCGCCCCTGCCGAGCTTCGCGCGCACGCCGTCACCGGCCTCGCCCGCACCGCCGCCCTTCTAAAGGAAGGGCGCGTGGGTGTCCTCGCCGGATCTTCCGCTGATCTCAGCGCCCTCGTCGCGCGCTCCGCGCTCAAGCTCGACACACTCGAAACGCTCGTCATCGCCTGGCCGGAATCGTTCTCGGCCGAGCTCGACACGCTGCTCGGCGAAGCGCCCGAGGCTCGGCGCGTGATTCTCAGCTGGGACCCGCACGGGCTCAGCGATTTCATCGAGCGCCATGCGCGCCGCGCCGAGATCGTCGGCGACATTCCGCTCGACTCGGTTGGAAAGCCGCTCGGACCCGTCGCGTCGGCGCGCTACGCTGTCGTGCCGGCCGGTCGCCGTGCGGTAGCGGTGCGAGATGTGCTCGATGCGGTGCGGTCCGTCCGGCCGTACGTGTGGAACGGCGGCGACGTCGCGGCGCCGGGGGAGCGTCCCGATGCCGTCATTGCCACCACGTTGCCCACACGCGAGGAGCTGCGCCTGCTCGCGGCTATTGCGCAACCGCTGGTCGTCGCGCTCGCGTCGCAGGTCCCCTATCTCAAGTCGATCGCGTCGCTCGCGCCGTTGACGTTGCCGTCGCGTGCCGATCGGGCGCAGGACCGCAACGCGGCGATACGTGCTCAAATCTCGGCACGGTTGAGTCAAAGCGACGTCGATGCGGAGCTGGCCGTGCTGTCGCCGTTGTTCGAGGAGCATGATCCGGCAATGGTAGCGGCAGCACTGCTCGCGATCAGCCGTCAGCCGTCAGCCGTCAGTGAAAAACCGGCCGAGCCACAGTCTAGTGCGGCGTGGGTCAAGCTGTTCGTAACGGTCGGCACGAAGGATCGCGCGAGCGCGAAGGATTTGGTGGGGGCACTGATCAAAGAGGCGGGATTGGAGAAGGGGCAGATTGGAAAGATCGACGTGCGGGAAACGTTTTCGCTCGTCGATATCGCTGCCCCAGCTGTGGATCAAGCCGTGCGGCGACTCACTGGCGTCTCAATTCGCGGACGGAGAGTCGCTGCACGGCCTGATCGGAACTGAGCAGCCTACTTCTTGTTATTCACCGCCATCTTCAGCTGCTTGCCTGCGCGGAACGCCGGCGCAATCGAAGCCTTGATCTGAATGACGCCACCCGTCTTGGGATTCCGGCCCATTCTCGCCGCACGCTTGCGCGCTTCGAAATTGCCGAAACCGGTGATTTGCACCTTGGAGCCCTTCTTCAACTCCGTGGCGATAATGCCCTTGTCGTCGAAGAGCGCCTCAACGGTACGCGTGGCATCGGCCTTGGACATCTTGGTACGCATCGCCAGCGCGGAGGTGAGTTCAGCCTTGTTCACTGCGATCTCCTTGTGGGGGCTAGGGCTTAGGGGCTAGGGACCAGAGAAAACCCGCATAAACACTGGCTTATTATGGGATATCCCCAGAGAATCCGCAAGTTATCTGGACTTTCTTGACCCCCGATCCCCACTCCCCAACCCCCAACCCCGGGTTTATCGTCAGGGCCCATGTTCCAACAAGCAGGCCGTCCCGGCTGGATCGAAGTCATCTCCGGTGTGATGTTCAGCGGCAAATCCGAAGAGCTCATCCGGCGCGTGCGGCGCGCCGTCATCGCCCGCAAGCAGGTGCAAGTCTTTAAGTCCCATCTAGATGCGCGTTACGCCGGCCTCTTCTCCGTCTCGTCGCACGACGGCGTCACCGTCGAAGCCGAGCCCGTCGATTCCGCTGACGAGATCGCGCGGCGTCTCCGGGACACGACGGAAGTCGTCGCGGTGGACGAGGCCCAGTTCCTCGACGACGGCATCGTCGATATGTCGAACCGGCTCGCCGACCGCGGCGTCCGGGTGATCTTGGCGGGGACCGACGTCGATTTTCGGGGCCTGCCCTTTGGCCCAATGCCGACGCTCATGTGCATCGCCGAGGTCGTAGACAAGTTCCAGGCGATCTGCGTGGTGTGCGGTGGACCGGCGACGCGGAATCAGCGGTTAGTCAACGGCAAGCCCGCGCTGTGGGACAGCCCGATCATCATGGTGGGTGGGCGGGAGTCGTACGAAGCGAGATGCCGGCACTGCCATCGCGTTCCGCGACAAGATGAAGATCAAACTGCGCTCCTCTAGATCGCGCGTGCGGCGTGTTGCGTGCGGCGCAGGCACCATCATTGTCACGCCGCACGCCGCACGCCCCACGTGTTAAACGTCGCTCTCACCGGCAACATCGCGGCGGGCAAATCGACGGTGGTGGACCTCTTCCGTAAATGGGGAGCCACAGTCATTGACGCCGACGCGCTCGCGCGGGAGGCCCAGGCGCCCGGCAGTGCCGTGCTCGCCGCGATCGCCAAGCGATTCGGCGCGGACGTGCTCGCCGCCGACGGGACGCTCGACCGCGCGGCGCTGCGCGGCAAAGTCATGGGTGACGACCCGGCGCTCACCGCTTTGAACGCGATCGTGCATCCCGCCGTACAGCAGCGCCGGCTCGAGCTGCAGCGCGCGGCGCGCGAGCGCGGGGATGCGATCGTCGTCAACGACGTCCCGCTGCTGTTCGAAGTGCTCGATCCCGCGCAGTTCGACGCCGTGGTGCTGGTGGACGCCCCCGCCGCCGTGCGTCGCACGCGGCTGCGCGCCCTGCGTGGTCTTTCCAATCAGGACGCCGACCGCATGATCGCGGCGCAAATGCCGTCCGAGCGCAAGCGCGCGCAGAGCCAGTACGTCATCGACAACGCCGGGACTAGGCCCGCGCTGGAGCAGCAGGCGCGGACCGTGTTCACCAGTCTTCGCGAGCGCGCCGCCCGGACCGGCGTGCACAACGAGGCACCCGGCCAGACGCTGCTGCTGTGCACGGTGGACGCGGGAGACACAGCCTCGGCGCCGGTGCTGCACGCGATCGAGCGCCGCTACACCGACGCCGGGATGCGCGTCGAGCACACGACCGTGAAGGGACTGGCGAAGACGCTGCGCGCCGGGACTCCGCTCTCGATTGTCGCCAGCGCCGCCGCCGGCGACGGCGCGCGTGACGCCTGGGAACACGCGGTGCCGCCGCGTCCCTGCCGGCTCTACCATCTTTCGCCCGACCCCGATCCGGTCGCGGTCCGGCTGGACCTGCGGCCCTGGGGCCACGAGCGAATTGTGCTGAGTGAAGAAGACGGCGCAGGACTGGCGCCCCGAGCAGACCTGGTGTAGGCTCCGCACCCATGTCCAGCATTCCAAAAGACCTGCGCTATACCAAAGACCACGAATGGGTGCGGGAAAGCGACGATCCTCAGGTCGTCGAGGTCGGCATCACCGACTACGCACAGGGAGAGCTGGGAGACGTCGTGTTCGTCGAGCTGCCCAAAGCGGCGGCGGCGTTCAAGCAGCACGACGTCTTCGGAACGATCGAAGCAGTCAAGGCGGTCTCCGAGCTCTACTCCCCCGTTGCGGGCACGATCGTCGAGTCCAACAAGGCGCTCGAGCAGGATCCCGCGCTGGTGAACCGCGATCCGTACGGCCAGGGCTGGATGGTGAAGGTGAAGCTCAAGGATGCCAAGGAATTGGAGGGGGGGGGGCTGCTCCGCGCCGACGCGTACGCGAAGCATATAGGAGAGTGAAAGCGACTTTCCACGGACACGCGTGCTTTGTCGTCGAGCGGGACGGCAAGCGCGTGATCTTCGATCCATTTCTCACCGGTAATCCCGCCGCCGACATCGCACCCGACAAGCTGCCCAAGCTCGACGCCATCCTGCTCTCCCACGGTCACGGCGACCACCTCGGCGACGCCGTTCCGCTGTCGCAGAAGCACAAGGCGACGATCGTCGCGACGTATGAGCTGGCGCAGTTCTGCGCCGATCAGGGCGCCACGACCCACGCCATGCACATCGGCGGGGCCCATCAGTTTGCCTTCGGCAAGGTGAAATTGGTGCCCGCGTTCCACGGCGGCCGCGTGGACGGCGACGAGACTGGCCGGTACACGACCAATCCCTGCGGCGTCGTGGTAACGATGGGCGGGAAGACCGTGTACCACACCGGCGACACCGCTCTGACGCTGGAAATGCAGCTCCTGGCGGGCCGCGTGGACCTGATGCTCGTGCCGATCGGCGACAACTACACCATGGGCGTCGAGGACGCGGCCCGGGCGGTGGAGTTTGTGAAACCCACAAGCGTTATTCCAATGCACTACAACACGTGGGATCTGATCCGCGCCGATCCCGAGGAATTCCGGCGCCTGGTCGGCAGCACCGCGGCGGTCACGATCCTGTCACCCGGGGAGTCACACACGCTCTCGTAAGATGGCCATCGACCGCGATCTATTTCAGGAACGCCACATCGGCCCGTCCGCGGAAGACCGGGCCGCGATGCTCGCGACCCTCGGGTACGACTCCCTCGACGCCTTCATCGACGCGGTCGTGCCGTCGGACATTCGACTGCACGGGGCCCTGCGAATTCCCGCCGCGAAGACGGAACAGGAGACGCTGGAAGAGCTGCGGCAGCTCGCGGCGCAGAATCACGTCTTCCGCTCCTACCTCGGGATGGGCTACTACGACTGCATCACGCCCACAGTAATCCAACGCAACGTGCTGGAGAATCCGGGCTGGTACACGGCGTATACGCCCTACCAGGCGGAGATCGCGCAGGGCCGGCTCGAGGCGCTCCTCAATTTCCAGACGATGGTCTCCGATCTGACGGGTCTCGACGTCGCCAACGCCTCGCTGCTCGATGAGGGCACCGCGGCCGCCGAAGCGATGCATCTCACCGAGGCGGCGTCCAAGCATCAAGGCGCGTTGACCTATCTCGTAGACGCCGGCTGCCATCCGCAGACGATCGCTGTCGTGCGCACTCGCGCCGCGGCGCGCGGCATCGACGTCGTCGTCGCCGATCCGTCCACGTTCGATTTCCAAACGCAAAATGTGATCGGGGCGCTGGTCCAATATCCCGCGACCGATGGCGCGATTCGCGACTATCGGCCCCTGTGCGAAGCAGCGCATGGCGCCGGCGCGTTGGTTACCGTCGCCACCGATCTGCTCGCGCTCACGCTGCTCAAACCGCCCGGCGAATGGGGAGCCGACATCGCCGTCGGCAATTCGCAGCGCTTCGGCGTGCCGCTCGGCTACGGCGGCCCGCACGCCGCGTTCTTCGCGACGCGCGACGAATTCAAGCGGCTCTTGCCCGGGCGGATCATCGGCGTCTCCAAGGATCGGGCCGGCCGCACCGGCCTGCGCATGGCGCTGCAGACGCGCGAGCAGCACATCCGCCGGGAGAAGGCGACGAGCAACGTCTGCACGGCACAGGTGCTGCTCGCGGTCGTGGCCGCGATGTACGCGGCGTACCATGGACCCGAAGGACTGAAGCGCATCGCGCGCCGGGTGCATGGCTACACGGCGTCGCTCGCGGCCGCGTTGGAGAAGCTGGGATACAGTCTCGCGTATCCGAACTTCTTCGATACGCTGGCGGTTGAAGTGCCGCAGGACGCGCTTGCGCGAATCATCGAAATCGCCCGGGCCAGGCAGATCAATTTGCGAACGCTCTCGCAAACGCGGATCGGCGTGGCGCTCGATGAAACCGTGACCGATGATGACGTCGCCGACATCATCGGGGCGTTCGCGGCACCGACCGGTCGTGATGGAGGGGCGCAGCATGGTGCGCCCCTACGGAATCCTGCCTCGGCGATTCCGCAATCGTTGACCCGTACCACCCCATTCTGCACGCATCCCGTCTTCAACACGCATCCCTCCGAAACGGAGATGCTGCGCTATCTGAAGCGGCTCGAGAACCGCGACCTGTCCCTGACCGCGGCGATGATTCCGCTGGGCTCGTGCACCATGAAGCTCAACGCGACCACGGAGATGATCCCCATCACCTGGCGCGGCTTCAATCGCCTGCACCCCTTCGCGCCGCGGGCGCAAGCACAAGGGTACGCCACGCTGTTCCGTCAGCTGGAAGAGTGGCTCACCGAAATCACCGGCTTCGCGAAAGTGTCGCTGCAGCCGAATGCGGGCTCGCAGGGCGAGTTTGCGGGACTCCTTGTGATTCGGGCGTATCACGAACACCGGGGCGAAGCGCATCGCACCACCTGCCTCATTCCGCAGTCCGCGCACGGGACCAACCCCGCCAGCGCGGTGCTGGCCGGGATGCACGTCGTCGTGGTCAAGACCGACCCGCAGGGCAACATCGACGTCGCCGATCTCGAGGCGAAGGCCAAAGAGCATCGAGACACACTGGGCGCGCTGATGGTGACATATCCGTCCACGCACGGCGTGTTCGAGGCGTCCATCAAGAAGATCTGCAAGATCGTGCACCAGCACGGCGGCCAGGTCTACATGGACGGCGCCAACATGAATGCGCAGGTGGGACTGTGCCGGCCCGGCGATATCGGCGCCGACGTCTGCCACCTGAACCTCCACAAGACCTTCTGCATTCCGCACGGCGGCGGTGGACCCGGCATGGGGCCGATCGGCGTCGCCGAGCATCTGGTGGCGCACTTGCCGACGCACCCCGTCGTGGACGTCGGCGTTCCGCTCGCGGCCAGCGCGGGGACGGTGTCCGCCGCCCCGTGGGGCAGCTCGTCCATTCTCCCGATCTCGTGGGCCTACATCGCGATGATGGGAGGGGGCCGCGACGGCCTGACGCTCGCCACCAAAGTCGCGATCCTCAGCGCCAACTACATCGCGCGGCGGCTGCAGGAGGCGGGAGACTACGAATTACTGTATGCGGGCCAGCACGGCCTCGTCGCGCATGAGTGCATCATCGACACACGGCCGTTCAAGGCCTCGGCCGGCGTTGACGTCGAGGACATCGCCAAACGGCTGATCGACTACGGCTTCCATCCGCCGACGGTCTCGTTCCCGGTCGCCGGCACGCTGATGGTCGAGCCGACGGAGAGCGAGCCTAGGCTCGAGCTGGACCGGTTCGTGGACGCGCTGATCGCCATCCGCGGAGAGATTCGCGAGATCGAGCGGGGCGAAGCGGATCGCGACAACAATCTGCTCAAGCACGCGCCGCACCCGCTCGCGGACCTGCTGTCCGAAACCTGGGACCGGCCGTACTCCCGCGAGCGCGCCGGCTTCCCGACGGCGGCGACCCGGGAGCACAAGGTGTGGCCGCCGATCGGGCGGATCGACGCGGCGTTTGGAGACCGGAACCTGGTCTGTACCTGTCCGCCGGTGGAAGCGTACGCTGAGGTCTGACGGGCGGACGGCCGGACGGCCGGACGGCCTGTGGCGTCTGATCGTCGATGCCGAGGGGAAGTCCGGCGTCGAGAATATGACAGTTGACCAAGCGCTCCTGGATGAAGTCCTGCAATCCGGTGATGCTTTCCTCCGGCTGTACCGCTGGGATCCGCCGACACTCTCGATCGGCCGCAATCAATCGACCGAGGGCGTCGTTCGTGACGCCATCCCGTGGGTTCGGCGGCCGACTGGTGGGCAAGCGGTGTGGCACGAGCACGAGCTCACCTACGCCGCCGCTGCACCGGTGGCGCTGTTCGGCTCACTCCGAACGGCGTATCGGGCAATTCATGTGCGGTTGGCAGCGGCGCTCCGGTCCATGGGCGTAGACGTCGTCCTTGCGTCCGGCCGTGCGGCCGTCAGGCCGTCCGGCCGTCCAGCGTCGTGTTTCGCGGTGCCCGTTGGGGGAGAGATCGTGGCGCAGGGCCGCAAGCTCGTCGGCTCCGCGCAGGTTCGAAAGCGCGACGCGTTTCTTCAACATGGATCGATACTGTTGGACGGCTCACAAAGGCTCGTTTCCAACGCGGGGGGCGAAACGACGTTGGCCCGGGTTTTGGGGCGTCGGGTCACGTTTGACGAGGTCGCGGCTGCCGTAATCGCACACTGGCCGTCAGGCCGTCCGGCCGTCGGGCCGTCCATCATTGATTCTCTCGCCTCGCCGTGAAATGTTAAGCGCCATGCTCCGGCGCTCCCAACTCACATTCGTCGTCGTTTTCGCCATCGCCACGCTCACCGCTTGCGAGCGCCCCGGCGGTTGCACCGGCTCCTACTGCGGCACCGTCATCGACGCCGCGATCGCCGAGCCGTCCACGCTGCTGCCGCCCTCGACCGAAGAGGTCGTCGCGGGCGACATCGGCGAGCAGTTGTTCCTGAAGCTGGCCGACGTGGGGATGTCCACCAACACGGTGGGCGACGAGGACTTTCAACCGTTGCTGGCGCAGCGCTGGGAGTGGGATGGGCCGCTCACGCTCGTGTTCCACCTCGACCAGCGCGCGCGCTGGCAGGATGGCCAGAGGGTGAGCGCCGCCGACGTCGAGTTCACGTTCGACGCCTACAACGACTCCGCGGTCGCGTCCCCGTTCCGGACCAAGCTGCGGCGCATCGCCAGCGTGACGCAGCGCGACTCGCTGAGTGCCGTGTTCCGCTTCCGCGAGCGCTACCCCGAGATGTTCTACGACGCCGTCTACCACATGCGGATCCTGCCGGCGCATTTGCTGCGGTCCGTCCCGCGCGATCAGTGGAAGACCGCGCCGTTCGGCCGGCAACCCGTCGGCGACGGCCCGTACCGATTCGTCCGCTGGCAGTCGGCACAATCCATCGAGCTCGAGGCCGATTCGACGTTTTTCCTCGGCCGGCCGGGAATCCGCCGCCTGATTTGGCGGTTCACCCCGAACCTGCAGGTCGGCGTGACGCAGGTGATCGCCGATCAGGCCGACATTCGCGAGCAGCTGGTGACGCCCGAGAATGTCGAGCGCGCGCGCGCGGCGCCCCAGCTCACGCTCCATCCGTTCCGTGGGAACGTCTACACCTATCTTGGCTTCAACTTGCGCGCGAGCGGCGACACGTCGCAGCCGCATCCGATTTTCAGCGACCGCGAAGTGCGCCGTGCCCTCACCATGGCGGTGGACCGCGCCAGCCTCGTGAAGAGCACCCTCGGCGACCTGGGCAAAGTGCCGCCGGGTCCCATGTCCTCGCTGTTGTGGATCTGGGATCCGGAAATCCGGCAGCTGCCGTACGACACGGCACAGGCGGGACGGATTCTCAATGCCCGCGGCTGGCGCGACCACGACGGCGATGGCGTGCGCGACAAGAACGGGCAGCCCCTGGCGTTCCACATTCTCACGCCGACGACCAGTGTGTTGCGGCGGCAGTACGCCGTGCTGCTGCAGGAGCAGTTCCGCGCGATCGGCGCGCGCGTGGACATCGACGTGCTGGAGTTCAGCGTCGTCGTCCAGCGGCTCAACTCCGGAAACTTCGATACGTCGGTGCTGTCCCGCGGCAACGATCCCTCGCCCGGCTCCGGCATCACCCAGAGCTGGACGCGCGGCGGATTCGGCGGGTCCAACTTCGGGCGCTACTACAATCCGGAATTCGAGCGCCTCGTCGATCGGGCCATTGGCGCCCCCACACAGGATCAGGCGCGCGGCTTCTGGCGCGCCGCGATCAGCACGATCAACGCCGATGCCCCGGGCATCTTCCTCTACTCACTGGAGAACATCGCGGCGGTCCACAATCGGATCGACAACGTGCAGATCCGCCCGGACTCCTGGGCGGCGCTGCTGCGCACCTGGCGCATTCCCTCGGACCGGCTGATCGATCGAGACCGCGTGGAGCGCTAGGTGAGTGGAGGAGCGTGGCTCCTGCGGCGCCTGGTCGCTTCGGTCGCCATCATCTTCGCCGTCGTCACATTCGTCTTCATCCTGATTCATCTTGCCCCGGGCGAGCCGTGCCCGCCCGGGGAGCAGATTGACCCGACGGTCTGCCGCGAGCTCCAACAGCAGTTCGGGTGGGACCAGCCGGTGCTCGTGCAGTACGGGCGGTATCTCGTCGCGCTGGCGCACGGCAATCTGGGCTTTTCCTTTTCGCTGCGCCGTCCCGTGCGCGACGCGCTCGCCGACACCATCCCCTTCACGCTGCAGCTCGCGGGCGCGGCGCTGCTGCTCGATTTGCTCCTGGGGCTCGCCCTGGGGATCTATCAGGCGACGCGCGTGAACCGGCTGCCCGACATCCTCCTGGGCAACGCGACGCTCTTCATCTACTCACTGCCGACGTTCTGGCTGGCGCTGATCCTGCTGCTGCTCTTCGGAGAGAAGCTGCAGTGGTTTCCGGTGGGAGGGGCGAATGATCCCATCTTCTGCCCCGTCGTCAATTCATTCTATTGCGTCGCGGACCGGCTCTGGCACCTGGTGCTGCCCGCAGCCACGCTGGGGCTCGTCGGCGCGGCGGGAACCGCGCGGTTCCAGCGCGCGGCGATGCTCGACGTCGCGAATCAAGACTATGTGCGCACGGCGCGCGCGAAGGGCGTCACCGAACGGCGGGTGGTGCTGCGGCATCAGCTCCGCAATGCGCTGCTTTCCTTTATCACGCGGTTCGGGCTCGCCTTCCCCTTCCTGCTCACCGGAGCGGTGCTCATTGAGACCATCTACGCCTGGCCGGGAATGGGGCGGCTGGCGTTCAACGCGATCCTGGCGCGCGATCACGCGCTGGTGACGGCGACCGCGCTCGCCGCAAGCACCATGGTGGTCCTCGGCAGCCTCGCCGCGGACATCCTGATGGAGCTCGCCGACCCACGGTTGCGCGTCCGCGCCGACGTCACCACCGAGATCGCCACTGCATGACGCTGGGAACCTGGCTCGCGCTCTTCATCGCGCTCGTCCTGGCAGGCGAGACGGTGCGCGCGCTGCGCCAGCGGTCCCTGAAGCAGGAGCGGTGGCGGCGGTTTTTCAAGCATCGCACGACGTCCTGGGGCGTCGGCATCCTGACGTTCCTGATCATCATCGCGCTGGCGGCGCCGCTCCTTGCGCCGTACAACCCCAACGATCAGCTGGGCATCGTGCACCTCAAGAATCATCGGCCCTCATGGACGTTCATCCTCGGCACGGATGTGTGGAGCCGTGACGTCTGGAGCCGGATCGTGTACGGCGCGCGCGTCTCACTCGGCATCGGCGCGCTCGGCGCACTCGTCGCCGTCTCACTCGGCACGCTGGTGGGAGCCCTCGCCGGCTACTACCGCCGCTGGGTGGACGCGGTATTGATGCGCAGCGTAGACGTCGGCCTCGCCCTGCCCCGCATCTTCATTCTGCTGATGGTGGTCGCGTTGTGGGACGGGCTGCCCTTCATGGCGCTCGTGCTCGCCATCGGCCTGACGTCGTGGTTCGGCACCAGCCGGTTGGTGCGGGCGGAAGTGCTGTCGTTGCGGGAGCGCGAGTTCGTGGTGGCGGCGCGCGCCGTCGGGGCGGATGGGGCCCGAGTTATCTTTCGCCACGTTCTGCCCAACGCCGCCGCGCCGATCATCGTGTCCGCGGCCCTGGGCGTTGGCAACGTGCTGCTGCTCGAAGCCTCATTGTCCTTCCTCGGCATCGGCATTGAAGCGCCGAAGGCGAGCTGGGGCAACATGATCGCGGATGGCGCGTCCACGATCTACAGCGCGCCATGGACGACACTCTTTCCGGGCCTGGCTATTGCCTTGGTCGTGATGTCTCTCAACGCGGTCGCCGACGGTCTGCGTGACGCGCTGGACCCCCGCGACGATGCGGGCGGAGGAGGCGCATGACCGGTCCCGCACTGCTGCGCGTGCGCGATCTCAAGACGTACTTCGTCACCGAGCACGGCAAGGGCACAGCCCGCGCCGTGGATGAGGTCTCGTTCGACCTCTACCCGGGCGAGACACTCGGCATCGTCGGCGAGTCCGGCTGTGGCAAGACGGTCACATCGCTATCGATTTTGCGTCTGGTCCCGGAGCCGCCCGGTCACATCCTGCCGGGCAGCGTGATCGAATTCGAAGGACGCAACCTGCTGGCGCTGCCGGCCCCGGAGCTGCGAGCCGTCCGCGGCAATCAGATCGCGATGATCTTCCAGGAGCCGATGACGTCGCTGAACCCGGTCTTCACGGTCGGCGACCAGATCGCGGAAGCTGCCATCATCCATCAACACCTCTCCCGCAAGGCCGCCCGGGCGCGGGCAGTCGAGATGCTGCGGCTGGTGGGGATTCCAGATCCCGACGAACGGGTCGATCACTACCCGCATCAGCTCTCGGGGGGCATGCGGCAGCGCGTCATGATCGCGATGGCGCTCGTTTGCCATCCGAAGGTCCTGATCGCCGACGAACCGACGACGGCGCTCGACGTCACGATCCAGGCGCAGATCCTCGAGCTGCTCGACCGCCTGCAACACGAGCTGGGCATGGCCGTGCTGCTCATCACGCACGATCTCGGCGTCGTTGCGGGCCATGCCGACCGCGTGGTCGTGATGTATGCCGGCCGAGTGGTCGAGACGGCGCCAACCAGCCGGCTGTTCGAGCAACCCACCCATCCGTACACGGAAGGACTGCTGGCGGCAGTGCCGAGAATCAACGCGCCGCGCGCGCGGCTGCACGCGATCCCCGGCCAGGTGCCCGCGGCCACAGCGTGGCCCACCGGCTGCCGCTTTCATCCGCGCTGCCCCTACGCGTGGGACACGTGCGTCGCGCAGGAACCGCCGCTGCTGGAAACCGGCACGCCGGGGCACACTGCACGCTGCTGGCTCGTCACGGAGCCTGAGCGCAGGCAGACGCCACGATGACGCTCGTCGACGTACGGGATCTGGTGAAGCACTACGCGGGCGAGCGCGGGTGGTTCGGACTCGGCCGCCCGCGGCCGCCCGTGCGCGCGGTGGACGGCGTGTCGTTCGCCATCGCCTCCGGCAAGACACTCGGGCTGGTCGGAGAGTCCGGCTCCGGAAAGACGACGGTGGGCCGCACGATGCTGCGGCTCCAGGAGCCGACGGCGGGAACAGTGCTGTTCGACGACAGCGACGTGTTCACGCTCGACGCGACGCGGCTGCGCGCTTTGCGGCGCCGGATGCAGATCGTGTTCCAGGATCCCTACAGCTCGCTCAACCCGCGCATGACCGTCGAGGAAACGCTGCGCGAGCCGCTCCAGATTCACGGCCTGTCCGGCGAGGTGCCTGCCTTGCTGGACGAAGTCGGACTCGATGCCGCGTTCGCGAAGCGCTACCCGCACGAGCTGTCCGGCGGGCAGCGCCAGCGGGTCGGCATTGCGCGCGCCCTGTCCGTCGAGCCGAAGTTCGTCGTGTGCGACGAGCCGGTCAGCGCCCTCGACGTGTCGGTGCAGGCCCAGGTCCTGAACCTGCTCGCCGACCTCCAGACGCGGCGCCGCCTCACCTATCTGTTCATCGCGCACGACCTCGCCGTCGTTCGTCACATCGCCGACGACGTCGCCGTGATGTATCTCGGCAAGATCGTGGAACGCGCGCCGGCGGCGGAGATCTACGCGCAGCCGCGCCACCCGTACACGCGCGCGCTCCTCTCCGCGGTGCCCGAGCCGAACCCGCGCGCGTCGAAACAGCGCATCGTGCTCCAGGGCGACATCCCGTCACCCGCGCATCCGCCGCCGGGTTGTCCGTTCCATCCACGCTGCCCGCACCCCCTCAAGAGCGAGCGCTGCCGGACCGAGCCGCCGCCGCTGCGAGAAATCACTCCCGGCCATCTCGCCGCGTGTCACTATGCGGAGAAGCCGATGTGAGCGCGGCGCTCCTGCTGGCCCAGACGCTCACGAATCTGATGATCGTGCCGGGCGGCCCGGGCTTGCCCTCCGGATGGCGACTCAACCGCCTCCAGGGCGTCGAGCCGCCGGCGTACGAAGTCACGCGCGCACACACGCTGCGGATTGTCGTAATCGGTCAGGGTGGCACCGCCACCTACCGCCTCCGCAATCCGATCCGACCGCCTCCCTCCAGCAGGGCCGGGACGTTGACCTGGCGCTGGCGTGCCGGCACGCCATTGCGTGGCGCCGATCTGAAGCGTCGCGCCGGCGACGATAGCCCGATCCGCGTCGTCGTCACCTTCCAGGACGGCCGCACGATCGCGTATGCGTGGGGGAACCGCGAGAGCCGCAACGAGAGCTTCGCCAGCTGGGTGGGCCGCAATCGCATGATCGTCGTGCTGCAGCGCGCCGAAGACGCCGACGGGTCCTGGCACGTCGAGCGCCGGGACCCGTTCAGCGACTATCGCCGTCTGTGGAACAACGCGCCCAAGCCGATCGTGTCGGTGGGCGTGAGCGCGGATACGGACGGCCTGAAGATCCGGGCGGCAGCGGAAATTGGTGACCTTACCTGGGAAGGACCCTGATCAATGTCCAATGCTCAATGTCCAATGATCCATGATCATTCGACATTGAACATTGATCATTGAACATTCGCTTTAGCGCACCCCGCCCATCAACTTCTTTATCGGTGGCGTCAGGAGGATCAGGATCGCGGCCGCGACGAACGTCACCAAGGCCACGCGGCCGAATAGGTCCTGCAGTGCCAGACGATCGAAGAAGCCCGCTACCCATCCCGCCATCTTGTTGCCGACCGCGATCGACAGGAACCACAGGCCCATCATGGCCCCCGCAATGCGTGACGGCGCAAGCTTGGTCACCGTCGATAGTCCCACCGGGCTGAGGCACAGCTCTCCGATCGTATGCAGGAAGTAGACACCCACCAACCACCAGGGGCTCACCAGGACTCCTTGCTGCTGCGCGATTCCTGACGCCGGGACGAGGAGCGCGAAGCCCAGGCCTGCAAACAGGAGTCCCAGCGAGAACTTGATCGGGCTCGAGGGTTGGCGAGGCCCGAGGCGGATCCACAGCCACGCGAGCAGCGGTGCCAGGCCGAAGATCATGAACATCGAGTTCAGCGACTGGTACCACGTGGACGGGAAGCTGAAGCCGAGCGCCTGATTCTTGGTGAGCCGATCGGCGAACAGATTGAGGCTCGAGCCCGCCTGCTCGAACGCCGCCCAGAAAATCGAGGAGAAGACGAAGAGAATCGCGATGGCGGCGACGCGCTTCCACTCGTCTCGCGTGAATCGCCACCACGGCTCCGTGCTCACGGCGGCGGCGGGCTTTGTCTCCGATTGTCCCAACCGTTCCAAGGCCGGCAGCAGACGCCGCTTCCCGGCGACGTACTGGACGAGCCCCAGCGTCATGCCTATGCCGGCGCATCCGAAGCCCACGTGCCAGTCCACGCGCTGGCCGAGCGTGCCGACGATCAGGGGAGCGATGAACGCGCCGAGGTTGATTCCCATGTAGAAGATCGAGAACCCCGCGTCGCGGCGCGCGTCGGTCTCGTCGTACAGCGAGCCGACCATCGTGCTGATGTTCGGCTTGAGCATTCCGGTGCCGATGACGATCAGCACCAGGCCGAGATAGAAGGTGGTGAGAGACGGAAACGCGAGGCTGAAATGCCCCAGCGCGATGATGACGCCGCCCCACAACACACTGCGGTACTGGCCGAGCCAGCGGTCGGCGATCATGCCGCCCGGGATCGCGGCCGCGTAGACGCCGAACGTGTACCAGCCGTAGATGGAGGCCGCGCGCTCCGTGGTGAACCCGAGACCGCCGTTCGCCACGGCCGCGGTCATATAGAGGATCAGCAGGGCGCGGAGGCCGTAGAAGCTGAAGCGCTCCCACATTTCCGTGAAAAAGCAGGTGGACAGGCCGCGCGGATGGCCGAACCACCCTCGATCGGTTGCGGTCGCGGTGAATCCCGGTTGCGTCATGCGAACCCTTTCAATCGAAGAGGTCGTCCTGCTGCGCCGGATCGGGATGCTCCGCCGGTCTCAGCAACGTTCCCAGGCGCTGTTCCCACTTCTCGACGTCGAAATGATGCTCGTTCTGCAGCGCGCGGCGCAGCACAGGTGAGAACTCGTGAAACGCCTCGAGCAGCTCGCGCGTCGCCTCCCGCAGCGCTTCGAGCTGGAAGCTCGCGTCGGTCGCGCCCATATCCTCGAGAATGCTCTGCTCGGTACGCGAGGCGACGATCGGCTCCGGCTGCCCCTCGATGAACACGTTGGTGCGCTGCCCCGGCCCCCGCCCTTCCTCGATCGGCATCAGGCCGAGGATGCGGTCCGAGCGCCAGTACTTGCCGTACCCCAGGAAGACCATGCGGCCCCGCTTCACATCCATGGGTTACCTCCGCGGACGCCGGTTTTTACGAATGTCATCGAGCACCACCCGATCGATCTTGCCGTCCATCCGGACGCGCACGTCATAGTTCTCCCAATACATGAAATTCGCGAGTGCGGTCAGGAATGTATTGCTCAGCGCCGGTTGCGGCGCGGCGAGCCACTTTTCCCGCTGATGCGCCGGCTCTGTCAGGAGCAACGCCTCCAGCTCACGCTGCAGCGCCGGCGTGATCGGCACGAGATCGGCCGAATCGGTGGTGAAGAAGTACAGCGTGTGCAGCTCGTACAGGCGTTGCAGCTCTTTGATGGGATCGGGCGCGTCGTACACGCGGATGTCGATGTAGCGGTCGGTGGCGCCGAGATAGCCGGCGTTGGCCCGGACGACGAGTAGCGCCGCCGACTGCATCCCACGCTTGTCACCCCCGCCCGCCTGCCCCGCGACCAGCGCCGCGAGCAGGCGATCGGCAAGCGAGCCGCGGGTACGCTCGAACGTCTCCGCCATGTTCCGCACCGTCGCGTCGGACACCATGATATTCGCCTGGGCGGCGTAGACGTAGCCAGTAATCAGTTGGCCCTTACCGCCTGTCTGGCCGTCGGGCCGTCCGGCCGTCCGGCCGCCGGTTCTCCCCCCCGCCCAGTCGAACGTCGAATCACCCGTCCAGCTCGCGGCATTTCCGTGCGCGTCCACCATCCCCACCTGACGCTGCGAGGGCCGGGTATCGCCGCGCAGGATGATGCGCATCGCCTCCGGCGCGGTCGCCCCGCGTCCGAGCAGCTCCAGTCCCTTCTCCCCGTAGTCGGTGTTGCTCAGCGACTGCGTCGCCACCGCGCCAACGCCCGCGCGTGCCCAGGGAACGAGGCCACCCACGTTCGGAAACTTCGATTGGACCGCGACACCGAGATCGCCCGTCGCGGAGTCGTAGGCAACGATGCTGTACGTGTGCGCGCGTTTGAAAAAATCAGATGGTGGAGGCTGCGGAGGTTGGTGAAGGGTCTGGAGGAGGGCGAGGAGGAGCACGCACTATTCCTTTCTCATTTTCTTCTTGAGCTCCTCGAGCTGCCGCGCGGCAGCCGCCTCGCGCGCGGCCCGATCCATGTCCGATTTGAGCAGCTCGTCCTGAAGATCGACCCCTGGGCGCGCGCCACCGGAGCTCTGCATGTCCCGCCACGCCTGCTCGGTGCTGCGCTCCCCTTCCATCGCCGGGCGGTCGCGCTCGGCGCTCTTCAGCTGCCCCTGCATCTCCACGAGCTCGCGCTCGGCGAGCGCCAGCTCTTCCCGCTGCGCGGTGAGCTTGTGCTCCAACACACCGATGCGCTCGCGGTGCTTGGCGGTGAATCGCTCCGCGACCGACACGGTCTCCTGGTCCTGGATCTCGCCGGCCAGCCGGCCGCGCCGCTCCGCATCGGCCAGGCGCTGCCGCTCGACGGCGATCTCGCGATCCGTGCGCACGATCGCGTCGTTGATCTCCGCGACGGCGACCTTGGCCTCCACCACGGCTTCACGCATCTGGCGCGCGAGCGCGCGCAGATCGGCCGGGCCTGCAGCGGCATCCAATGCGGCGCGAAACGCGTCCCGCAGGCGCTCGAACAGGTCGGTGCCTCCCTCAGCTCTTGCGGACGGTTTTAGCGAAGAAGTCGGAGAAGACGGGCTCCACGGCGCGCGAATCGCACTTCGGGCAGGCGGGACCGGGCCGAGCAGAATGCTCCGCCATCGATTCGGTGCGCGAGAACCGCGCGTCGCACGCCATGCACCGGTACTCGTACAGTGGCATGGACAAACGTTATTCCGGTGCAAAACCACGGTCAAGTTGACGCACTCCCTGCCGGCCGCAAATTGGCTGGAATGCGTACGCTGTGGTTGTGCCTGGCGGTCGTCGCCGCGTGTAGCGGCGGCCTCGAGCCCGAGCCGATTTGCGCGCCATCGCTGGTCGGCGTCTGCGGCACGGTGCGATTCCGCGGCGCGATTCCCGACAGCACCGACAACGTCTTCATCGCTGCCTACGCCACGTTCCCCCAGAACTGCGACGACCTGATCAACAACCGCCGGCCGTTCATCCCCGGCTCCGTACCGTATACCGATTCGATAGCGGCATACAGCGTCGAGCTCTCGCCGGGCGCCTACGACTGGGTGCTTGCCGTGTGGAAGAAGGTCGGCAACCTCACCCTCTCCCCCGCCGATACCGCACTCCTGCGCGTCGCCGGCTACTACCGCAACGCGGCCGACACGACACAGGCCGGCGTGGTGACAGTGCCGAATGGAGCATCAGCCGGGGATATCGACTTCGTCGTCGATTTCGACCACCTCCGCCCCGCGACGGATTTCGTCACGTGTATGTGAAGGGGTTCGGGGTTCGGGGCTGGGGGTTGGGGACCCTGCTGCTTGCCTCCCTTGCTACGCCCGCTGTCCACGCCCAGGGCGTGGTGCGAGGCATCGTGCGTGAGAAGCAGGGCGCGCCGATTCGTGGCGCGAGCGTCGTCATTCCGGGCACGACGCTCGCGGCCCGGACCGATCTGGACGGGCGATTCCGTATCCCCAGTGTACCCGCCGGCACGGTGCGCCTGCACGCCGCCGCCGTCGGCTACAATATCGCCGACACGACCGTCGCCCTCACCGGAGGAGACTCGACCACTGTCGAATTCACGCTCTCCTTCGCTCCGCTCGCGCTGCCGCCGGTGGACGTGATCAGCGACAAGGTGCCGCACTTCGGCGATCGCCCGGCGACGAGCGTCACGCAGGTGACCGAGCGGGACCTCGACGCCCGAGCCGTCAGCACCGTGGACGAGGCGATCGATCACGCGCCCGGCGTCCAGTTCGTCAACGGCCAAATCAACCTGCGCGGCTCCACGGGATACGTGCAGGGCTTGAACTCGCGCGTGCTCATGACGGTGGACGGCGTGCCGATGAATCAAGGCGACCGCGGCGGGATCAATTGGGATCTGCTCGCGGTGGATGACGTCGAGAGCGTCGAGATTCTCAAGGGCGCCGGCTCGTCGCTGTACGGTTCGGCGGCATTCGGGGGGGTCGTGAACGTGACGACGCGCGACATCCCCAACGGGCTCCACAGCCGCCTGCGAGTCACCGGCGGGATGTACGCCGATCCGCCGCAGGCGATCTGGCGGTTTCGTGACAGTCCCGGGCTGCACGGCAGTGCCGATGTCTCGGTGTCGTACGGGAACGATGAGATGGGCGGGAGGATGTCCGCCGGCGACCGCCACTCCGACGGATATCGTGAACAGGACCAGCAGGATCACTTGCACTTCGCCGGCAAGGGGCGATGGCAGCCGGTGGACAACACCCGGGTCGATTTTTCCGGCTCATGGGCCGTGGACCGTTACGACGTGCCACTCAGCTGGTGCAGCCGCGGGGAGTGCGACGATCGCGGGCAGGTCTTCCAGCCGTTCAAAGTCGACACGACGGAGCTCGGCGCGCGCACCGACTCCCGCAAGGGCTATCTCGCCGCCCAGGTGCGCCGCACCGTGTCGCCCCAGCTCGCCTGGGTCGCGCGTGGCTCGTGGCTGCGGACCCATTTCACCGACGTGCGCCGCAGCACCACCGAATTCGGCATCGGCAACAGGTTCGGCGCCGAAGCGCGGATGGAAGCGCATCCCGAGCCCGCGCGCACCGTTGTCGTTGGCGCCGAGGCGACGTTCGCGGATGTCACGAGCGACATCTTTGGGGTTCATTCGCAATCCGAATTCGCCGCGTACGGCCAAAGCGATCAGCGGGTCGGCGCGCTGCGCGTCAGCGGCGGCGCCCGGCTCGACTTCATGGCGGTCGATGGCGGTTCCCTGACCGCGTTCGTCAGTCCGCGCGTCGGCCTCACGCTGCCCACCGATCGCCGTCCCCGGGACGGGGGGATGCTGCGCGCGTCTGTGGGCCGCGGTTTCCGCTCGCCCACGATGGCCGAGCGGTTCGTGCGAACGGTAGCGCTGGGGTTCCAGATCGTTCCCAATCCGACGCTGCGTCCCGAGACGGCATGGTCATTCGAGATTGGCCACACCAGCGCGCCGCTGCTGCGCTTCATGCGGCTCGACGCGGCGCTGTTCTGGACCGAAGCACGCGACCTCATCGAACCGCAAGTCCTCCTCATCCCACCCGATACCGTGGTCATTCAGCTGCAAAACGTGGTGCGCGCGCGCATCGCCGGCATCGACGCCAGCATCATCGCCGCTCCGATTCCCGAACGGCTGATCGCTACGCTCGGATACACGCTCTTGTCCACGCGTCGCAGTCTTCCGGGCGACAGCACCGAAGGTCCCCTGGCGTTCCGCCCGCGGCATCTGCTCACGCTGGGGTCGGACTACACCGTCGGTGCGTTCGGTGTGGGAGCCGATTTCCGCTACGCCAGCCGCCCGGAGCGCATCGAGCTGGAAGGCTTTGTCGATCAGCGGCGCGTAGCCGTGAACGTCTTGGACTTGCGCGGCAGCTGGCGTCGCGGGCCCGTCGAGGTGCGCGTGCGCGCGGCGAACGTGCTCAATTACATCTACAATCTCGTGCCGGAAACCCTGGCACCGGTGCGAACGCTCACGGTGACGGGCGTTTGGTCGTATTAGCGTTAGATTGGCTTCCATGAACCCTAGGGCGTTGCTGGTCGCTCTCGCTCTCACGGCCTGCGGCCGTGGGAACCGTGGCTCGCCCACGTGTGGCATCGCGGCCATCGCAGGCCCGGCGCTGATCACCTCCCAGCTCATGAACGCGCGTGCCGTGCTCACCGATCCGCCGCGCGGTCTTCCCGACTCGCTTTCCGCGCTCGTGATCCTGCTGAAGACGCGCGACACCGGAGCGCTCATCGTGGGCCGGGACGCCGAAGGCCGAGTGTCGATGCAGTATCGCGGGCAGGGCTTTCCCCAGAAGGGGTACGCGCTGCTGGTCGTGGACGACACCTCGGGGCGCGCGATGGGCGTGCTCGTTCTCGATCAAGAAGAGCCGGCGCGTCATCCGGCCATCGGGACCGTCATCGGCGGCAGCACTGCGCTGAATTTGTTCGGCGTCCGCGTGGATTGGGCGAGCGTCAGCAATCCCCGCTGTCCGTTGTTCGGTTCCCCCGCGGCGACCACGACTTCGTGACGACAGCTCCTCCGGTAGCAGTGACGGCGCCCCGACGGTTGGTAGACGGCCGCGAGCGCGTCACCCTGAACACCGCCTACGTTCGCGCGCTCGAGGGCGCCGGGCTCGTGCCGCTCGCGGTTCCGACCATGCTCGCCGCCGATCGCGCCGGCGCCGCGCTCGCGGCGGTGCGCGGACTCGTGCTCACCGGCGGTGAGGACGTCGCACCCGCGCGGTATGGCGCCACGCCGCATCCCCGCCTGGGCGAGGTGGACCCGGTGCGCGACGCCGCGGAGCTCGCGCTCATCGCGGCCGCCCGCACGCGCGGCATGCCGATTCTCGCGATCTGCCGCGGCATTCAGATCCTCAACGTCGCGCTCGGAGGCACGCTCTATCAGGACCTGGACAGTGAGCGGCCGGGACCGGTGCCGCACGCCGGCGAAGCGAGCCACCATCCCGTCCGCGTGCAAGCGGGTTCGCTGCTCGAACAGACACTCGGCACGCGCTCGGCGACGGTGAACAGCCGCCACCATCAGGCGATTCGTGACCTCGCCCCCGGCCTCAAAGCCGTCGCCTGGGCCGACGACGGCGTCATCGAGGGAGCGGAGCCGGCGGACCCACGCGCGCCCTGGATGGTCGCCGTTCAATGGCACCCCGAAGATCTCACCGAGCGCGCACTCTTCGACGGCTTCGCGCGAGCGGTCGCGTGAGCGCGAACGGCCACGCCTTCCCGTCCACGGAGTGGGTCGCCGCCTATGGCAAGGAGATCAACGCCAGCGAGGACTACCGCACCGCCTCCACGCAGTGGACGCACGGGGCGGTCGCACTGGTCTTGCCCGCCGCCCCGACGATCGGCGTTCCGGAGGACGTCGCGATCTTGCTCGATCTCGACCGCGGGGTGTGCCGCGCCGCCCGGCTGGTGCCGCGGCAGGATGCACAACAGGCCCCTTTCATCTTGACTGCTGAATACCGCTACTGGAAGCAGATCCTCAAGAAGGAGCTGGGCCCCATCGCGGGGATCATGCAGCGCAAGGTCGGGCTGGTGGGGTCCCTGCCGATCGTGGTGCGGTTCATCAAGTCGGCCGAAGCACTCGTGGACGCGGCGACGCGCGTGCCCACGCGCTTCCTGGACGAAGGCGCGTGTTAGAGAAGCTGATCACGCTCTCGCAGGAGCTCGCCGGCGCCTTCCGGCCCGCGACCATCGTCGAGATCGTGGCCCGCACGCTGACCGAGCAGCTCGCCCCCGGCCGCCTCTCGGTGATGCTGCTCGATCTGGATACCAACCGTCTCACCGTCGTTTACCACAACGGCCCCCGCCCCGCCACGACCGACGAGCCGTTGCTGCAGCTGGCGCTGCGGCGCGGGCCGCTCGTCTTTCCCGACACCGTCGCCGCGCGTGCCGCCAAGCTGGACGTCACCATTGAAGGGCCGGAGCCGCCGAGCTGGCTGGGCGTACCGGTCGTCGCCGTGTCGCGCACCATCGGAGCCCTCGCGATGGAGGGCGATCGCAAGAACGCGCTGGATGAGAATGCGCTGCTGTTCACGCGCGCGGTGCTCGCCCAGGCCGGCATCGCGCTCGAGAACGCACGCCTGGTGGAGCTCCTGTCGAGCGGCAAGCGCGAGTGGGAACAGACGGTAGACGCCTTCAACCAGGCGATCTGCTACGTGGACGCCCAGGGCGCCGTGCGGCGCGCGAACCGCGTGTTCGCGGACCTCATCAAGCTGCCGGTTACCGCGCTGCCCGGCCGGGCGTGGGTGACGCTCGTCC
>JBOHSJ010000201.1:0-20359 GCA_050733035.1 Gemmatimonadales bacterium | reverse complement strand
AGCCTGTTCCACCTGATCCGGAACGGACGGCTTGCCACACTCATATAGATGAACAGGGGCCGGCCGCGGATGTTCTGGCGCGGCAGGAAGCCCCAGAAGCGGCTGTCGTAGGACTCGTCCCGGTTGTCCCCCATCACGAAGTAATGCTGAGCGGGCACGACGATCGGCCCCCAGTCGTGCGTCGTCGGCCGGTAGCGCTGCGGATCTCGGCCCACGTACTGCGGCAGCTGCCATGCCTTGATCAGCTGGATCCGAAACTCCTCGTCGGGGATTTGCGCGAGCGCCGTGTGCAGCGCGTACGGCTCGTCCAGCCGCTGCCCGTTCCGGATCACCGTGTCGTGCACCATCTGCAGCGTGTCGCCGGGAATGCCGATCACGCGTTTGACGATGTTCAGGTCGGGCGTCGAGTCTTCGACGGAGCGAAACACGACGACCTGCTGCCGCTGCGGCGTCGCGAACGACGGCAGGCGACAGCAGTGAATGCCGGTGAACGGAAGCTCGAGCTCGCCCCCGAACACCGCCTTGTTGACGAACAGGAAGTCGCCGATGAGCAGCGTGTTTTCCATGCTCGCCGACGGACTGCGGAATGCCTCCACGAGAAACGACCGCAGCACGATCCAGATCAGGAGCGCGGCACCAAGCGCTTTCGCCCAGGCAATCGCCTCCTCCTTCGCGGTCTTCGGCGGAGGTTTTGGAGGGTTGGTGGAGGTTGGTGGAGGTTGTGAAGGACGTGCAGGATTCACGGAGACTCGATCCAGTCGGCGATAAAGATGTTCGTCTCGCCCTCCGTGCTGCCGTGGCGGTTGGACGCCCAGACGAGGCGGCGGCCATCAGGTGAAAACATCGGGAAGGCATCGAACTCACCGCTCGTGGTGACCTGCTCCAGGCCGCTGCCGTCGGCGTTGACCAAGTACAGATCGAAGTTGCGCGAGCGCGGGTTCTTGTGGTTCGACGCGAAAATGATGCGCCGGCCGTCAGGATGGAAATACGGCGCGAAGTTGGCGCCACCGAGGTTCGTGACCTGACGCTGATTCGAGCCGTCGGCGTCCATCACCCAGACCTCCATACGCACCGGGCGCACGAGATTCTGCGCGATCAAGCCGCGATAGTCCGCCGAGTCACTGGCCGTCTGCGGATGCCAGGCGCGATAGACGATCTGCTTGCCATCGGGTGAGAAGAAGGGGCCACCGTCGTAGCCCAGCGTGCGGGTGAGGCGTTTCAGATGACGCCCGTCGACACTCATGGTGTAGATGTCGAGGTCGCCGTTGCGCAGCGACGTAAACACGATCGTCTTGCCGTCCGGGGAGAGCGTGCCTTCAGCGTCGTAACGCGGGTTGTTCGTGATACGACGAGCCCCCGCACCATCCGCATTGGCGGCATAGATGTCGTAATCGTACAGCGCCCAGACGTAGCCCTTGGAATAGTCCGGGCGCGGCGGGCACGCCGCCCCGACGTGCTCGGTCGTGGCGTAGAAGATGCGCCGGTCGTTATCGAAGAAATACCCGCACGTCGTGCGTCCCTTGCCGCTCGAGACGCGGTGCAGGTACGTCCCGTCTACGTTCATCACGAACTGCTGGTCGCAGCCCGAGTCCGACTCCTGCCGCTGGAAAATGATCTGCTGCCCCGAGCGCGAGAAATACGCCTCGGCGTTCTGGCCACCGAAGGTCAACTGGCGGACATTGCGGAGGTGCACTTCCCCCGAATCCGTGGGTAGTGCCTGAAGGAGTGCCGGCAGCAGGATCAGGAGCATCGGACTCGCAAGCTAGAGGCATTCAAGGGCCCAGGCAATGTTAGATTATTTGCTTCGATGAACGATCCGAAGTCGCCCCGTCCCTCGCGCCAACCGTTGATGGATGCCCTCGGCCAGATGTGTGCCGACGGGAAACAGACGGCCGAGTATCTGTGGCAGGTGCCCAAGGACGCGGCGGCGCGTCAGAAGATCTTGGATCTCCTGACACAGATCGGCGTGGAAAGCACGAAGCAAGGGCGGCACGAAATGCCGAGGCTCGTCGAGGAGCTCAAGATCGCCGCGCAGGCGACGCCCTCGCCGCAGCAGGTCGAGCTGCTGGTAGACGGCTTCGACCGGCTGACGAAACTGTGGCAGGCCGCCAAGTCCGGATTGCTATGACCGAAACCGTCGCCCGCGTCGGACTGGATCAGCTGTGCATCAATACCGTTCGCACGCTCGCGATGGATGCCGTGCAGCAAGCCGATTCCGGACATCCGGGAACGGCGATGGCACTTGCGCCGCTCGCGTACGTGCTGTGGCAGCGGCATCTCAAATACAATCCGGCGAATCCCGACTGGAGCGACCGCGACCGGTTCGTGCTGTCGTGCGGGCACGCCTGCATGCTGCTCTACAGTGTTCTCTATCTCACCGGATACGACCTCACGCTCGATGAGATCAAGCAGTTCCGGCAGTGGGGCAGCCGCACGCCCGGGCATACGGAGCACGGCGTCACGCCGGGCGTGGAAGCGACGACGGGACCGCTCGGCCAGGGGACGGGAAACGCCGTCGGGATGGCGATCGCCGAAGCCCAGCTCGCGGCGCTGTTCAACCGTCCTGGGCATGAGATCATCGATCACTACACGTACTTTCTCGCGTCCGACGGCGACCTGATGGAAGGGATCTCCCATGAGGCCTGCTCGCTGGCGGGACATCTCAAGCTCGGCAAGCTGATCGGTTTCTACGACGACAATCGCATCACGATCGACGGCTCGACGGATCTCGCGTTCTCCGACGACACCGGGAAGCGCTTCGAGGCCTACGGTTGGCACGTGCAGCGCATCGCCGATGGGAACGACCTCGACGCCATCGACACGGCGATCACGGCAGCCAAGCGCGCCAGCGACAAGCCTTCGCTGATCATCGTGCGCACCCACATCGCGTGGGGCAGCCCGAACAAGCAGGACACGGCCGAGGCCCATGGCGCTCCACTGGGCGCCGATGAAGTGAAGGCCACGAAGCAGAATCTCGGCTGGCCGTCGCTCGAGCCGTTCTACGTACCGGAGGAAGCGCTCGAGCAGTGGGGGCGTGCGAAGGATCGCGGTGAGCGGCTCGAACGCGACTGGAACAAGCAATGGGATGCCTACCGCTCGGCTCATCCCGACCTCGCGGCCGAGCTGGAGCGTCGCCTCGCCGGCAAACTCCCCGCGGCGTGGGATGCGGCGCTCCCCGTGTTCGGACCGAAGGATGCGCAGGCCACGCGGGCGGCCTCCGGAAAAGTGCTCAACGCGATCGCGGCCAAGTTGCCCGAGCTCATCGGCGGATCGGCGGACCTGACGGGCTCGAATAATACGGAGATCAAAGGCGGCGGTCCGGGACGGAATTTCCACTACGGCGTGCGCGAACACGCGATGGGTGCAATCCTCAACGGGATCGTGCTGCATCGTGGCTTCATCCCGTTCGGCGGCACGTTCCTGATCTTCTCCGACTACATGCGTCCGTCCATTCGGCTCGCGGCCCTCACGCATCTCAAGCCGATCTACGTATTCACGCACGACTCGATCGGCCTGGGCGAGGACGGGCCGACGCACCAACCGATCGAGCAGCTTGCCGCCCTGCGCGTCATTCCCAACATGACCGTGATCCGGCCGTCCGATCCGACGGAAGTGGTCGAAGCGTGGCGCGCCGCGATCACCCACAAGAACGGACCAGTGGCGCTGGTGCTGACGCGGCAGAAGGTGGCGGTCGTGGATCGCGCGAAGTACGGGCCGGCGGCGGGTCTCAAGCAAGGCGCGTATGTGCTCGCCGATTCCGATGAGCCGGACGTGGTTCTGATCGCCACTGGATCGGAAGTGGAACTGATGCTCAGCGCGTACGAAAAGCTGAAGGCCGAGGGGATGCAGCCGAGGGCTGTGTCCATGCCGTGTTTTGAGTTCTTCGCCGCGGAGTCACAACGCTATCGGGATGCGGTGCTTCCGCCCGGCGTGCCGCGAGTCGCTATCGAAGCAGCGTCGCCGCACTCATGGTATCGCTGGGTTGGCGAGGGCGGCGTGATCCTTGGCATCGACCGGTTCGGCGAGTCCGCCCCATATCAACGGATTTACCAGGAATTCGGCCTGACGGTCGATCGCATCGTCGTGGCAGCGAAGCAAGTCAGCGGCTAAGTAGCGCCCGCGCCGCTTCCCTGCCCGATCTTACACACGCTGAGACTCCAGCTCCATCATAGCCCGCCCCCGCGATCGCCAGGGGCGGGAGCCGAGCCAGGCGATGACGGATCTCGGCCACGTGGTCCGCGTGCCGCGGGCGATAGCGCGGCAGTCCGCGGTTCCAGTGGAACGCACGCGACCACAGCGGCTCGCCGCGAATGCCGAGAATCGTCAGGAGGTGCGCGTGCGCGATCTTCGCCGGATCATCGTCGGTGGGCGCGAGATAGGCACGCAGCAGCACGTGTCCCGCCGGGGCCCGGCCCGGGAATTTGGATGACGCGTATGTGCACGCGCGGATCGGTAGGGGCACGCCATGGGCCACAACAAACCCCGCCCCGTCGAGCGGATTCCCGATCTGATCCGCGCGATACGCCAGCGATACGGTGACGCTCGCCACGTACACGACCTCAGCGAGCGCGCGCCCGTGCGCGACGCCCACGGCCTCGAGCACGCGGCCCGCGCTGTAGGCGGGAAGCGCGAGCACGACGCCGTCCGCATCGTGGGTGGACCCGCCCGTGACCGACAGGTGCCAACGGTTGCCTTGGGCAACCAGGCCCGCCACGCCCTGCGCGAAGCGCACCGCGCCCGCGAGCCGGTGCGCGAGCGCCGCGACCGGCTCCGTCATCCCACCAGCGAAGCTGCGAAACCCCGCCGAAACCTCCGCCTGCGTCGCATCGATGCCCAGGAGCGCTGCGGCGCGACCTTCATCGAGCGGCGCCAGCTCCTTTCCATTCCACAGCGCCGTGCCGCGCGCCTGCTGGCCGACGACGCGGTCCCCGATGCCCAGCTCCTGCGCGAGCGCGGGCAGTTCGGGCTCGCCCGCGAGAAAGCCGTCCGGTCCACCTTCGACGATGAACCCCTGCACCTGCTCGGTCACGATCACGCCGCCCGCCCGCCGCTCGCTCTCGAGCACGGTGACGTCGTTGCCGCCTGCCCGCGTCAACTCCCAGGCCGCGGCGAGCCCGGCGATCCCCGCGCCGACGACGATGATCTTCACAACCACCCCCGCCCCGCCGCGGCGGCACGCACGACGTCGGCGGCCGCAGTCACAAGGCCGGGATCATCGTTCAGCGACGCCGTACGCTCGAGCTGAATGCCGAGCCGCTTGGCCAGCGACTGGTATTCGACGTCGATGTCGTACAGGATCTCGACATGATCGCACACGAAGCCGATAGGAACGAGGAGGACGGCTTCATGGCCGGCACGGGCCAGCTCGGTGATCACTTCATCGGCGTCAGGTCCCAGCCAGGGCTCCGACGTAGCGCCGGCGCTTTGATAGGCTATGCGCCAGTCCTTCAACCGGGCGCGCCGCGCGACCTCGGTGGCACTGGCTTTCAGCTCGTCCGGATAGGGATCGGCCGACGCGAGAATTTTCTCCGGCAGACTGTGCGCGGTGAAGATGACCTGTACCTGCAGCGGCCGGGGAAAACGCTGCAGCGCCTGCGCGACGCGGTTGGTAACGGCGTCGAGAAACTGCGGCTGTTTCCACCAGGTTCGCACGAGTGTGACGTCCAACCGTCCGTCCGCCGCCTGGAGCAGCTTCTTCTCGTATGCGCCGACCGACATGTTCGAGTAGTGCGGCGCCATCGCCACGCCCACGACGCGGCGGTAACCATCCTTCGCAATCTCGGCGACGACGTCCTGGATGTACGGATGCCAGTGGCGCATGCCGACGTACACCTTGAAGCCGCCACCCAGCGCCCGCCCGATGCCCGAGGCCTGCGCGCGGGTCAGCTCGAGAATCGGTGAGCGCCCGCCGATGCGCGTATAGCGCGCCCGAATCTCGTGGACCAGCTGTGGCTTCGTGGGCCGGCCGCCGCGGATATCCATGAGGTAGGGTTCGACTTCACCGATGTTTCCCGGCCCGCCGTATGCCATGACAAGAACGGCGACCGGCTCAGCTGTCATGCACCAGATCCACCACCGCACGGACGGCGGCGACATCGGTCTCCGGCAACACGCCGTGGCCGAGGTTGAAGATGTGTCCCGGCCGCCCGCCGGCGCGTTTGAGGATGTCCCGGACTTGCCGGTCGCGCTCGGCCGCAGGGGCGAGCAACGCCGCCGGCTCGAGATTGCCCTGAATGGCCTTCTGTGGACCGAGGCGCGTCCAGGCGGCGTCGAGCGGAATGCGCCAGTCCACGCTGATCACGTCGCCGCCGGCCGCCGCAAAATCCTCGAGGAACGTCGCCGTGCCGGTCCCGAAATGAATGAGCGGCACACCGGCCTTGCCCGCGAGGGTCAGCGCGCGGCGACTGTGCGGCTGCACGTAGCGGCGGTAGTCCTCAGGCGCGAGACAGCCGACCCAACTGTCGAATAGCTGCAGCGCTTGCGCGCCCGCGCGCGCCTGCGACACCAGGTAGTTGCCCACCACGTCGGCCAGCTTTCCCAGGAGCCGATTCCAGGCGTCGGGTGCCCCGTACATGAAGGCCTTGGTCTTCGTGAACGTGCGACTCGCGCCGCCTTCGATCGCGTAACTGGCAAGCGTGAACGGCGCACCGGCAAATCCGATGAGGGGCACGTCCGCGGGCAGCGCGCGCCGCGCCAGCCGAATCGCGTCGCCGACGTACCCCAGCTCGGCATCGATGTTGAACGACGGGAGGCACTCGACATCGGCCGCGTCGCGAATCGGCTTGGCGAGCTTGGGGCCCTCGCCCGCCTCGAAGCGCAAGCCCAGGCGGAGCGGCTCGAACGGCAGCAGGATGTCGGCGAATACGATCGCGGCATCCACACCGAGGCGTTCGACAGGCTGCAGCGTGACCTCGGCCGCGAGCTCGGGACGATGGCAGAGATCGAGGATCGAGTGACGTGTGCGGAGTTTCTGGTACTGCGGCATGTAGCGCCCTGCCTGCCGCATGAACCAGACGGGAGTGACGTCGGTGCGCTCCCGGCGGCACGCTTTAAGAAATCGCAGCTTCCCGGGCCTCGAGAGCGATGAGGATGGTGTCGCCTTCCAGTTTGACCTGATACGCCGCCACTGGATGGACGGGCGGACCGCCGAGTACGCGCCCCGACTCGAGCGAGAACACGCCCTCATGCCAGGGGCAGGTCACGGCGCAGCGCGCCGGGTCCACCGTCCCTTCCGACAGGCTGGCGCGCGCGTGAGTGCAGCGGTTGGCGATCGCGTACACGGTGCCGTTTACGTTGAACAGCGCGACGGCCTCATTGGCCGCGTACACCCGCTTGGCCGTTCCCGGCGGCAAGTCCGCGAGGCTCGCGACGGGAGTAAAGCCGTCGGCGCGCGCGGGCCGCCGCGCCAGTGCCTGCGCGGCGCCGGCGCCGCCCAGCGTATCGAGCATGTCCCACAGCGACATCTGGACGCAGGTAAAGGTCGGCGTGTCGCGCAGCGTGTATGACGACGCCTCGCTCTCGCGCAGCTCCATCACCAGGTCGAGGAACTCGCCGGGATTGTCGCCCTCGAAGGCGACGATGAACTCCTGATCGTCGAGTCCATACGAGTACGTGGTATTCAGGCGGATCGTCGGATACTTGCGTCCGACGCGGACGTGTTCGTCCATCATCCGCTGCCGCTCCGGCTTCGGCAGCGCGTACCACGCGCGCGTCTTGATGAACGGGTAGACGAACAGGTATTTCGCCGCGCTTGGCCGAATGACGAGCCGCTGCTCGTGCTGGGGATCGGCAGGGAACTCGTAGATCGAGCGCCGCGTCATCGCGAGGTAGCTGTAGGGAATCGACAGATAGGCGCCGAGATCGGTGCGATTGAGCGCGGTCTGCAGCTCCACGAGCGCGTCGAGGTCTTCGGCCACCTGCCACAGCAGAAGGTCGGTGTCACCCCGGATGCCGACGAGGCCGTAGGGCCGCAGCAACAAGCGGCCGTGGTAGCGCTCGAGCGTCTCACCAAACTCGAGTTTCGCGGACGCCTGCCGCTCGGCGGTCAGGCGCCGCCAGGCGGGATCGAGCTTGTAGAAGGCGTAGCGGACGACTTGGCGCTTTTCGTTGCTCGGCGGGGTCATGGTGTCAATCTAATCGAGCACGGAGCACGGAGCAGGGAGCAGAAACCCTAGCTCGACGCTTTCTGCTGCTTGCTCCCTGCTCCGTGCTCCCGTTTGCGATATCCCTTCACCACGAAGTACGTCAGCACGCCAAACACGGTCAGTGGCAGGGCGACCATGAGCAACGAGCTCCAGAAGTAGATCAGATCGATGTCATCGCCGTGGAGCAGCAGTGTCGCGAGGATCATCGTCCGATGAACCGGCGCAGGTGGCGCAGATAATAGGTGAGCCCCACCCCCAGCGCCGCGAACGCGATGCCCAGCACCATCTGCTCGCGCCATAGCGACCAGACGGCGAAACCGGCGCAGAATACAATCCCGGTCGTGATCAGAATGCGGTGAAAAGGGATCATTGAGGCTTACACCGTCACCTTGTCGAGCACCATCAGGGTCAACAACGCCGGCAAATACAGAATCGAAACGAAGAACAAGCGCCAGGCGCGCGCCGGCGTCGCGCCGACGAGCAGGGCGGTGCCCGCCGCGACGTAAAGCAGCCCGAGCGCGAGCGCGCCGTAGAAATACCAGGCGCCGGTGACGCCGAGCAGCGTTGGGACGAGGCTGATCGGCAGCAGAGCGACGGCGTACAGCAGCGCCATGCGGCCGGTGTCGGTGCCGGCTTCGTCATCCACGCTCAGCATGCGCAGCCCGCCGGCGCGATAATCGTCGCGGTACAACCAGGCGAGCGCGAGGAAGTGCGGCAGCTGCCAGAGAAACAGAATCCAGAACAGCGCCGCGACGGCCGCGCCGAGGTCACCTCCGGCGGCGGTCCAGCCTCCGACGATCGGCAGCGCACCGGGTACGGCGCCGACGAGCGTATTGAGCGACGTCTTCCGCTTGAGCGGCGTGTACAGCAGCACGTAACTCGCGAATGTCAGCGCCGCGAGCACAGCCGTAAGGGTGTTGACCGTCGCCGCCAGGTAGCCGACGCCCAGGACGGTAATCGCGGAGGCAAACCACATCGCGGCGCGCGGCGTGAGCCGGCCCGACGGCAGCGGCCGCCGCCGGGTGCGCGCCATGCGGGCATCCACATCGCGCTCGCGGATCTGGTTCCACGCGTTCGTGCCGGCGGCGACGAGCGCCGTCCCGATCAGCGTGTTCGCGAGCAGGAGCAGGTCCACCCGCTCGCGCGCGCCGAGGTAGAATCCCGCGGCGGCGGTCAGGAGCACCAGCTGCGTGATGCGCGGCTTGGTGAGCTCGAGCAGCGACCCGACTAGAATATTTTCTCCATGATGACCGTGGTCACAAGAATCGCCGCGAGCGGCAGCGGTACGATGAAAATCAGCCGCAGCCTCCAGCGCTCGAACTTGAGGTGCATGAAGAACAGCGCCACGAGCATCGCCTTCCAGACCGCCAGAATGAGCAGCAGGATGAGTTTGATGTTTTGGGAAACCGGCAGCTCGAACGCCAGCAACACCTCGGCGATCGTCATCAAGAACAGGTATAGCCAGATCAGCATGTAGTTCGGCCGAACATGCGTCGTCTGCTGTGGCGTCGTCATAAGGCGCTGGGCCCTCGCTCAGATCAGGTAGACGATGGTGAAGAGGATGATCCACACCAGATCAACGAAGTGCCAGTACAAGCCAATGACCTCGATGCCGCGATAATCCTGCGCCGAGTACTTCTCCGGCAGCACTTTGGTGAAGTAGAGATACAGCATGCTGATCACGCCGCACGTGACGTGGAAACCGTGGAACCCCGTCATCGTGAAGAACGTGGAGCCGTACATCCCCGCGACGCCCGCGCCGTACCTCACCGGATCGCGCAGCGCGAGCTCGGCCAGCTCGGAGCCCTCGCGGTAGCCGACCGGCGTGAAGCCGTGGCCGACGAGCTTGATGTACTCGTACACCTGGACGCCCACGAACCCGGCGCCGCAAATGATCGTGACCAGCAGCCAGAACTTGAGGCCGCCGTCCTGGAGCGTCTTGCCCGGCACCTTCCGCAGGAAATACTTCTTGCCGTCCGCGATGGCGGCGTACGCCTTCACCATCGAGACGGACGAGCAGATCAGCAGGAAGGTGTTGATGCCGGTGAGCGGCACGTTCAGCACCGCGCCCGGCGCCGCCCAGACGGACGTCATGCCGAAGCGCAGCACGACGTACGAGCCGATCAGCGCCGTGAAGAACATCACGTCGCTGGCGAGGAAGACCCACATGCCCAGCTTGTTGCTGTAGACCCCCGCGCCCGGCTCGGCCGGGAACGGTGGGCGCATCGCGTCGGTCATCGCGGTGCTGGCCACGTTAATGTCCTCCCGGAAGAGTGGCGGGTACCGGATCGCGGTCGCTCGGCAGCTTCTTCGTCTGCGGCAGGAAGTCGGCATCGCCGGCTTCCGGCGCGCTGAATTCGTAGGGCCCGCGGTACACATTCGGCACCGCCGGCGCCCAGTTGCCGTGCGGCGCGGGATTGGGCAGCGACCACTCGAGCCCGTTGTCATTCCACGGGTTCTGCAGCGCCACTTTCCCCTTCTTCAGGCTCCACAGGAAGTTGAACATGAAGAGGAACTGCACCGCGAACAGCGCGAACGCGCTGTAGGAGATGAACTCGTTCATCCCCTGCTGCGGCTTCAGGAAATCGTAGATCGTGGGGTCGTAGATGCGCCGCATCTGGCCGCCCATCCCGATGATGTGCATCGGGAAGAACGTCAGGTTATACGTGATGAACGTGAGCCAGAAGTGGATCTTGCCGATCCGCTCGTCCATCATCCGGCCGAACATCTTCGGATACCAGAAGGGGATCGCCGCGAACAGCGCGAACAGCGAGCCACCGAACAGCACGTAATGAATGTGCGCGACGATGAACTGTGTGTCGTGGATCGGAATGTCCACCGGCGTCGCGGCCATGAAGATGCCCGACAATCCGCCGATCGTGAACATCGACACGAATCCGATGGCGTTGAGCATCGGCACGTGGAGATGGAGGTTACCGCGCCACATCGTGCCCAGCCAGTTGAACACCTTGACGGCAGACGGCACCGCGATGAGCAGCGTCGAGACCATGAACGTGGACCCGAGGGTGGGGTTCATGCCGCTCATGAACATGTGGTGGCCCCACACGATCCAGCCCAGGAACGCGATCCCGATCATCGCGAACACCATCGAGTGATAGCCGAAGATCGGCTTGCGGCTGCCGTTGGCGATGACGTCCGACACCATGCCCATCGCCGGCAGGATGAGGATATAGACCTCGGGGTGGCCGAAGAACCAGAACAGGTGCTGCCACAGCAGCGCCTGACCGCCCGCCACCGGATCGAAGAAATGCGTGCCGATCGTCTGATCGAAGAGCAGCATGATCGCCGCGCCCTGGAGCACGGGCAGCGCCAGCACGGCCAGGATCGCCGTAATGAACAGCGACCACACCGACAGCGGCATACGGAAGAACGTCATCCCGGGCGCGCGATGATTGATGATCGTGGTGATGTAGTTCACCGAGCCCATGACCGACGACAATCCCAGCACGACGATCGAGATGCTCCACAGCTGCTGGCTGTACGTCGCGCCCGAGAGATCGGGGCGGGCCGACAGTGGCGCGTACATCGTCCATCCCGCGCGCGGCGCGCCGTCCGGCACAAAAAAGCCCGCCAGCATGATCAAGCCGGCGAGCAGCGCGAGCCAGAACGACCACATGTTGATGCGGGGGAACGCCATATCGTGCGCCCCCAGCTTCAACGGAATCAGGAAGTTGGCGTACACGCCGACGAGCAGCGGCATGATCGCGAAGAACACCATGAACGTGCCGTGCATCGTCACGAGCTGGATATAGTACTCGGGCAGGATCACGCCGCCTGAGACCATGCTCTCCGGCAGAATCCCGCCGCCCGGCATCGGCTTGCCCGGGAAGCCCAGCTGCCAGCGGATCTGCATCGCCAACAGCCCGCCCACCAGCAGGAAGAACAGGCTGACGAACAGGAACTGGATACCGATGATCTTGTGGTCGGTCGAAAAGATGTATTTCTGCCAGAAGCTCATCGGCGCGTGATGCGCGTCGTGCGCTTCCGGTCTGGCGTGCGCGACCGTCGTCATTCGGCGCCTCCGGCGGCTTGTTGGGCCATCCAGGCCTTGAACTCGTCGGGCGTATGAACGAACACGCGAGCCCGCATCTTATAGTGCCCCATTCCGCACAGCTCGGCGCAGCCGATTTCGAATTCCCCCGTCTTCGTCGCCTGGAACCAGGCGGTGATGTGCATCCCCGGCACCGCGTCCTGCTTCACGCGGAACTCGGGAACGAAGAACGAATGGATCACGTCTTCGGAGGTGAGCTCGAGGGCGACGGGCTGATTGACGGGAATGTGGAGCTGGTTGCGCACGGTGAAGTCGTCGTCCGTGCCGAGCTTCCCGTCCGCGCCGGCGTACGACACCTGCCACTCGAACTGCTTGCCGTGCACGCCAAAGGGAATCGCCTCGGGGGGGATGCTCTTCTTGTCCTTCATCCACACCCAGTAGTGATTGCTGACCAGCCCGAGCGCGACCATCGTGACGGCCGGGATCGCCGTCCAGATCACCTCCGCGCGCGTCGAGCCATGGGTGTAGAACGCCTTCCGCCCCGGGCGGGCGCGGTAGCGCAGCACGAAGGTCACCACGCCGACCTCTACGAGGACCAGCGCGATTCCCGTGATGATGAGAATCACCAGGAACATCGTGTCGATCGGCCCGGCAAACGTCGACCCTGCGTCGGGAAGCCACCAACGCATCGAACTCTCCTCGCGCTTTAGCGCGCGGCGAAGGTAAGGTTGGCCGTCTTGGTCTCGGTTCCCGCGATCGTCACGGTCGCGGTTTGCGTACCGAACTTCTCGTGCCAGGCCTCGATCGTATACGTCCCTGGGGGCAGGCCTTCGATCTTGAAACTTCCATCTTGGCCAGACACCGCATAGAACGGATCGGGCCGCACGCCGACCCAGGCGTGCATCCAGCCGTGCACGTTGCACTGCAGATTCACCATCACCTCAGGCGCCGTGAACGTGCGCGTCGTCTTCATGCCGGCGTTCGGCTGGCTGACGTTGAACGGCCGGTTTTTCTTGGCGACAGCTTTGATGTTATGGAGCACGGGGTCGGAGTTACGAATCTCGACCGGCTGTCCCACCATGACGCCGAAAACGTGGGGGTGATAGCGGCAGCCGCTCTGGTCCAGCACGACCGCGGTCGTCGGCGCCGTGAATGTTTGACCGGCGGGCACGCCGGCGCTCACATACACGAAGACGTTGGCGAGCGCGTTGGCGGGACCGGCCACGACGTTCTCTTCGGTCGGAGGGGCGGTGTACTTCGCTTTGCATGCCGCCTCGTCGCTCATGTCGATCGCGGGGTTGCGCGGGGCGGTGCCGGTGAACTTGATCTTGCCGCTGATCGTCCCGCCGGCCGCTGATGCCGCGGTCGCGGATGCCGGCGGCGGCGTGTCTGCCGCAGGTGGAGCTGCCTGTACTTGGCTCTGGTCACCTTTGCTGCACACGGTGAGCAGGAACATCCCGCCCACCACGCTGAAGATTCTGCCTTTCATTGCTGCCTCCGGTATGAAGTCTTCTGCTGCGCGCGCCACACGACCAGCATGCCCAATCCCAATGTGAGCATCATGGCGAGCACCGGCGAGATGAACACGCGGGCCGGCACCGGTTCGTCGAGGGCGAGGAAATACCACGTACTGATTGCCATGCGCGTGCCGTGCTCTCCGTTGGACCCATCCCACGCGAAAAAAGCGACCGGGATGGCACGGCCGGTCCGGAAAGGAAGCTGGCTAGCCGTATCAGGCGAAGCAAGTGCGCGCGTGAAGACGACGCGCCACTGGCCGTGGTCATACACAGCCTGCGCCCCAACTCCACCGCCGGCGATCGGATCGAAGCGCTCGAGGCCTCGGGCCAGACCGGCGACCGCAGCACCTCGCGCGCTGCTCGACCAGCGCCACTGATAAACGGGCGCGCTCGAGCTGCCCATGAGGAAATAGGGACGCTCCATGCCGGCAGGAATCGCAACCGGAAACTGCACGGCGATCTGATCGGGCCACAGCGCGGGCTGCTGCGCCGCCGAGTCATCGCTTTGCAGCGACGCCAGGACCCGCCCCACCTGCTCCAGCCACGCAGGGTCCGGACTTTCGGAGCGGTCGTCCCACGTCACCTGCAACGCGATCGAATCGGCCGTATGCACCGCCTTCACCCACACGCCGGTCACCGCGGGAGCAAACCAGCGAGTCTTGCGGATCACCTGGCCGACAAGGGGGAACCAGTACGCGTCCACCGCATTCCACGCCGAGTCGTCCGGCGCGTGGGGGAGCGCCCGTTCCACCAAGGGAGCGCGTATGACGTCGCGCACGACGGGCGCCTCATCGGGCGACAGGCTGCGGACGTATTGGGCAACACGCCACAGCTCGGTCTCGGTCAGGAACTTCTGCTCCAGGAGATCGCTGAACGACGGCATGGGTGTGCCGTCGAGGCCGGTGCGCAGGCGGTGGTAGATGTCCTCCACCGTCCCGTCGCCGTTGAAGAGCCAATTCTGGTGCAGGTCGGCTGCAAACATCGGCACCCGGCCGGCGTCGTCTTTCAGGGTGGGCGCCGACGGTCCGTCCCCTCGTCCCAAATCGCCGTGGCATTTGCGGCAGCCGATCGAGTCGTAGAATTGCCGCCCGACGCGCAATGCCTCTTCGCCGCTGCCGCCACCGGGGGACTTCCCGAAGTCGAGCGCCTGCGGCCGTAACGTTGTATCGGCGAAGAAAGTCGAAAACGTCTTGATGTACGCCAGCACGTCGCGCCGTTCCCGGTCCGACAGCCGCGTCTTCCACCCCGGCATCGCCGTACCCGGCAGCCCTTCATCTATAGAGCGCAGCAGGTCGGCGTCGGTCGGGAGATTACCGCTGGCGGTGGAGCGGATCTGATAGATCGCGCCCGTGAAATCGCGTGGCGGCGGAATCATGTGCTTCGCGGCGACGCCGTCGCCCGCGCCTTGGTCACCATGGCAGCCGGCGCACCACTGCTGATACACGACTTTTCCGGCGGTGGTGTCCTGCGAAAGGAGCAGGGAGCAGGGAGCAAGGAGCAGGATGTGAACGAGAGCGACGGCGGGCCTAATCATGACTGCTCCCCGCTCCCTGCTCCCCGCTCACCTCCCAAGTCCTCGGCTTCCATCCCGTCTGCTCGTACAGGAAGAGCACGACCGCCCAGATCTCCTCCTCCGTCAGAAAATCCTCCCACGCGGGCATCGCGGAATTCCAGGGCGTCCCTTCCCGCGGCAACCCCGCCCCCCCCTTCGCGACGCGCCAGAACACGAAGCTTTCGGTGAGCTGCGCGATGGTGCCGTTATCCTGGAAGTTTGCGGGCAGCGGATTGAGACCGGCCGCGTAGTGGCCCTGGCCGTCGAGATGGTCGCCGTGACAGGGCACGCAGTTCTGGTAGTAGATCCGCTGCCCCTCGGCGACATGCGCAGCCAGGTCCCCCTGGCGCCGCAGCGGATTGTCGAGCCCGACCAAGTTGATCGTCTTGCCGCGGAACGTGATCTGGGACGGGGGCGCCGGATGGATCGAGCGCAGATTCGGCGGCGCGGCGACGCTGGCGCGCACCTGACCGTACGTGAAGCACCCGACGATCAGCGTGACGGCGCCGAGCAAAACTGTCCGGACGGTTTTGAGCCGCGGCTGCACGAGCACCTCGTGCATCGGCTCCTTGAACGTCGTCCAACGGGCTTCGTCGTCGCTCACCCAGATCAGCACGCCCACCAGCACCGTCGCCATGTACTGCAGCACGACACTCTTGGGTACGACGGCGCTGCCCGGCAGCAGTGGGATGACGAACGCGATCACGAGATACGCCAGCACGAGCAGTAGGGCGGCCTGCCAGAACGGGTGGCGGAGGTACGATCTCATTTGTGACTCGCGAGGAATTGCACGAGCGATTCGAGCTGGGCCGCCGTGAGCTGATCGCCGAACGTCTTGGGCATGATGCCTGTGAACTTCTCATAGCCCCTGGCGATCCTGGCATCCGGCGCGAGAATCCCTTCGCGAATCTGTGCGGCCGACACGCGTGCGCCGATACGCGTAAGATCCGGTCCGATCGCACCACCTTCGCTGCCAACCTTATGACAGGCGAGACATCCGGCGGCGCGGATGATCTCCATCGCATCCTTGGTCCCTCCACCGATGCCCGGTCCCGCACTCCCCGGGCTGCCGCCCGGGGTCGGCTGGCTACCCGCTGGGATGTCTGCAGCCGAGACATCGACAGTCCCACCCTGGGATTCCAAAAAAGCAACCAGCGCCCACAGCTGCTGCGGGGAGAGGGTGCGGCTCACGTCGGGCATGATCGGCTCGTAGCCGCTTACGACGAACGCGCCGGGCCGCGTGAGCGACTCGTGGAGGTACGTCTTGCAGCCTTTCCCGCTTTCGCGCGTTGCGCAGCGGGCGCCGATCGGACCCTGGCCTTTTTCGTCGGTCAAGAGATTCGGCGCGCGGGTGCCGAGGCCATGGCAGGCGGTGCAGCCGCCGGCCCCCTGATACAGCTGCTCGCCGGCGCCGACGAGCTGCTCGGGAGTCACGTTGGCACCCAGGCTCAACGCCCGCGGCACTTCCGATTGTACCTGCGGGATCTTGTTCGCGATCAGGGTATAGAGCGCCAGGGTGCCGAGGACGACGCCGAAGATGCGCAGGTTATTGGCCCACATGCGGCGCCTCCACCGTGCTCACCGCCGGCACGAACGTCGATTTCTCGGCGAGCCCGCCGAGCCAAAAGATGAATCCGACGAGCGCGAGGAAGATCAGCACGCAGGTGCTGATCATGATCGAGGCGTAGCCCAATGCGGGGGTCGCGGCGTACTGCGTCGTGTCCGGCATGACCTGCCACACGTGCCAATGCTGGCGAATGCCGCTGCGCGCGAATCCCATCAAGCCCATCAGCCACGTGAACGTGACCGCGAGGATGAACAGCGCGTACTGCGAGCGGGGGGGCATCTTGCCCCACTGGATGGCGCCTATGGACTGCGCACCGCGCGCTACAGCCAAGTCGATGATCGTGACGAACACGATGCACGCCAGCACCGCGCCGACTTGATAGACCGAATAGCCGATGCGCACAATCGCTTCGACGAAGTAACCGCGGATGCCGTAGAACAGCACGATCGCGGCGGCGATTGCGAACATCGCCCCCTGGATCCGCGTCCCCGTCTTCGCCCACGGCACGACCGGCCGGATATTGGCGCGCCGGTACATCAAGAATGAAAGGAAGGTGGCGAGGATCATCAGGTTCACGGCGGTGTTCTTGGCGCTCATGACGCCCAGAACGCCGAGGAACGGATGGTGCGATCCACCCATCGCCGCGAGCTCGCGCGAGTCGGCGATCATCGTGTGCGGTGTGCCCCAGACGATCGCGCCGATCACCAGCACCACGAGCAGCCACTTCGTGTACGGCCGGAACCGTTCCGCGCCGGGGATGCGGCCCATCCCGACCCAGAGGTAGTAGTTGCCGGCGAGGAACAGCACGGCGATCAGGAACGCCTGGATCACCCACAGCCAGCTCATGAAGCCGCCCATCATCGTGATGCCCATCGACTGGTCGTACTGATAGATCTCGCGGCCGAGCCAGTAGCCCGCGAACGGCAGGACGATCAGCGCCGAGATCGCAATGAAGTTGCCGACATACCCCATCCAGTCGTAGTGCGCGCGCTCCTCGTCGGTCTTGGCCGCGAGGAAGCGATAGCTCGCGTACGCGCCCACGATCGCCCCGCCGAACACGACGTTGCCGATCAGGCGGTGGATGTTGATGGGCATCCAGGTGTGGTTGAGGATGGCGTGCCAGAGCTTGATGCTGGCGGGCGCGGTCTGGGGCGTGATGTCGCGCGGCGGCGTCATCATGTACGTGAGCCACGAGTCGGCGATGAACATCACGATCGTGCCCCACACGTTCAGCAGGATGCCCAGACCCCAGTGCACGAGCTTCGCGCGCCCGTACTTCCAGCGGTCCCAGCCGTAGTAATACAAGTAGAGCGTGAACGACTCGAGAAAGAAGATTCCGGTATAAACCCACATCGACGGCCCGAAGATGGCCGTCAGATAGGCCCACAGCGGCTGATACAGGGTGGAGAGGAGGAAGACGAACACGGCACCCCAGATCGCCGTTGCGCTGTAGGCGATGAGCAGCAGCCGCGTGAACTCTTTGGCCAACCGGTCGTAGCGCTGATCCTTGCCGAAAATCCCGATCGCCTCGGCCACCACCGCGAAGATCGGCACGCCCAACACGAACGCCGCGAACATCAGGTGGATCTCGGCGGCGATCCAGATGGCGGCCCGGCTGCCGATCAGCGGGAAATCGCGAAACTCCTGAATTAACAACATGCCGAAAGCCATCAGCCGTCTGCCTTCTGAACGAAGAACGGTTTGCGTTTGGAGAAGTCGATTGGCATCGCATTCCGGATTTCGACCAGCAGCTCCGGCGTGATCTCCTCGAGCCCGCGCTCGCGCGCCCAATCTTCGACGCGCTTCGCGACGACGCCGCGCACGAACGAGGGAATACGATCGAGACGCGCGCGTGCCGCGGCGGACCACACGAGCGCGGGGATGAAGTCGCTTCCATAGCTGACGCTTGCCGGTTCGATCACCTCGATCCCTCGAGGTTCATACGTGCACGAGGGATCGGCGGCGAGGACATCTCCTGCGAGCGCGAACGCGCGCGCCCGGCAGCCGCCGCACAGTTTCTGGTACTCGCAGCGCCCGCACTTGCCGCCCAGGGTCCCCTCGCGGATCTGCCGGAACAGCGGCGAGGAGCGCCAGATCTCGCCGAAGCTCTGCGCGCGGAGATCGCCCGCGACTTCGGGCAGATAGGGGCATGGCGTGAGCTTGCCGTCGGGCGTGATGCGGCAGTACTGCGTGCCGCAGGGGCAGCGGGTCTCGTAATTCAGGATCGGCGAATCGGGATCGGCGGCGTGCACATGGCGCATGAAATGCGGCGCGCACTTGGCGCGAACCATCATCTGCCCGCGGTACTGCTGCTGCCAGCGCGCCAGATCGGCGAGCACGGCTTCGTACTCGGCGGGGGCGAGGTCGGACAGGCCGGCGCCGCGTCCCGTCGCGACGAGGAAGTAGCAGTTGAACGCGACCGCGCCCTGCTTGGCGGACCACTCCGCCACGCGCTCCAGCTCGGCGCGATTGCCTTTCGTCGCCGTGGTCTGGATGATGAAGTCGAGCCGGTGCGCCCGCAACCGCGCCAGGGCCGCGATCGTGTCGTCCAGCGAGCCTTTGCCGTGGCGAAAGTTGTCGTGGTAGCTGGGCCGGAGGGAATCGATCGAGACCGCGACGCCGCGCACGCCGGCGGCTTTGAGCCCCGCAATGCGCTCATCGCTGAGCAGCGTGCCATTCGTTCCGACGACGACCGTCGCGCCACGCTGCGAGGCGTAGGCCGCGATCGCGGTCAGGTCGTGCCGGAGCAGCGGCTCGCCCCCGGAGAGAATCAGCATCGGCGCGGGGTTCACCGCGAGGAGCTCGTCCACGATCCGCAGGCACTCTGCGGTCTCGAGCTCCGACGTCGCGCTCTCGCGAGGCCCCGCCGCGATATAACAGTGGGCGCACTCGAGGTTGCAGCGCCGCGTGAGATTCCAGGCGACGACGTGAGGAACGTAGCTCACTGCAGCAGTTTCTCGATCGCTCGCTTTGCGTCGGCCGGCGTGACGGCCTTCATGTCCACCGGACACTTGTCCATCTTCTCTTCGATGTCCCGGATGGGGCAGCGGGTGATGCCTTGTGCCTTTGCTTCTTCTATAAAAGCCCGCATCTCGGGCGACAGCGCATCCTTCCCCTCGGCTTCGGCGCGGATCTGCTTGGCCCGGAGCTCGGTGAACATCACCATCATCGTGTCGATGTCGAACTCGTCGGCTTCGATCATCGCCTGCTTGTTGTCGTCCATCACGGGCGTGGTGACGCGCCAGATGCCGTGGTTTCTGGCAAAGCGCTCGACGGTGTTCCGCGCCAGCGGCCGCGCGATCAAGGGCACGAGCTGCAAGCGCTGCCAGCTCTCGTCGGTCCACACGATGGGGTCGGTCGCGACGCGCGGCCGGCGTCCGACGCGACCCGTAACCGGGCATTGGGTCTCGACTTCCGGCGTCTGTGGCTCCGGATCCGCGTCGCTGCCCTGCACCTTCGTTGCCTGCATCTGCTCGGCGGCCTTCACCTCGGCGAGCGCAATTTCTTCGGCGCTCCCGATGCCCATGATCAGCTGCATGTGGGTCGGCAGCAGCTTTTGAATCGCTT
>JBOHSJ010000200.1:0-5973 GCA_050733035.1 Gemmatimonadales bacterium | reverse complement strand
CCGTCGGTGCGCGTGATGCCGCGAGCTATCTGCTGTCCCTCGCCAGAGCGGACAACAGCCCCGCCGCCAAGAAGGCGATTTTCCCCGCGATGCTCGCGGACAGCGTGACGCTCTGGCCCGAGCTGCTGAAGATTGCGAAAGACGCCAACGTCTCGCGGAAGGTGCGCAGCGGGGCCGTCTTCTGGCTGGGACAGGCCGCGGGTGACGCCGCGACCAAGGGCCTCACCGATCTCGTTGACGACGGCGGAGCCGACCGCGAGGTGCGCGAAACGGCGGTCTTTGCCCTGTCGCAGCGTCCCAAGGATGAAGGCGTGCCGGCGCTGATCCGTATCGCAAAACAGAACCCGGACCCCGAGCTGCGCCGCAAGGCCATCTTCTGGCTCGGCCAGTCGGACGACGCCCGGGCACTCACTTTGTTCGAGGAGCTGCTCACGCGGCCGTAGTGCCTTTGTATCTTGTCCCGCATGCCTTTCTGGACGGGACGGCGCGCCGTCGGCGCGATCTTCTTTGCGGTGGTCCTGCTTGGCCTGACCTGGGCCGCCATCGTCGTTGCCGTCGCCGTCCATGCGGCCCGCGATGAGGCCACCGGCGCCGACGCCATCGCGGTGCTCGGCGCCGCGCAATACAATGGCCGTCCCTCCCCCGTATTTCGCGCTCGCCTCAATCACGCCGCGGCGCTCTATCAGCGCGGTCTCGCCCCGGTCGTCCTCGTGACGGGTGGTGTAGGCGCCCGCGACACGCTCAATGAGGCCAACGTCGGCCGCGACTACCTACTGCGCCTGGGATTGCCAGGGGATGCCGTTGTGCCGCTGGCCGGCGGCGAGGACACCTATGCGTCGATCGATCAGGTAAGACGCTGGTTCGGAGGGAAAGAAAGCCGCCGCGTGCTGCTCGTCAGCGACGGGTTCCACATGCTACGACTCAAGATTATTGCGAGACGGCGAGGCTTGGTGCCATACACCTCGCCCGCCACGGGCTCACCGATTCACGCCAATCTGCGCCGCAATACGGGCTACCTGTTTGCCGAGGGATTCAAGGTGCCCTTTGCGTGGCTATTCCAGCACTAAAAGGAGCGGTCGATGCAGGTCGCCAGTAAGCGAATTCACACGGGGCGGGTGATCGACCTGGATGCGGATACGGTCCGCTTCCCCGACGGCTCGACCGGAGAGCTCGAGATCATCCGCCACCCCGGTGCCGCCGCAGTGGTTCCGTTTGCCTCCGACCCCTACGGGCCTGATCCCACTATCCTGCTCATCCAGCAATACCGGTATGCGACCAACGGATTGCTGTTCGAAATCCCGGCCGGCCGTCTGAACCCCGGGGAGGACCCTCGGGTATGCGCTGAACGGGAGCTGCTGGAAGAGGTAGGTGTGACTGCCGGGCGGGTTGAGCGTCTTACTACTATATGGACAACGCCTGGCTTCACAGACGAGCGCATTCACCTTTTTTGGGCAGCCGACCTGACCACGGGCAAGCACGCCCGGGAGCCGGACGAGTTCATCGAAGTGACGCCGAAACCGTTGTCAGAGGTCGTTACTCTCATACGGAGCGGCGTGATCTGCGACGCCAAGACCGCCTTGGCCATCTTATTTGTGGCGGGTTTCATCCTGGAGCATTAGTCCTCTCCGCCGTCGGATCTAGATCGAATGTGGAATTGCGTCGTCCTCAGGCCTGGACAATATTCCCATTTCGCATCTCGCTGCGAATCGCAAGTCGATGGAAAATAAGGAGTTACTACTCCAGCTTGGGAGGCACGATTCGTGCCAAGTCAACCTAAAGTGAATCAGGGCAGAGTGTTCCCTGTTCCCCTTAGAAACACTAGGGTGCCCATGCGAACCACTTTGAAGGGTCCAACACCCGCCGTCGACACGCAGCGCGCACTGCAGCGCGAGGCGCTACACGAGTTGGACGATGGTCACGTCGTGATGCGTCATCTGGCCGGCGAGCCCCAGGCGTTCGGAACGCTCGTCGACCGCTATCAGACGCGGCTCCTCAATTTCGTCAACCGCACGATCGGCGATCGCGAGCGCGCGGAAGACCTCGTTCAGGAAGTCTTCATCCGGGTGTTCCGCCACCTGCATCGCTTCGACCAGACGAAGAAGTTCTCGACGTGGATCTATACGATCGCCTCGAACCTCGCGAAGAACGAGCTGCGCAACCGCAGCCGCAATCCGCTGGTGCTGTTCCAGACGATCAAGAAGAACTGGGAAGCCGATCATCGGCCGTTGCAGTTTGAAGACACGACGGCACGGCCCGACGACCTGTACCGCAAGCGGTTCTTGAAGGACGCCGTGGACCAGTGTGTTCAGCGGCTGCCGGAACACCACCGGGAGGTGTTCGTGCTCCGGGAGCTCGAGGGGAAGAGCTACCAGGAGATCGCCGAAATCACCGGGTGCAATTTGGGGACGGTGAAAAGCCGCCTGAATCGGGCACGAAACAGCTTCGCCCAGCTCATCGGCCCCATCCTCGTTTAGGATAGAACCCACCGCAATAACCCCGGTCGCGGAACATGCCGTGGCCGGGGTGGTACATTTCCACCATGCTTTGCAAGGAGTTCCTGGAGCGGCATAGCGATTTCCGGGACGGTCTGATCACCGCCACCCGGGAGCTGCGCCGCTTTGCGCGACACATGGCCCTGTGCGCCTCGTGTCGCCGCTACGATGCGACCGTTCGCCACGCCGTGCAGGCACTCCACTCGGCGTCCCCCATCACTCCCTCAGCAACATTCCGGCAACGTCTCGACGCGCGACTCGCGGTCGAGCGGCGGCGCGTCCCGCGGCCGCCCGCGGGGTCCGGTTTCTCAGCGGCGTTGCTCGTGCTCGCCGCGCTGGCATTGTTCTTCTTCGAAGTCGGGCGGCGTCCCGGCGTCGAAAAAGCTCCACTGCTACCACCGGTCGCGTTCCCGAAACCGGTGGCGAGCGCGGCACTCCCATTCGTCTCGTTTCAGGATCCGCGAGCCAGCGTCGTCAGCGGAAATCCGTATCCGTACGGCACCGCGCTGGTCCAGCCCGCCACGATCACCTTTCAGCCCGTTTCATCAGGGCGTTAGCGGCGTTTCGGCCTTTCTCCGGGCACAGGGGCGCGGTAACTTCGCCGTATGCCGGCGCTCACCCTTGACGCCCTCCTGCGCAGCCTAAAGAAGAAGGGAGCGTCCCCCCAGCCCCCCAAGCTCGACCCCGTCTATCTGCTGCACGGTGAGGAGGATGTCCTCAAGGACGAGGCCGTTCGGGCCGTCGTAGAGGCCGCCGTTGGCTCCGCGCGGGACTTCAATCTGGACGTCCGCTACGCCGCCGATTTGACGCCCGAATCGTTCCATGCGCTGGTCAATACGCCCCCTATGATGGCCGAGCGGCGCGCTGTCGTGGTGCGAGGCGTGGAGCACGTCGGGAAGCGCAAGACGAAACTACGCGATGAAGTAATCCGCTACCTCGCTGCGCCGAATCCGACCACGGTCCTTGTGCTCGTGGTCGCAGCGGGCGAGGAGCCGGACGCTGAACTTGTGCGAGCCTCTACCGCGGTGGCGCTCGAGCCGCTCTCGGCGGAGCGCTTGCCGCGCTGGCTGCAGCACTATGCCACAACGTTGGGCCTGACGGTCGCACCGGACGCCGCTGATCTCCTGCTCAGTGCAGTCGGAAACGACCTGAGCACGCTGGCTCGTGAGCTCGAGAAGCTTGGCTCGCTGGCGCCAGTCGGGGGCACCGGGGTGGGACGTCCGGTCACCGCCGCGGATGTGACGAGCCTGGTGGGCGTGCGCCGGGGGGAGACGGTGTTCGACCTCGTGCACGCGGCGCTGGAGCGACGTGCCGCGCGCGCGGCACAGCTGGTCGAGCCTGTGCTCGAGCAGGCGGGGATGAGCGGAGTGAAGATTCTGTCGTTGCTCGGGACACATTTGGTGGGAACGGCCGTGGCGCGGGCGGAGCGCGATCGCGGCGTCAACGAAGCTCGTTTGCCCGACATCGTCTTTCGGCAGCTGCTCGCAGCGCGCCCCTACGGTTTGCGTAGCTATAAAGAAGAAGGGGCGCACTGGAGTCGCTGGAGCGCGCTGTGGACGGCGCCCGAGCTGGGTCACGCGCTGCGCGCGGCGCTGGCGGCCGATAACGCTCTAAAAACAGCAACGGTCTCGGACGACCGGGGGATTGTGACACAGCTGGTGCTCGGATTCGCGAAGCTGAATCGGGAGGCTGCGTGAAGCGGCCGGACGGCCGGACGGCCGGGCGGCCGGTAATGCTTGCGCTCGTGTTGCTGGCCGTCGGGCCGTCCGGCCGTCTGGCCGCGCAGACAGACCCGCGCCTCGTCGAAGCACTGCGCCTAGCGCAATCCGGTCAGGTGGATTCGGGCCGCACCATCGTCCGCCGGCTGCTGGCGACGCTGCCGCCGAGCGATTCGGTCTTCCCGCAGGCGCTGCTCGCCGCCGCGAAGATCGCACCTGACGCGCCTACGGTGTCGTCGCATCTCAATCGCATCGTCGTGGAGTACGGCGCTGGCCCGTGGGCCGATGACGCGTTGCTCCTGCTGACGCAGCTCTATTTCGCGCAGCGCGATCCGGCCAAGACGATTGACGCGGCCGAGCGGCTGAACCGCGAGTACCCCGACTCGCCGCTGCGCTCGCGCGCCAGTTTTTCGGCGGCGCGGAGTTATTTCGAGCTCAAGAACGAGACCCGCGGCTGTGAGCTGATCCGGCAATCGCTCGAAGGCGCCGGGGACGACGTCGAGTTCAAGAACCAGGTGAGCTTCTACGCGGCGCGCTGCAGTCCCGCGGGCACGACGACGACCACTGCGGCTCCTCCCCCGGCGAACGATACGAGCGGCCGCGTGCCCCCCCCAGCCGCGTCGCGTGCGTACGCGGTGCAGGTGCTCGCGGTGAAGAGCGCGGCGCAGGTGGACGACATGCTCACCCGGCTGAAAGTGATGGGATTCGACGCGCGTGTCGTGCGCGATTCGACCGGCTTCTTCAAAGTCCGCGTCGGCCGCTACGCAACGCGCGACGAGGCGGTCCGGACCCAGCAGCGGCTGAAGACCCGTGTCGGTGGTCAGCCGTTCGTCGTGGAGGAGCCGTGACCGGGGGGGCGGCGACCGATACGCCAGTCATGCAGCAGTATCGCGACATCAAGGCCCGCCATCCCCACACCATCCTGTTCTTCCGGATGGGCGACTTCTACGAAATGTTCGAGGACGACGCCAAACTCGCCGCGCGCGAGCTCGGCCTGACATTGACGTCGCGCAACAACGGCGGGGCGGCCGAGGTCCCGCTCGCAGGGGTGCCGGTCAAGGCCGCCACCGAGTACCTGCGGCGGCTCATCACCAAGGGACACCGCGTCGCGATCTGCGAACAGATCGAGGATCCCAAGCTCGCCAAGGGCGTCGTGCGCCGGGCGGTCGTCGAGACCGTGACGCCCGGCACGGTGCTCACCGATGACTGGCTCGTCCGGAATCGCAATAACTACATCGTTGCTCTCGATCCCCGCGGCACGGCCGCGGGACTCGCAACCCTCGATGTCACCACCGGCGAGCTGATTCTCGAGGTCGTGCCGGCCGCCGACATCGGGCCCGCCCTCGCGCGCTACGAAGCACGAGAGCTGGTATTGCCGGCCGAGACAGCGGTTGCGACGGACGTGGCAACGGTCACGGTGCGCGAAGCGTGGGAATTCGACGCCGAGCTCGCGCGCGAAGACCTGCTCCGCACCTACGGGATCGCCTCGCTCGACGGTCTGGGTGTCGGCGCCGACGACCGGCCGGCGCTCGGCGCGGCGGGCGCGCTGCTCCGCTACGCGCGCGAGCTCAAACCCGGCGGCCTCCCCCACCTCGCGCATCCCACCATCGTGCGGCGTGGCGACGTACTCCCGCTCGACGAGATGACGCGCCGCAACCTCGAGCTGGTCGAGCCGTTGCGCGCCGGTGCCGAAGGTGGGACGCTGCTCGAGACGATCGACCGCACGCTCACCCCGATGGGGGGCCGGTTGCTGCGGCGCTGGC
>JBOHSJ010000199.1:0-4088 GCA_050733035.1 Gemmatimonadales bacterium | reverse complement strand
ATCGAGCACCGTTTTCTCACCGATTAGCTCAAGCGTTCGGCCATCAGCCGTCAGCCATCTGCCGTCAGCAAAAACACCACAGACGGCTGACAGCTGATGGCAGACGGCTATTTGATGCCGGCCGAGTGGGAGCCGCATGCGGCGACCTGGATCGGCTGGCCGCATAACGCCAGCGACTGGCCCGGCAAGTTTCCTCCCATCCCCTGGGTGTACGGCGAAATCGTCCGAGCGCTCTCGCGCGGTGAGGTCATTCGCATTCTGGTCAACTCCGCCGCTCACCAGGCGCAGGCGGGCCGGATTCTGAAGAAGGTCGGCGTGGATCCGGGGCGCGTGGACTTCCTGCGATTCCCGACGAACCGCGGCTGGACGCGCGACTTCGGACCAATCTTCGTTCGCACAGAGGGAGCGAAACCGCTGCTGGCCATCGCTCGCTTTCACTTCAACGCGTGGGCGAAGTACAAGGACTGGAAGAAAGACGACAAGATCCCCGAGCTGGCGGCGAAGCGATTCAAGCTCCCGCTGATCAACGCCAACATGGTTCTCGAAGGCGGCAGCATCGACGTGAACGGCCGCGGTACGCTGTTGACCACTGAAGAATGTCTGCTCGATCCCAGAATGCAGACTCGCAATCCGGGAATGTCCCGGTACGAGATCGAAAACGTCTTGCGCGACACGCTCGGAATCACCAACACGCTCTGGCTGGGCAAGGGCATCGCCGGCGACGACACGCACGGCCACGTGGATGACCTCTGCCGCTTCGTGAATCCGACCACCGTCGTGCTCTGTCGCGAGGACGACCCGAAGGACGTGAACTACCGGCCGCTCGCGGAAAACCGCGAACGTTTGCAGGGGATGCATCTGGAAAAAGGGGCGGCCATCGAGGTCGTCGACCTCCCGATGCCCGCCCCTCTCTCCTTCGATGGCGTGAGGCTACCCGCCAGCTACGCGAACTTCTACGTCGCCAACGCCGCGGTGCTCGTGCCGACGTTCAACGACCCCAAAGACCGCGTCGCGCTTGGCATCCTCGCGGAGCTGTTTCGCGACCGGCCTGTGATCGGGATTCACGCGGTCGATCTCGTCTGGGGGCTTGGCACACTGCATTGCCTGACGCAGCAAGAGCCGGCGGTCTAGGCTTGGAACGCTCCGGCGAGCCACAGTCACGCAGTTCTGCGGCCCGCCGCCGCGTGACGCGCGTCACGATCTACTGCAGCTGCCAGATCTCAACGCGGTTGCCCGTGAATATCGGAATCAGCACGCGATTTCGTTTCGCGTCGTACCCGATGTCAGCCGGAGTGGGGACCCCAGTGATGATCTTCGTGGCTTGCGTGCTGTCGAACCGCGTGATCGAGGAGTCGGTCCAGCTCGACACGACCACTTTTCCGCCGACCATCTCCACGCCGTCGAACCCGCCGACACCTCGGGCGACGACGCTGGGCGCGCGGTCACCTGGCTTCCACGCAAGCACCGCCTTACCGCCGTACTGCGCGATGATGAAGCGGCGCCCCACAACGTCCAGCGTGATGCCATTCGGGCGGCCGAGGGTGTCACCCCGCACCGCGACCGTCACCTTGCGGTCCGGTCCCACGCGGAACACGCGGTCCGGGCCTGGGTGCAGGACGTTGCCGACGTCGTCGAAGCGAATGCCGGTGTCGGTGATGTAGATGGCGCCGTTGGGAGCGATCGCGATGTCATTGAGGAAAACCGCGCCCAGGCTGTCGAGCTTCACGCTATCGATCGCAACGCCCGTGCGCGCGTTGAACGCGCGCAGGACGTCGATATCTGACACCCACAGGGTGTCGCCCAGCACAGCGAGACCCTTGGGTGCATTGAGCGTTACGCCGCCGCGGCCGCCTTCGATGAACTTGAGGACCTCGATGGCTCCGTCCGGGCGCACGCGGGTGATGAAGCCGTTGTTGTCTTTGGTCAGCGGCCCGCCGTTGATGTTCGAGACGAAGTAGATGTCCTGCGTCGAGTCGTGCAGCACCGATTCCGGAGTGGAGAAGCCGGCTACCGTCAGCAGCCGGGTAGCGCCGCGAGTGGCTGGCGGAGGCGGCAGGGCCGGCGCAGTGTCGATTGGCGCCGCGGTGTCGGCAACGTTGGACACTCGCCTATCGACGGGCTGACAGGCCGCCGCGACAGCAAGGGTCGTACACAGGACGGTCGCTCTCATCACGGCTGCGCTCCTCGGCCAGGGAATTGATGCCGCAAAATGTGCCCGTGAACCTCCCAAGGAGGTAGGGGGTCGGAGCTGCCGCGCGCATGCACCCGACCTCCCATGCTGTGACAAGCTGCACAAGACTTCCGGTCGCCTTCAGCGAGCGAGCATTTACGCCTTCGCTTCCTCGAGCTCCTTCTTGCGCGCTTCCGTCACTTTCGCGGCGACCTCGGACGGCGCGTCCTGATAGACGTGGAACTTCATCTTGTACGTGCCGCGCCCATGCGTGATCGAATGCAGCGTCGTCGCATACCGATCTAGCTCGGCCTCGGGGACGAGCGCTTTCACCTTGGTCAGCCGCCCGTCTTTCTCCGTGCCCACGATGTGCCCGCGCCGTGACGAGAGATCGCCCATGACGGCGCCCTGATAGTCGTCCGGGGTCCAGACTTCGACGTCCATGATCGGCTCGAGCAGCACAGGACGCGCGCCGGGACTCACGTTTCTGAAGGCCAGGATGCCGGCCATCTTGAACGACATTTCGTTCGAGTCCACGTCGTGATAGGAGCCGTCGTACAGCTCCACCTTGAAATCCACGACGGGATAGCCGGCCACAGGTCCCTTGTGCGCCGCTTCGACGACGCCGCGCTCGACGGCGGGGATGTATTGGCGCGGGATCACGCCGCCGACGATCTCGTCGATGAACTGCACGCCCGAGCCGCGCGGCAGCGGGGCGATGCGGATCCAGCAGTCGCCGTATTGGCCGCGCCCGCCGGTTTGCTTCTTGTGCTTCCCCTGGCCTTCCGACTTGCCGCGGAACGTTTCGCGGTAGGCGACCTTGGGTCGCGCCGTTTGCGCATGGACGCCGAACTTCCGCGCCAGCCGCCCGACAACGATCTCCAGATGCCGCTCGCCCAGGCCCCGAATGAGCGTCTGGCCGAGCTCGCCGTTGTACTCGTGATGGAAGGTCGGGTCTTCCTCATGAAGCTTATGTAAGCCGGTCGAAAGCTTGTCCTCTTCCCCGCGCTGCTTCACTTCGACCGCCACCGTGATCACCGGCTCCGGGAAGGGGATCTTCGGCAGCACCAGCCCCTTGTCTTTGGTCGAGAGCGTGTCGTTGGTGTGCGTGTCGCGCAGTTTTGCGACGACGCCAATGTCGCCCGCGTGCAACTCGGCGATCTCGATGCGCTCTTTGCCGAGGCCAATGCAGAGATGGTTGAGTTTCTCCGACGCCTCACGCGGCGCGTTCCAGACGTCCTGCCCGTTCCTCACCTGCCCCGAGAAGATGCGGAATAGCGTGACGTCGCCGACGTGCGGCTCGGAGACCGTCTTGAACACCTGGGCCGCCAGCGGCCCCGAATCCTCGGGAGTCACCGTGACTCGCTCGGCGCTGCCCCACTTCTGCGCTTCCACGGCCGGGCGCTCCTGCGGCGCCGGACACAGCTCGACGAGCTTGTTGAGCAGGGCCCGCGTGCCATACGTGAGCTCGGCGGCGCCGCAGAACAGCGGGAAGAGCTCGTTCTTCGCCATCCCGGCTTTCATCGCCGCGATCGCTTCGTCCCGGCCAATCTCCTCGCCGCCGAGGTAGCGCTCGAGCAGCGTGTCGTCCGTCGCCGCAATGCTCTCGATCAGCTCCTGCGAATATTTCTCGAAGCGGTCCTTGTACTCCTCCGGCACGTCCACTTCTTCGTACTCGCCGGCCTTCGTGCCCTTCTTGTAGAGGTGCGCCTTCTTCGAGAAGAGATTGATGATCCCGTGGAACTCCGGTCCTTCGCCGACGGGAATCTCCACCGGGATCACTTTGGACGTCAGCCGCTCTTTGATCTGGCTGAAGACGCGTTCGAAGTTGGCGTGTTCCTTGTCCATCAGCGACACGAAGAACATCCGGGGAAGCGACCGTTGCTCGCAGTAGTCCCACACTTTCTCCGTCCCGACT
>JBOHSJ010000198.1:0-1837 GCA_050733035.1 Gemmatimonadales bacterium | reverse complement strand
TCAAGTACGGCCCCGAGTTCATGAACATTCAGGGCGACCGCTCGCAGCCGGGCTCGTTGTCGGCCTGCGGCTGGGACGACGACGGAGTCGCGCCCGAGACGTACCTCATCATCAAGAACGGCATTGTCGTGGATTATCAGACCACGCGCGACCAGGTCGCGTGGCTGACGCCGATCACCGGCCGCACGCGCTCGCACGGCACCTCATACGCCGAGTCCTGGGCCGACGAGCAGTTCCAGCGCATGCCGAACGTCTCACTGCTGCCCGGCGAGCGCGATCTCAAGCTCGAGGACCTCATCGCCGCGACCGACAACGGCATCTACATCGTGGGCCGCGGATCGTACTCGATCGACCAGCAGCGCTACAACTTCCAGTTCGGCGGCCAGTCCTTCTACGAGGTCAAAGGCGGCAAGATCACGGGCATGCTCAAGGACGTCGCCTATCAGTCGCGCACGCCCGATTTCTGGAACGCGATGGATATGATCGGCGGCAAAGGATCGTATCTGATGAATGGCACATTCACGGATGGAAAAGGGCAGCCGGGGCAGTCGAACGCGGTCAGCCACGGCACACCACCCGCGCGGTTCAAGGGCGTCAACGTGATCAACACCGGGAGGGATCGTGGCTGATTTCAGCGGTCTGTCCCGCGTCGCGGCGCGGCAGCTGAGCGAGCGCGTGCTCGGCTTGTCGAAAGCCGAAGGCTGCCAGGTGAACATCAACGCGAGCGCCAACGGCAACACGCGCTACGCGCGCAACGAAGTCACGACGTCCGGCGACACCGACAATGCGACCCTCACGGTGACGTCGCGCTTCGGCAAGCGCGCCGCGAGCGTCGGGACGAATGTGCTCGATGACGCCGGCCTCGCCCGCGCGGTGGAGACGAGCGAGCGCCTGGCGCGGCTCGCGCCGGAAAACCCGGAGCTGATGCCGCTGCTGCCGGCGCAGGTGTACACCGACATCCCCGCCTTCTCGGGGCCGACCGCCGAGCTCGATGCCGCTCGTCGCGCGGAGGCGGTCCGCACCGCGACCGGCACGTCGAATCGGGCGGGACTCATGGCGGCGGGGCTCGTGCATCGAGTGGCCGGTGCGTCGGCGGTGGCGAACTCGGCGGGGCTGTTCGGCTATCACGCGTCCACCACCGCGGTCCACACGCTCACCGTGCGGACGCCGGACGGCAAAGGATCGGGCTGGGCCGGGACCGCGCACAACGATTGGACGCGCGCCACTGCCTCGGCGCAGCTCGCCGCGCGCGCGGTGCGGAAAGCGCACGGGACGCGCCAGTCGTCCGCGCTCGAGCCGGGGAAGTACACCGTCGTGCTCGAGCCCACCGCGGTCGGCAATCTCGTCAACCTGCTCGCGTTCGCGATGAACGCGCGCGCGGCGGACGAAGGTCGCAGCTTTTTCTCCAAGCGTGGCGGCGGCAACCGCATTGGTGAGAAGATCGTGGATGAGCGCGTGACGCTCTCATCCGATCCAGTGGATTCCGATCTCCTGACGTCGCCGTTCACGGGAGAAGGTGTCCCGGTGGGGCGCACGGTCTGGATCGAGAGTGGCGTGCTGAAGGGCCTCGCGTATGACCGGTTCTGGGCCGAGAAGCAGGGGGTGAAGCCGGCGCCGTTTGCGGGAGGATTCCGGCTGCAGGGGACCGGAGCGACCGGGACGCTGGACGAGCTGATCAAGACCGTGGAGCGTGGGCTGCTCGTGACGCGGTTCTGGTACATCCGCCCGGTGGATCAGCGCACGTTGCTGTACACTGGGATCACGCGCGACGGGGTGTTCCTGATCGAGCGCGGCGAAGTCAGCCACGCCGTGAACAATTTCCGCTTCAACGAAAGCC
>JBOHSJ010000197.1:0-9975 GCA_050733035.1 Gemmatimonadales bacterium | reverse complement strand
CGCCCGGTGGGAGCGGCCCCGGGACCTCCCGGAATTGCGGCGGAGCCGGGAGTCCATAGGTGTTATGCAGCGCAGCGATCGATGAGGTCAACAACGCCTTGAGCAGGAACGGGTTGTGCACGCCGTTCCCCGATGCCATGTGCGTCGTGAACGTATTCCCCATGAGGCGGCCGCTCAAGAACTGGGGTCGATCTTCTGTCGCGGCGAGCGCCGCGTTCCAGAGCGAGCCCTTCGCCACTGATGTGATGTTGTTGCGGAAGCTGAGCTCGGCCGAATCGGCTGCCGTCGCGGTTGGGCGCATCGCCCGCGTGACGAGCTGCGGGATCAGTCCGCCATCGATCCCCGCCGAATCGATCGTCCCGACGGTTCCCGCGCTTGGATTGTCCGTCCAGATCTGATCGAGGTAGTTGTTGAGCTCGCTCTTGAGCGTCTGGTACGCGAGCCTGGCGACCTGCGGCCCTCCGATGTGGCAGTTACCGGTCGAGCACGCGGTGAAGTCATGCACGGTGTCGGGCGGGACGGCGTCCTTGCAGGGCTTCGGAATGCCGGCGGCGTCCGGGCACGGAATGGCTTCGAACGTGTGCCCGACGCTTTGGAACGTCAACGCCCCCGTGAGCTCGTCCGTGACGGTGGTGCGGACCACGTGGCAGGTGGCGCACAGCTTCGGGTTCGCCGCCGTCCCATGGCTGCTCGCGATCTGGCTCGTATCATAGGTGAAGTTCGGAGGAATCCAGCCGACGTTCTCCCCGATCACGAGCAATCCTTGCGCGCCATGCGCGCCGCGCGACGACCCCGTTGGTGTGGAAGCGACCGACCAGGGCGGCGTCCCGCTGCGGGAGTGGCAGGTGACGCATAACTGCTCCCGGGTCGGCTGGTCGAGCGGCGCACGCAGTTGATGCTCGTAGGGCGAGCCGTGCGGATTGTGGCACGTCGCGCAGACGATGCGCTGGGGCGTGGCGCCGGCCTTTTCGAGGTAATTCGAGTTGTCGCCGAACTTCAGCGCTATTGCGGCCCGGCCTTCGTGACACGGCTGGCAGCTGGCATTGGTGCCCGCGGCCGCAAACCCGGGACCCGAGCCGTGCGCCGACTCCTTCCACTGCTCGACGAACGGCGTATGCACGCCGGTGTGACAGCCACTGCACGATGAGACGACGCCGGTGTCCACGTGGATCGACGCCAGGGGATGATTGACTTCCAGATCCGGATTTTCGACATGGGCTAGACCCGGGCCGTGGCAGTTCTCGCATTGCACGTCGTGGTAGGCAACATCCGGGACGAGCGCGTACCCGGCGGGATGGCCCACGAAGTTGCCCAGCTGCGTCACCGAATGGCAGGAGTTGCACGCGGCGGTCGCGGCCCCGGAGTTTTGCAGGTCGTCCCAGGCGTCCGCGTGTTTGGTTTGTATCCACTCCGCCTGCACGCCCACGTGGCAGTTTCCGCAGGTCGTCAGCTTGGTGCTCGCCGTGAAGTACCCCAGGAAGCCGTTGGCCGCGTCCGGTGGGGGATTGATCGGACGCTGGTACACGATCTTTTCGTCCGTACACGCGCCCAGAACCATGATTCCGAGGACCGCGACGACGTGGCATCGTTTCATATACCGGCTCCTCATTGCGAGCGGATTACTGCCGGCTCGCGACCGTCTGCAGGTACAGCAGAATGTCGGTGGTTTGCTCCCGCGTCGGCGGCGGCACCTTCATCCGCTCCATATTGCGTTCCATGCGGGCGAATACCGTGGGCCAATCCTCGCGCGAGTGTACGCGCGGATCCGGGAGCGCGTGGCAGCGACTGCAGATTTGGGAGAAGGACTCTCGCCCCGCCCCGGGCGGCAACGATGCGCCACTCACCTTCAGCGCATTCGCGGTTAGGTAGTCGAGAATGGCGAACCGCTCGCCCATCGTTGGAACTTTGACCCCGAGCCTCGGCGGCAAGAGCTCCATCCGCAACCACATCCGCCGCGCGATGCTCGGCCAGTCCGTCGCGCTGTGCATCGCCGGCGACGGCAGCTCGTGGCACTGCGCACAGTTCTTCGCCACCAGTTGCGCACCGATAGAGGATGGCTCCGGCAGATCCGCCGCCGTCACGCCGGGAGGTGGCAACGCCACATTCGCGGCGGCGAGCAGCAGCTCGTCCCGCTGATTCAAACCGTGCTGGACGACCGTGGATGTGTCGGTTCGCCCGGCCGTGTTGCCCTGTTCGCGACATGCCCCCGCTCCGATCGCCACCAGGACCGCCACCACGCCACGAAACGAATTGCCCCCCATGCGCCCTTCTCCCGGAAGTGGATCCTCGCTGGGGCATTCTACACATATCTGACGATTGGTAAAGGTGTCCTGAGGCGTTCATGAAGCGTTTATGAAGACGCGATCCGGACCCGTTTAAGCCGCCGTTTTACGGGACAAAGTGTTGCGCGTTCATCCGCCGGAGCAACTCGCGCAGCGCCCGGTCGGTCATTCTCCGCGCGAGATTCGGCAGGACGAACTTCTCCTCAATCTCGAAATGATGCTCGACGAGCGCAGCCACGGCCACGGCTTTCTGCTGGAACCCCGCGGGGTCCTGATCGAGCAGCGACACGAGCTCGAGCGTCCGGTTCGCGATCGCGCGGTGATCGAGGACCATCGTGGCGGTTGCGTAGCCGCGCGTGCCCAGCACACTGTCGAGGGCTGGATACAGGACGAGCTCTTCGTTCTGTGCATGCGGAATCAGCGTGTTGCGCAGGAATGTCACGAGCGCCAATCGCTCCGTCCGCGCCGCGCTCGCCGCCGTCGCGCGCCGCAGGAGGAAGTCGAAACGCGCACGCAGCTCGGAGTGCTCGGTGCCGATCGGCGCCAGAGCCGGGGGAATCGTGTCGCGGTCTCCGATCGCCGCGAGTGCGGTGGTGGAGCTCGCGCACGTTAACAACGCGACACCAACCACGGCGGGAATCAGCGAGCGGTTCATAGACACCTCGCAGGAGTGAGGAAGCTCCAGGGAGGATGGCCCGGCACGTCTGAAGCGCGATTAAAGACCACGTGAGGATTTCATCCGCTTGAGCCGCAGCCGTTCTTCGCGCTCCCGCTCATCCAGCGTCCGCCGTATCGCGGTCACCGCGCCGCGCAGCGCGGGCGCGAGCCGGCGCTCGAGCGTGTTCACCTGCCGGGACGTCTGCGCAAGCGCCGCCCCCAGGCGGCGGATGACCATTTCCCGCGGCGCGGCCTCCAGCAGCAGGTCGGCGAGGCGCTCAAACGCCGTCGCCGCCGCCGCGGCTGCGGGCCCGGTGAGCCCCGGAGTCGTTGCGCGCGCGGCCAGTGTCCGGAGCAGCGCCGGGCGCGCCGCGATCCGGGAAACCGTGACCCCCCAGACCGACCCGCCCTCCACTTCCACCTGCAGCAGCCGGTCGGGCCAGGCGAGCGCGCGTAGTCCGGCGCGGCCATGCGCCGCCAGCGCGGCCAACAGCAACGGGTACGCGCGCGCGCCGGCATCCGCGATCTGTGCGCGCGCATCGGCGGCGGGGCGCGCCAGGGTGAACAACTCCGTCACCAGCGCCTCCCGTTTGCGCCGCAACAGACCCACGCCGCGCGTGACCCTGCCGAGCCGACGCGCGGCGCGCAGCAGGTTCAGCCGCGTGGGTGACGCGCGTTCCATGTCGCCTCCGAGACGCGGAGTAAATCCTCGCGCGGCAGCGTGTCCAGCAGCCGCCACCCGATGGCGATCGTCTCGGCCAGCGCGCGCCGCGCGCCTCCCTGCCGGATCAGGTCGAGCTCGAACCGATCCGCGAACGCCATCGCACGGCGATCGGCCGGCGCCAGACCGGCTTCGCCGATGATCGCGGCCATTTGGCGGGCGTCGCGACCCCGCGCATACACGGCGTACAGTTGATCGGCCCATTCGCGATGCTCTGGCACCGTCCGGCCGGGTCCAATCCCCGCGTTCATGAGGCGCGACAGGGAGGGCAGGACCTCGACCGGCGGGAATATGCCGCGGCGATGCAGCTCCCGGCTCAGCACGATCTGACCCTCCGTGATGTACCCGGTCAGATCGGGAATCGGGTGAGTGATGTCGTCGTCCGGCATCGTGAGGATTGGCAGCTGCGTGACCGATCCCTCACGCCCCGAGATCACGCCGGCGCGCTCGTAGATGCTCGCCAGATCGGTGTACATGTACCCCGGGTAGCCGCGCCGGCCCGGGATCTCCTCGCGAGCGGTGGCGATCTCGCGCAAGGCCTCGCAGTAATGCGTCATGTCGGCGATCACCACCAGGACGTGCAGTCCGCGGTCAAACGCGAGGAACTCCGCCTGCGCGAGCGCGACGCGCGGCGCGAGGAGCCGCTCGATCGTCGGGTCGCGCGTTTGGTTCAGGTACAAGACGCTGCGCTCGCGCGCGCCGCTCGCCTCCATGCGCGCGAGAAACGCGTCGGTTTCCCGCGCCGTGATGCCGAGCCCGGCAAACACGACGGCGAACGGCTCGCCGCGCGGGGCCCGCGCCCCTTCCACGACTTGCCCGGCGAGCTCGAGGGCGGGGAGACCGGGCCCCGAGAACACCGGCAGTTTCTGCCCGCGCACCAGCGTGTTCAGCCCGTCGATGGCCGAGACGCCCGTCTCGATAAAGTCGTGTGGCCGCGCGCGACGCACGGGATTCAACGGCGAGCCCCAAATCGGTCGAATGGCTTCCCCCACCGGTGCCGGCAGCCCGTCCACCGGGGCTCCCATCCCGTTGAACGCGCGACCCAGCAGCTCGCGTCCGACCACGACCGACGCCGGTTCCCCCGTCAGCGTGACCTCGGCCTCCGTGGGCGGCAGTCCGATCGTCTCCTCCAGGATCTGCACGACGGTGACCTCTTCGCCGGCGTCGATCACCTGTCCGCGGCGTGGCGCAGCGCCGGCCGACGTGATTGCGACCCACTCGCCGAGCGTCACGCCGCGCGTGCCCCGCAGATACAGCAACGGACCCGACGCCGCGTGCGCCCCGTGATAGCGTCGGGTGGTCACGTCGCCACCGCGACGATCGCTGTTTCGACGTCGGCCACGCGCGCCGCAAACTCGGACGCCGACGCCCTGCGGGCGGCCGCCAGGGCGCGCCGCGCGGGCGTGAGATCCACGGCTTCGATCGTCCGACCGCCTTTCAGGGCAGCGACGCCCGCCGCATACACGGCCAACGCAAGCGCGGCGAGGCGATGCGTCTTGTCTAGCGTGGAGCACGCGTCGTTGGGATCGAACGCGCTCTGGGCCAACACCGCGTCTCGGATGCTCCGCGCCGCGTCGAGCAGCAAGCGATCGGCATCCTGTAGAGCGTCCGCTCCGATGAGCTCGGCGATTTCGCGGAGCTCGCGATCGCGTTGCATCAGCTCGAGCGAGCGGCGCCGCAAATCAGACCATTCGTGACTCGTCTGCTGCGCAAACCAGGGCGCCGTTGCGTCCGCATAAAGACTGTAGCTCGTCTCCCAATCGACAGCCGGAAACTGCCGCTGATGGGCGAGCGCTGGATCCAACGCCCACAGCGCACCCACGACGCGGAGCGCCGCCTGTGTGACGGGCTCGGAGAGATCGCCGCCGGGCGGAGAAATGGCGCTGATCAAGGTTACCGACCCGCGTCGCGCCGGCGCGCCGAGCGCCTCCACGCAGCCCGCGCGCTCGAAGAACTTGCCCAACCGATCACCCAGGTACGTGGGATAACCCTCCTCGCCTGGCATCTCCTGCAACCTCGCGCCGATCTCACGCAGCGCCTCGGCCCAGCGCGACAGGCTGTCGGCCATGACCGCGACGCGGAGCCCCATGTCGCGGTAGTACTCCGCGATGGTCGCGCCGACGTACACCGACGCCTCGCGCGCGGCCACCGGCATATTGGACGTGTTCACCACGAGGACCGTCCGATCCATGATCGACCGCCCGGTCCGCGGGTCGGTGAGCTTCGGCAACTCCTCCAGCACCTCCGCCATCTCGTTGCCCCGCTCCCCGCACCCGACGTACACGATGACGTCCGCGTCGGCATACTTTGCGAGCGACTGCTCGATGACGGTCTTCCCCGTACCGAAGCCCCCTGGAACCGCGACGCTGCCCCCCTCCGCGACCGGAAAGAGGAAGTCGAACACACGCTGACCGGTGACGAGGGGTCTGCTCGCGGGAACGCGGCGTGCCGCAGGCCGCGGGCGCCGGACCGGCCAGTGGTGGCCGAGAAACAGCTCTCTGCCGTCAGCCATCTGACCGATCGGATCACTGATCGAATACGTGCCGCCAGAAATGGATCGGATGGTGCCAGCCGTATCGGGCGGAACCAGGACGTGGTGCGTCATGCCCGGCCGCTCCTCAACCGTACCGAGCACGTCACCCGCAGTCACCTGGTCACCTGCCGCACGTTGCGGCGTGAAGTTCCAGCGTTGCGTGACATCGAGTGTCGGCGCGGCGATCCCAGGCGCGATGAAGTCTCCCGACTGCAGCGCGACACTCGCGAGTGGCCGGCCCACGCCGTCGAGCACGGCGCCGAGCAGGCCCGGGCCGAGATGAATCGTGAGTGACGCCCCCGTTCCCGCGACGGGCTCGCCGAGCTGCAGACCCGCGGTGTCCTCGTAGACCTGGATCGTCGCGCGATCGCCGGTAACGCGAATGACTTCACCGAGGAGTCCGCGCGTGCCGACGCGCACGAGCTCGTAGAGCGCCGCACCGGGCAGCGGTGCGGCTTCGGCGAGGGCACCGCTCACACGGAGAATGCGGGCCGTCATTTGAGCCTCACGCGGTAGCCGATGACCTGACGCAGCAGTTCCACGATGTACTGCTCCGCCGCATCGGTATCCCTCGCCCACACGGGCCCTGGAAACGGGACGACCATCGGCAACGGACGGCGGCCGAGTTGCCGGCGCACGTCGTCGGGTAAGCCGCCGTACAGGCCATCCTCCATCAGGACGACACCGACGTCGGGGGTCGCCAGCAGCTCCTGCAGGCGCTCCCGCCCTTCCGTCGCCCCGCCCGCAGGGATGGCATGCAAACCGGCCAAAGCGAATCCGGCGGCGACTTCAGGCCGGGACAGGACGCGAACGCCGTACGTCATCCGACCGACATCGCGGCGCCGGTGATTGCGCCGCGCGGCGCACCCAGCGCGACGCCCCAGATCAAGCGCTGTAGTTCGAGCGCTTCTGCGCGCAACCGGAGGACAAATCCGAGCACCGCGGCGGGGCCGGCGGGATCACGCCGCTCCGCCGCGCGCAATGCGGCGACGCGATAGAGCAACAGGCGGTGCTCGATCGCGGCTGAATCATCGGCCCAGCGGTCGAACGCCAACCCCAGCCCCGCTGGCCGCAAGGCGGTCGCGAGGCGCCGCCCCGCCGCCGCGGCGGTGCCCGCGGCGACCGACTCGAGAAAAGCGTCGAGCGAGAGATACCGCCCGCCCTCGATGAACGCCGCTTTCGCAGGAGGCTCCCCTTCCCTGCCGGCGAGGACGAGGGCGGCACACGCGTTCTCGAGATCGATGGCCTCGCGCGCGTAATTCAAGAGGGTGCCGCTGTGCGCCAAGCGCGCGCCGTGCAGCGCCCGCTCGGCGAAGACGCGGTTGAGCCGGTATTCGATCTCGAGCAGATCGGGCTGCGTTCCGGCCGTTTGCTCCAGCACGGCCGCTCCGTACGCGTTCCCCCACGCGGTCAAGAGGGCCGCCACGGCGCGCGGCGTGGGTTGGGCGGCGAGCGTCGCGAGCGCGCGTTCGGGCAGCGCGGCCGTCGGAATCAGTCCCGCCAGACGCAGATCCGGCGGTGCACGTTGAACGGCGCCGCGGATGATCGCGCGCAAGCTGCGGCGGTCCTCGTCTTCGAAGATGACCGCCAGGAGGGGGTTGCGGCCGCCGGCCCAGCGCGCCAGCAACCGCAGCCGCGCGGCGGCGGTCCGCCGCACGCCGAGCTCGATGGCATCCGCCGTCGCCGCCCCTTCCGGGAGCAGAATGCCGCGTGTTCGCAGCATCGACGCCAGCTCGCCCAAGTCGGCGGCCGACGCCAAGGCATCGAGGTCCGCGCGGCTCAGGAGATGGCTCGCGAGTCCCCGGGCGCGCGTCGCGAGGTCCTCCCAGCGAGCCTTCATGTCGAGAGCGCCGCCAGCGCTTCGAGCGCGAGCCGCGGCCGGAGGCGCTCGAGCCGGCTCTCCAGCGACCCGTCCACTTCGAGCGCGCCATCCGCGGTGGTCACCACGAGTCCCGCCACGATCCGCGCATCGCCGCGGATGCGGACGTGGCCGTTGGACTTGATGAGCCGGCGCACGGTCGTGGTGAGCGCCGGCGTACAGCGGACCGTGACGGCGCGGTCGCCCGCGAAGGCGCTCAAGCGGGGAAGCTCCGTGGCGAGAAGCCGGCGGTATGCGCGCGATCTCACTAGCTGAGGCAGGACCGCGCGGACCTGAACGAAGAGACGGTCCAAGAGCGCCGCGCGGGCCTCCAACACTCGCGCCAGCGCCGTGCGGCGCGCGGCGGCCAGGGCGCGTTCATGCTCCCTGCGCGCGGCGCTTTCGCGCTGCTGCAACGTCGCCCCACGGCACGCGGCAATCCGTTCGTCCGCCGCTCGCGTAAGGCCCTCTCCCCGCGCCCGCGCGTCGTCCAGCAGGCGCGCGATCTCGGCCTCGGCCTCTCGCTCGAGCGTCCTCAGCAGCGCGTCCATCACCGGAACAGGATCGCCGCGGCAACCACGAAGCCCAGGATCACCATGGTTTCCGGAATCGCGATCATGAGGATCGCCGTCGTGCGAAGCTCCGGCTTTTCCGCCAGAGCGGCGGCCACCGCCGGGCCGATGCGGGATTGCGCCCAGGCGGTGGCCATCGCGGAAACCGCGACCGCGACCGCCGCCGCGAGTGTGATCAGGACCGCTTCCATGTCCGCTTCCTCCTTTAGATCCCGGACCGCACCGGCGTCCAGTGCCCGAACGGCTGGTACTGTACGCCACCGGGGCTGTAGAACTTCCCGAAGAACTCGACATAGTGCAGCCGGAGTGCATGCACAGTGGGGCTGAACAGCGCGATGGCGAAGTTCACGAGATGAAACAGCAGCCCGAACACGAGACCGACGGCGACGCTGCCGATCGCCCCCACCATCCGGTTCGCCACGACCGCCAGCATGACCGACGCGACGCCCAGCGCCATGATGCGCGCATAGGACAGCATGTTCCCTAACGTCGTCAGCAGCTCGATGGGCGCCACCACGCCTTCGAACACGATGAGCACGGGGAAGGCGACGAGCAGTCCGATGACGGCGGGTGTGAAGAAGCCCCGCGGCAACACGTTCACGGCAGCGAGCAGGGCCAGAATGATGAGCACGACCATGAGCGCCGAGATGCCGCGTCCCAGAGCCTCGCGGGGATGGCGGCGAATCGCGCTCGCGATGCCCAGACCCATTCCGAGCAGGATATGCACGACCCCGAGAGAGACGGCGAGCAGCAGGAACGGGATCATCGCCTCGTGCCGGTTGAAGGCCAGCGGCTTGAGCCCGAGGCGCGCGCCCAGATCGCCGAAAACTTCCCCAAACAGGAATCCGGCGATGATCGTAAAGAGCGCGCACGGGCCAATGATTTCGGCCACGGTGCGGAGCAGACTGTCGCGGCGTGCGACGCGGTGCAGGACGAGACCCAGCGCCGCGAGTACCAGGCCGTAGCCGACATCACCGACCATCAGTCCGAAGAAGGCCGGGAAAAACACCGCGACGAACGGCGTGGGGTCGATCGTGCCATAGCGCGGCAGGGGAAACACGCGTACGATCGCTTCGAACGGCCGCAGTAAGCGCGGATTGGATAGCACGACGGGCGCGTCTTCCGACGCCCATTCCTCTATAGAGATCTCTTCCACGACCACCGCCGCTCCGAATTCCTTCGCCAGGCGGTCTTCGAGCGTGCGCCGCGCCCGCGCCGGGACCCACCCCTCGAGCACGAACGCATGCGGCGTCACACCCGTGAGTGGCACGGCGTCGAGCTCGCGCAGGCGGTCGTGCACAGCTCCCCGCGCGCGCGCCAGCTCGGTGCCGTGCTCGCGGGCGAGCTGCTGC
>JBOHSJ010000196.1:0-7093 GCA_050733035.1 Gemmatimonadales bacterium | reverse complement strand
GCCCCGCGCAGTGAGAGAGGCTTGGGACGGGTTGGGATACTATGCTCGGGCCTCCAATCTCCACGCGCTCGCGCGCGTGGTCAGTCGGGATCACGACGGCAAGTTGCCTGACGTACCGGAAGAATTGGTCAAGCTCCCGGGCGTTGGTCCATACACAGCCGGAGCCGTGGCGACGTTCGCCTACGAGAAGCCGGTGCCGGCGGTCGATACGAATGTCAGGAGAGTGTTGGAGCGCGCCTTCGCGCCCAAGGATGTTTGGGAATTCGCCGCTTCGATTACGCCACGCAACGGGAAGCTCGCCTGGAGATTCAATCAGGCCTTGATGGAATTGGGCGCGTTGCTGTGTCCGGCGAGGAAGCCACGGTGTCCGGAATGCCCGGTCCGCCGCGAGTGCCGGTTAGGGTCGGAATACCGTCCCGGCAAGCAGCGCGAGCAGCGCGAGGGTCCCGGCGAGCGTCGCAAAGATCGCTTGTCGGCGACGTAGCCGTGCGAAGCCTTCCGGCAGCTCTCCGCGCGGATCGAGGTCGAGCCTGCCCAGGCGCGCGGCGGTCGGCGTCACGATCCCAATCGCCACGATCGCGCCCAGCAGCCCGAGTCCCTGCATCGCCAGGAGCCAGCTCGGCACGGTCGCGCTCCTGAAGTAAGGGACCGACAGCACGAAGCCGCTCACGACGACGAGGACGGCCCCCGTCCCGACCAGATTCCGGGTGACCACGCTCATCACGCGATAGACCGCGAGCCGCTGATCGGGCGGGAAGTACTTGGCGGTGATGCCGCTGAGCATGACGGCCAGCCCACCGCCGAGCCATGCGACGAAGCCCATCTCATGCAGGAACAGCCAGAGCCCTCTCACGTGCGGCTCAGGACTTCCGGCAGCGGCTGCCGGCCGGCGAAGCCGGCGTCCAGCTCGTGCCAGTGGGTGATGCGGTCCTCGCCGAACTTCCAGCACCACAGGATCTCGCGCTCCTCGATGCGGCCGTGGAAATCGACCAGCCCATCGTCGAAGCCCTTGAACTCGCAGCCGACCTGCTCCAGCTCGCCCAGGAAGCCGTTGATCTTCCCGGCGACCGTGTCGACTTGTGCCTTGAGTTCGAGCTGCTCCTTCGATACGCCCCAGTCGGGTCGCGCCTTGGCGGCGACGAGCTCATACTGGGCGACGAGGTCCTTCCAGTGAGGATACACAGACATGATGTCCTGCACGACCCGCTTGACGAGAGGAAGCGTGCGGTTGGCTTCGGCCAGAGTGAAAAGCTTGTGCGCCACGAGTCAAAAACTAAGGCGCGGACAAGCAAAAACTAGACGCACCGACGCGCAGCGGTAATCGGTCAACCGTTAACGGGACAACCCTACCGGACCACAATTCCCTGCACCTCCTCAGGATGGGGAATGAATCCCACGACTCGCTTGTCGGTATTCACCACCACTATCGTGGATCGCACGTGATGATCTGTGGCATCCAATTGTTTCGAAATCTTGAAGCCCTGCAGGTCAGTTTCAGGCTTGACCACGGGGGTGTCGGTGCGTACATGATCGGCTGCTGAGCAGTCCGTCGGATCGTGGCCGGCGCCGAGGCAACGTGCCACGATATCACGATCGGAAATCGTGCCGAGATAACGGCGGTCTTTAGGGTTATCGACGACGGGGACAACGGAGATGTTCTTGACTCGCATGAGCGCTGCCACCTCAGAGGACGTAGCGCCGGCTGCCGCAACGACAGGATCAGCAATCATCACTTCGGATGCGCGCATAGGTTGTCCGGTTGACCGTGAACTGTTTACCGCGGGGCGTCTGTGCGTCCAGTCTTTGCCTATCCTAAAGCCTTTTTGGTGGCTTGGTAGCCCATCTCCACATACTCTTGCACGCGTTCGACGGCAAACGTCGCCTCGCGCTCGGCGACCGCTCGCACATAGACGAGTCTCGGTCCGTCGTTCGGCCAATCCGCCAGCGCTCGCTCCGCTTGCTCGGCCATCATGATCCGCATCGCTTCGCCGTGCGACCGCACGACGCGCGGTATGCGCGCGGGGACAGGAGCGTCCGGTGGCTGCGGCTGGTCCCCATTGCTCGAGGGCCCTCGTTCGTCGAAGCCGGGACCGACGTGCACGGCCACGAACAGGTCGGCGTCCGGCTCGAGCGCGCGGGCGGGCCCGATCGGGAGTACGGCGCGCAAGCCGCCGTCGCCGAGGCGGCGGCCGTCCGCTTCCAGCGGCGGGAAATAGAGCGGCAGGGCGCAGGAGGCGTAGAGCGCGTCCGCCAGCTCGATATCGCGGCCGCGGCGATCCGTCTCCCCTCCGCGCCGCTCCGGCCCGCCGAGCAGCAGCAGCTCGCCGCTGTCGAGATCGGTCGCGGTGACGGTGAGGGGGATGCGCAGGTACTCGAAGCGCGTCTTGGGAACGATGCTCGCGATGGCTCGGCGCAGCGCGGAGGCCGGAAACAGGCTGCGGGCGAACAGGCCCAGCAACAGCACGCGTGGATCGAACGGCGCGACGTCCTTGCGCCGGATGCCCATCGCGCGGCGGCGGATCTGCTCGAACGGCATGCCGGCGCCAAGGGCGGCGCCGATGACCGCGCCCATGGATGTAGCGACGATGTGGCTGGGAACCAGATTGGCCTGTTCGAGGGCCCGAAAGGCTCCGGCGTGAGCAAGTGCCTTGGCTCCGCCGCCCGACAGGACCAGAACGACCCTACTCACCCTTCCCCTGATCGTACCGGCGTTCCATCACTCGATTCGCCCGCCGCTTTGATGCTCTCTCATAGCGCCGCTTTTCATCAGGCGTCTCGGGCACGATCGGCGGGACCTCCGTCGGACGGCCGTTTTCATCGAGCGCCACATACGTGACGTAGCACGAGTTCGTGTGGCGCCGGTCGCCCGACAGCACGTTCTCCGCCAGCACTTTGACGCCGACTTCCATCGACGTCTTGCCCGCGAAATTCACGCGCGCGAGCGCGGTCACCAGCTCACCCACATGGATGGGCTCCCGGAAGTCCACCTTGTCCACCGAGACGGTGACGCACACGCGATGCGCGTGGCGGATCGCGGCGACCGCGGCGACCCGGTCCACGAGCGCAAGGATGTGCCCCCCGAAGACGTTGCCCATGATGTTGGCGTGATGCGGCATCATCAGCTCGGTGAGCACGGCTTCGGATTCGCGCGGGTGACGGCCCTTCTGCGGCATCAGTAGTCCACCGGCCGGAGGTAGAATTCGCCGATCGCGGTCTGCGACAGCACCGCGACGGTCGGCAGCCTGCGCTTCCAGTGCGTCGAGTCGAGCCGTTTCCGCACGATCTCCCCTTCTTCCTTCGTAAAGCCGCTGGGCTCTTCGCCGCGGATCAGATGATAGAGGATGCGATCCGCGTGCGCGTACGACACGCCGAGGTCGCCTTCATCTGTTTGGCCCTTGATCAGGTCGGCGGTGGCCGGCTTGCCGACGATCTCCTCTGGCACGCCCACGTGGCGCGCCAGTTCCCACACCTGCGTCTTGAACAGATCGCCGAGCGGGTTGACGGGTGGTGCATCGTCGCCGTGCCAGGTGAAGTAGCCAAGCAACCGCTCCGATTTGTTGCTCGTGCCGAGCGGCAGCGCCTTGTGTTTGGCGGAGAGATCGAACAACACGATCATGCGCTGGCGGGCCATGATGTTGCCGAGCCGGTGTGGATCGGCCTCGCCGATTTGCTTGATGTAACCGTCTACCGCCCCCGAGATGTCGATCGTGAGCGACGGAATGCCGAGCTTGTCGATGACCAGCTGCGCGTGCGCGAGACTCTCGGGGCTGGAGGTGCGGTACGGCATGCGTACGGCGATCACGTTGTCCTTGCCGAGCGCCTCGGCGGCCAGAAACGCGGTGAGCGCGGAGTCCACACCGCCTGATAGTCCGACCAATCCCTTCGTGAACCCGCGCCGCCGCACGACTTCGTCTTTGAGAAAACTGACCAACCAACGGCGGGTCAGCTCGGGATCGATGGCGAGTGGGTCGCTGTCCCGATTCCGGTTGCCGGTTACAATCGGAGCGGCGTGCGGCGTGTGGCGTGCGGCGTTGCTTGCCCCATTCGTGGCCGCATCGAACTTCACCTTGTCAGTGGCATTCGTACCGCTCAAGCTCTTCGTCAGCACGGGAAGGGCGCTTTGCAAGTCTGCGAGCAGCGGCGAGTCGGAGCGGGCTGTGGTCAGCGAGTCGAGGTCGAGATCCGCCGTGAGCAGCGCCTCCTCGAACAGCGGACCGCGCGCGATGACGCGACCCGTAGGATCGATGACCGCCGACGCGCCGGGGAACCCCTTCCCGCCCTCGAATCCCACGAGGTTCGCGAGGGCGACGAACACGCCGTGCTCCTCCGCAATGCCGCGGACAATGCGCTCCCAGCGAACGACCGAGGCAGGCAGGGTCACGCCTTCACAGTCTTCGTCCTCGCCCAGTCCTCTCGCGGGCGAGGCACTCGGCACGATGAGCAGCTGAGCTCCTTCAAGCGCGGCGACCGTCGCGGCGAGCGAGTGCCACGCGTCCTCGCAGATCAGGATCGCGGCCGTGCCTCCCCAGCTCGTCTCGAACGACCGTACGCCATCCTGCCCGCGATCGACGAATCGCTCCTCGTCGAAGACGCCGTAGGTCGGCAAGAACACCTTGCGATGCACGTGGCGTACTTCGGGCTTGTTGCTGCCCAGCGTCACGTACAGCGCGGAGTTGTAGATGTGGTTCTGAAAGCGCTCGTAGAACCCGACGGCGACGTCCATCGGCGGGCCCTTGTAGGCGGCGGCGAGATCCCGGGCCAGGGTGCCGGCCGTGACGGCCAGCTCCTTGACTCCCCCTTCAACGAAATAGCCCGACGTGGCCGTCTCCGGAAAGACGACCACGTCGGGCTTGAGATCCAGCGCGGCAGCCTGCGTCACGACGCTGCCGATTCGTGCGACGTTCTCGGCGTACTCACCCTTCGAGGGCCGGAACTGCGACACGGCAAGGCGAATGTGCGCCATGCCGGAAAGATACTAGCGAAGCACCTTCGTCGGGTCGCCGATCGCCGTATTGTCGGCAGGCAACGCGTCGCGGCCGTCCAGGATAACTGCGACGGCGCGGAACGTTACCTTGCCGATGATCGCGTCGTCCGGCGTAAACGTGTAGCTGAACAGCACCGTACTGACTCGATTTCTGACCGGCAGCGTTTGATTCGAAATCGCCACGAGCTGGAAGCCGCCCGGCACGCTCTTGAAGAGTTGTACCTGAACCGTTTCCGGATACCGGTTGCTCTGAACGTCTACGGTGATCCGGCTGGTCTTGCCGGTGAAGCCCGTGGCGGGAGTCTGGAACCGCATGATCGCGACGTCGCGGGTCCGGACGAGTAGCGTCTGTGAAGTCGATGCGGTGCGGCCGTCGAACGTGGCGACTGTCAGCTCCACCAAGTAGTCGCCGTCCACTGTGTAGCGATGCGTGGGGTTCGGACCGGTCGCTGTCGCGCCGTCACCAAAACTCCATTGACGCGTCTGGATGCCGATTCCGGCCGGATCGAATGAGAAGTCCTGGAACTGCACCAGGTCGAAAATCGACGGATCCGGTGGGAACGCACCGAAACTCGCCACCGGCGGCGGCGGCGGTAACAGCTGGAACGTCGCGATACTCGGCACGTCGGTCTGCAGCTGGAAGTAGTAGGTCGTGCCTGCCACCGCCGTGAACGACAATGGGCTGAAGCTGCCGGTGCAACCCAGGAAAGAGAGGTTGTTCACCGAGCTGCCCGTAAACAGGGTGAGCGTGCCGAAGAACGGGGACTGCATCACGGCGCTGACCGCCTGCGTCTGCGTGGGCGTGAATGCATACCACACCGTTCTTTGCTGGAAGCTGCAGAACGCCGGCTCGAACGGCTCGCGCGTCGCGGAGTTGAAATCGGCGCTATCGCTGTACGGGACGCCCGGGACGACCCGCGCGTCAGCGAAGTTGTCGTTGCCCCCGCCGCCACCCCCGCCGGTGCTGTCTTGTTGCAAGTGGAAGACCGTCGGACCAGCCGCGCCGGCGGAATCCGCGACCTGGAAGAAGAACACCATGCCGGAATCGGCGTTGAACGTCACCGGTCCAAAGTTCGAGTTACATCCCACCGGAAGCAGCCCAACGCCGGAGCTATCGAAGTACGCCGACAGTATCCCGGGTGCCGGACCCAACAGTTGCGCGGTGAGCTGCACCGTCCCCGGGGCATGCGATACGTAGACATACCAGACGGTACGGTTCGGCTGCGCGATCGAGTCGTGGCAGAACGAGGTGGGTTCGCCCGGTTCGATGGTGGCGTTCGTGACGTCCGTGCTGTCGAAGTAGGGCAGGAACGGCACGAATCGAGCGCTGTCGCGGTTGTCGTTCGGCGGCGGCGGGACTCCCGTGTCCGCGACGATGTCGGCGCGGATCGGCTGCAACGGGAGCTCGCGCGTACACGATGTGACGACGAGCGTCGCGAGCGCGGCTAGGGTAGGAAGGCGGGTAAATCGCGCGAGCATGAATGCCTCCTGTGGTGGAGGATGCGCGGCTCGGCGATGGCCTTCGTAGCGTCGGTAGGAGGCGTTGCGGAGGATGCGTCGCCGGCCGATTTTCTGACTCGGGCGCACGATAGAACTAGAGCCGGCTCATGCACTCGTCAATGAGCGACGACCCTTACGTGTTGTAATCCTATCCCTACAAGACGAAACGACCGTTTCAACTCGGTAGTCACCGGCCGAAACGGTCGCTCGTCGTTTCCCGTTCCGCCAGATCAATGGAACGTGACGCCCACTCCAAACTGGAAGAAGTTGTGGCTGAACCCATCGGTGGGGTGCCCATAGACGAAGTTCCCCACCGGGGTGATCGAGACATTCGTACCGACCCGAAGGTCGTAGCCGGCGCCGACCGTGAATCCGGGTCCCGTCTCACCGGTGCTGGACCCGCCGCCGCTGACCTCGGCCCGCGAGAACCCGATCCCGGCGCTCAAGAAGAGACCGCCGGCGGGCTGCGGATAATAGTGCGCGGCGAGCGACACGTTCCCCGCCGTCACGGTGGTACTGCCTTCACTCTTCGTCCACGCGATGGTTTCCCCACCCAGGAGCAAATGGGGATTCACCGTCCCACCCATGACCAGATGGCCTGTGTACGAG